>JAJPJL010000087.1 GCA_021324255.1 Bacillota bacterium
GCGTACGATGAGTTCTGGCAACAGGAAAGTTGCGACCAGGAGCGCTACTTCGACCGCCACGCGGACGTTCCGGGCGTCTATAGCGGCGGGTGGTACGACCCGTTTGCGGGCGCGATGACCGGCTATTTCGCCGCGATGGCGAGGAAGAACACGTCTCCGCAACGGCTCATCATCGGCCCCTGGACCCACTATTCCATGCGTGGCGCCGGGGAGAGCGTCTCCGGCGATGTGGAATTTGGCGCAAGCGCCCTCTGGGGTGATGATACATACAACCGGGAGCGGCTCCGGTGGTTCGACCGGTGGCTCAAAGACATGCCAAACGGCGTCGAGGATGATCCCGCAGTGCGCATTTTCGTCATGGGCGGGGGGGATGGGCGGAAGACGGCCGGCGGGCACCTCTACCACGGGGGGCAGTGGCGGACCGAGCGCGGGTGGCCGCTCGCCCGCACGCGGTACACGCCGTACTACTTGCGGGGTGGCGGAGGTCTCAGTCCCGACGCGCCGACCGCGGACGACCCGCCGGCGCGCTTTCTTCACGACCCGAGGCACCCGGTGCCCACGATCGCCGGCGCCGTCACCGGCTTCTTTGAGATGGTCCGCCCCGGCGAGGGGATGAACCGTGCCTACATAACGCCGCGCGCGCGGATGCGAAGCGTCGTGCCGCTTGGGGGTGCGCACCAGCAGGAACGGCCGGGACTCGTCGCCGCCCGCTACCCGTATCCGGCCCTCGCCGAGCGGCCCGACGTCCTGGTATTCCAAACGCCCCCGCTCGCCGCCGGGATTGAGGTCACCGGGCCAATCGTCGTTCACCTCTGGATCTCCTCGTCGGCCGTCGACACCGATTTCACGGCGAAGCTGATCGATGTGTACCCGCCGAGCGCGGATTACCCTGAAGGCTACCACCTGAACCTCGTGGACTCGATCATTCGGACGCGGTATCGGAACGGTTGGGAGCGCGAGCAATTGTTGACCCCGGGAGACGTGTCGCGAGTCACCATCGCCCTGCCGCCGACCAGCAACCTGTTCCAGGCGCGACACCGGATCCGGCTCGACGTGTCCAGCAGTAACTTTCCGCGATTCGACGTGAATCCCAACACGGGCGAGCCTGTGGGGCGGCACACGTGGAGCGTGGTCGCACACAACGCCGTCTACCTCGATCGCGCGCACCCGTCCCACGTCGTGCTGCCGGTCATTCCATCGTAGCGAGCACCCCCATGCGGACTGCGGAGAGCGCCGTGAACATTGCCGTCGTCGGGGCCGGCATCTTTGGCCTTGCCGCGGCGCTCGCGCTCCGGGAGCGCGGCCATGCGGTCACGGTATTCGAGCAGGGACGCGTGCCGTACGAGCGGGCCAGTTCAACCGACACCTCGAAGACGATCCGCCGCCTGTACGGACACAACGCCGTGTACGTGGACCTCGTGGAGCGGGCGGCGGTCAGGTGGCGGGAGTGGGACCGCCGGCTGTCCGAACGCATCTACGTTCGCACGGGACAGCTCCAGATCGAGCAGAGCTTCCGTCCCGGCTTTCGTATCCACGACAGCTGGCAGTTTCTGCGCGCGCGGGATCCCGATATCGAGATTCTTTCGATCGAGGACGCGCGTGTGCGGCATCCCCAATTTGCCTACCAAGAAGGCGACGTCTGCCTGTACGATCCCTGGGGCGGTTATCTCGCCAGCGGCGCGGCCTTGGTCGGGTTGCTCCGGCTGGCCCGCGCCGGCGGGGTCGCGGTCCGCGAGGAGACGCCCGTCACGGACGTGTCCGAAGATGCGGGGGCGGCGTATGTGCGGGTTGACGGTCGCACCCTTGCGTTTGATCGTGTTGTCGTTGCGGCCGGAGTGTGGATCGGCAGGCTGGTCCCGGGGCTGGCGCGGCACATTCGTCCCACGCGTCAGGAGATGGTGTTCATCGAACCCAAAGACCCCGACTGGCTGGCCGCCGGCGCGCTCCCGGTGTGGAGCGTCAACCCCGAGGTGGATGGGTGGTACGGTCACCCTCTGCAGCGCGAAGGCCGGATGAAAATCGCCAACGATCTGCGCGGGGAGACCGTGGATCCGGACGACGCCAGGCCTGTGAGCCCGGTCTTCGTGGAGGCGGTGCGGGATTTCGTCGCTGCCAGGATCCCCGAACTCGCCCAGGGCGCGGTGGTCGGAAGCCGCGCCTGCCTGTATGAGGACACCCCCGATCGTCACTTCATCATCGATTGGGCACCCGGATCGCGGTCGATCCTCGTCGCCGGCGGCGGGAGTGGACACGGCTTCAAGTTCGGGGGCGCCATCGGCGACGTCATCGCCGATACCCTTGAACACAAGGACACCGGGACCGGCGACGTCTTCCGCATTGGCCGGCGATTCCGGTAGCGCGGTCGGGGGCAGGCGCGGTGGCGGAGACCGGCAGCATGAGAATCCAGTTGGACCTGCAGATACCGATGCGGGATGGCGCGCGCCTCGCGGCTGACCTCTATCGTCCCCGCGGCGACACGCCTCTCCCCGCGTTGCTGTGCCGGACAATCTACGACAAGCAGCAACCACGTTACGTGGAGTGGGCCCTGCATTTTGCCGAACACGGCTACGCGGTTGTTCTTGCCGATTGCCGCGGGCGCTACGCATCGGGCGGAGAGTGGCGCCCCTACGTCTGCGAAACCGCGGACGGATACGACACCCATCAATGGATCGGCGCGCAGCCGTGGTGCAACGGCAGGATTGGGACATTCGGCATTTCCTACGTGGGATTCACGCAGATCCTCCCGGCGCCGCTACGCAGTCCCTATCTCAAGGCCCTGGTGCCGATTGCGAACCAGGAGGACAATTTCGGACACATCTACTGCGACGGCGTCCTGCAGCTGCAAAATGCAATCCATTTTGCCCGCATCGGCGACCGGGTGATGCACCCTACGAGTTATCCGGCGATGGATCTTGGCGCGATCTACCGTCGACTCCCTGTCAGCGCCGCGCTGGACGACGTTGTCGCGTGCGGGCCGTTTCGACACTTCCTGAGCCATCCAACATTTGACGAGTATTGGCGCTCCTATTCGATGAAGGGCAGGTACGCCGACATCGAGGCGCCGGCCTACATGATCACCGGTTGGTACGATAATTTGGTCCACGAGATGTTCAAGGTCTTCGTGGGGTGGAGGCGCGACGCGCGTCCACCGGCAAAGGCGCTCACAAAAATGCTCGTAGGACCGTGGACCCACCAGGCCATCGGCAGCGCCGCGGCGTTCGGCGACGTGGATTTCGGCGCCGGTTCGGCCGTGGACATCCCGGCCGAGCACCTGCGATGGTACGATTGCCGGCTGAAAGGGATCGACACCGGGATCGATTCCCAGGGACCGATCCGTCTCTTCGTGATGGGTCGCAACGTTTGGCGCGACGAACACGAATGGCCGCTGGCTCGGACGCAGTGCACATCCTACTACCTCCATAGTGGAGGGCGAGCGAATTCCTTGCACGGCGACGGCGCGCTGCGCCCTACGCCGCCCGGTGACGGGTTGCCGGATACGTTCGTGTACGATCCCGGAGACCCGGTGCCGACGCTCGGCGGGCAGACCATGTTTTTCGAGCACAGCGGGCCCAAGGACCGGCGCCCGATCGAACGGCGTGACGATGTGCTTGTGTACACGGGGCCGGTGCTGGAGCAGGACGTTGAGATAACCGGGCTGGTCTCCCTGGTGCTGTTCGCGTCATCGACGGCGGTGGATACGGATTTCACCGCGACGCTCATCGACGTGCATCCCAACGGGAAGGCCATTCACATCTGCGAGGGGATTACGCGGGCAAGTTTCCGGGACTCGCTCGCGCATCCGGCGCCAATTCGGCCCGGCGACGTGTATCAGTACTGCATCTCGCTCTGGGAGACGAGCAACGTATTCCGAGCAGGGCACCGCATTCGCCTGGAGGTGTCCAGCAGCAACTTTCCCCGGTTCGACCGCAACCTCAATTCCGGCCAGTTGGTCGGGAGGGGCATCGAATGGCAGTGTGCACGCCAGACCGTGTTCCACGATACGCGGCGTCCGTCCCATCTCATCCTGCCCGTCATCCCGGCCGCGCCCGACTAACCGGGATGGCGGCACGCCCGGAGCGCGGGCCGGTGCGCGTGGCCACGGTCGCGGTCATCAGGTGCGGACAACGCCCGAGATGCTCCCGGAAGAGCCCCGTTGACCGCTAGGGACGACCGCGGCTACCGGGTGGGCGCGGATATCGGCGGCACGTTCACCGACATCATCGCGATCGATCGGGACGGTATGTGCACCGCGCGCAAGGTCCCATCGACCGTGGTCGACTACGGGCGTGGTGTGGCCGAGGGGATTCACCATCTGCTGGCGCAGCTCGGAGCAGGCGGTGAGGCGATTGCGGATGTGATCCACGGTACCACGGTGGCGACCAACGCCATCCTGGAACGAAAGGGAGCGCGGACCGCACTGCTGACCACCGAGGGATTCAGGGACGTCTTGGAACTGAGGCGGCTGCGGACGCCGCAGTTGTACGATCTATTCTTTGAGCCGCCTCCCCCAATGGTTGACCGCGCGCGTCGATTCGAGCTGCACGAACGGGTGGGGGCCCGTGGAGAAATCATCATCCCGCTCGACGACGACGATGTCGGAAAGATCGTCGCGCAACTCCGCAGCGACGAGATCCAATCCGTGGCCGTAAGCTTGCTGCACTCCTATGCGAACCCGTCGCACGAGCACCAAGTAGCCCGCATCGTTCGGAACGGGCTCGAGGGTGTCCACTTATCATTGTCGGCGGAGATTCTCCCGGAGATCCGCGAATACGAGCGCACCAGTACCACCGTGGTCAATGCCTACGTGGCGCCCATCATCGAAGCATACCTCCGGACGCTCGTCACGCGACTCCGCGCCGGAGGCATCGGCGCCCCGCTGCGGGTGATGCAGTCGCACGGGGGGATCATGTCCGCCCGGGCTACGCTCAAGCGCGCCGCGTCCGTTGTCGAGTCCGGACCGGCGGCCGGCGTTATTGCCGGGTTCGCATTGGGACGGCAATTGGGGCTACGCAACCTCATTACGTTCGATATGGGTGGGACGACGGCCAAGGCCTCGTTGATCGAGGAGGGTGAGATCAGCCGCACGACCGAGTATGAAGTGGGATCGAGCATCTCCCGCGCCAGCCCGCTGATCCGCGGCGGCGGCTACGCGCTGAAACTGCCGGTGATCGACATCGCCGAGGTGGGGGCCGGCGGAGGCAGCATCGTCTGGGTGGACCGCGGCGGCGCCCTCAAGGTCGGACCGCGCAGCGCCGGCGCTTCGCCGGGGCCTGCGTGCTATGGCACGGGCGGGTCCGATGCGACCGTGACCGACGCAAACGTCGTGCTGGGGTATTGCAACCCGGGTCAACTGGCGGGCGGTGCCGTCGCGTTGCAGGCTCCTCTGGCCAGGGCCGCACTCCAGGAGAACATTGCGCGGCCGCTCGGCATCGGGTTACTGCAGGCCGCCTACGGCGCCCATACGATCGCCAACGTGACCATGATCCGCGCCATTAAAGCCGTCTCGACATATCGCGGCCGGGATCCGCGGGATTTCGCGCTCCTCGCGTTTGGCGGCAGCGGCCCGATTCACGCCGCCGAGATCGCTCGGGCGCTCCACATTCGGCGGGTGATCGTGCCCCCTATGCCCGGTCTATTCTCGGCCCGCGGCCTGCTGCAGGCCCAGCCAGAGTACTACTTTGTCCGCACCGTGTTTGAGCGGCTCGCGTCTCTCGGGGCCGGCGCAATTGACGGCGTCTACCGCCGTCTGCGGGCGGAGGCAATGGAGACGCTGGCTGCCGAGGGGTATGCGGGGGAGGACGCGACGTTTCGGCGATTCGCGGACCTTCGCTACGCCGGCCAGGCCTACGAGCTCACGATCCCGGTGGAGCCCGACCGGCTCACCGGCAAGGACCTCGCCGCGCTTGCCGAGCGATTCGGCGCCGAACACGAGCGGGTGTACGGGCACCGCGCCGTCGGAGAGCCGATCGACCTGGTCAACCTCCGGCTTGTGGCGCGGGTCGCGGGACGCCCGGCTGCACAGATCCGCGCGGCTCGCTCTCGTGCCGCCGGTGCGAGTACTGAGCGAGCCGCGCACTTTGGGCCTCGCTTCGGAACCGTCGCGACACCGGTCCTCGCCCGCGGCGATCTCGGACCGACGCCCCGGTGCGGGCCGCTGATTGTCGAGGAATACGATGCGACCGTTGTTGTCCCGCCCCGAGGCAAGGCTTGGCTCCACGATTCCCACAGTATTGTGATTGAGGTTGACGAGGATCGCGACAACGGGGATGCACGGTCGGAGCACGGTACGGAGCGGCCTCGCGCGTGATGGATCTCATCATCCGCGGCGGCACGGTCGTTGATGGAACCGGCCGGCCGCGCTTTCGTGCCGACGTCGGCGTCGCCGACGGCATGATTGCCGAGGTAGGCGATCTGTCAACGGCCGGCGCCGCTCAGATCCTGGATGCCGACGGCCTCGTCGTCGCCCCGGGATTCATCGATATCCACAGTCATTCCGACTTCACCCTGATCGTCGATCCCCGGGCGCAGAGCTCGATCAGTCAAGGCGTGACGACGGAAGTGATCGGCAACTGCGGGCATGGGTGCGCTCCGATGAGCGCCATGGAAGTATGCCGCGGCAACATCTACGGCTACACTCCGGGCGTCCCGATCACCTGGCGTACATTCAGTGAATACCTGGCGAGGCTCGAGGAAGTCCAGCCCGCGGTCAATGTCGCCGCGCTCGTGCCCAACGGGAACCTGCGCCTCGCGGTCGTCGGCCTGGCCGATCGCGCGGCCACGGCGCGGGAGATCTCCGAGATGGCCAAGCTGCTGGAGTCGGGACTGGCGGCGGGCGCGTTTGGATACTCGACCGGCCTGGAATATGCGACGGAACGCGCGTGCGGGGAGGCCGAGATCACGGCATTGTGCCGGGTGGTGGCCGAGGCCGGCGGCCTCTATGCGACGCACACGCGCAATCGGGATGTGTCTGCGCTCGCCGCGATCGAGGAAGCGATTCGCACGGCGGAACAGGCCGGCGTACGACTCCAGATTTCGCACATTATTCCCCGGCGGGTGCGCGGAAGCGATCTCGCATCGCAGGCGGTTGCGTTGGTGGATCAGGCGCGGGCCAGGGGCATCGATGCCGCGTTCGACGCGCACACGCGTCTCCACGGGATCACGAACCTCAGCGCGTGCCTGCCGCCGTGGGCGCTTGCGGGAGACACCGCGGAGATCGCTGCGCGATTGCGCGATCCGGCGGCACGGGTGCGCATGAAGCAGTACGAGAGCATCATCTCGAGCTTCGGGCTCGGCGGATGGGATCGCGTCACGCTGTTTCGAAGCGATCGGCGCCCGGAGCTTGTCGGGCGCAGCTTTCAAGAGCTGGCCGCGGGCGCGCAGGATCCATGGGACGCCGTGTACGACGTGTTGTTGGCCGAGATCGACGATCTACACCGCCCGCTCTGCCTGGGTCATGCCTACGACGAGGGCGACCTCCGGACGACCTACGAGCATCCG
The DNA here is from genome assembly GCA_021324255.1 of Bacillota bacterium. GTDB lineage: Bacteria > Sysuimicrobiota > Sysuimicrobiia > Sysuimicrobiales > Segetimicrobiaceae > JAJPIA01. The sequence continues at coordinate 7,498 of JAJPJL010000087.1, forward strand.
CACTGCACGATCGGGTCCGATGCCACGGCGCTCGCGGTGGATGGACCGCTTGCCGGCTCGATCTTTCTCGGCGCGTTTACGTGGGTCGGCTGGTTCTTCCGGCGATTCGTCCGCGAGGATGCGCGGTTTACGCTCGAAGAGGCGGTGCATAAGCTCACGGCGCTCCCGGCGGAAAGGCTGCGGTTGCAGCGACGGGGCGTTCTGCGCGAGGGCGCGTGGGCAGATGTGGTCGCCTTCGATCCCGGCCGGTTCGAGGAACGGGGCACCTTGGAGACGCCCAACCGGCTGGCGGAGGGTGTCTCCCACGTCGTGGTCAACGGGTGTGTGACCGTTGCGCAGGGATCCGCGACCGGCCGGCGCGGCGGCGCGGTGCTGCGGCGCACATGAGCGTATGGCGCCCGTGAGCCACGACGTTACTCGAGGAAGCGAGGGCGGAATGCCGCAGCTCGGGATCGATCCGATCACGCTTGAAGTGATTCAAAATGGGTTGGCTGCGATCGTTGACGAGATGGCGCTGACTGTCATGCGCACCGCCTACTCCGGCGTCGTGAAGGACGCGCTGGACTACTCCACCGCGCTGTGCGATCGCCACGGCGAGGTGATCGCTCAGGGGCTCACCATCGTCTTGCACCTCGGGTCCTTCCCGTCGGCAGTGCGGCACATCCTCGAGGCCTACGGATCGCGCGTGCGGCCCGGCGATGTCTACATTCTGAACGACCCGTACGGCTCCGGCGGCATCCACCTGCCGGACATCTACATCATCAAGCCGATATTTGTGAGCGGCGCACTGGAGGCATTCGCGTGCGCCCTCGCCCATCACACAGACGTTGGAGGCCTGGTTCCGGGGAGCAACTCCACGGCGGCGACCGAGATCTTTCAGGAAGGCCTTCGCATCCCGACCCTCAAGCTGTTCGATCAGGACGTCGCGAACGAGGCGATCTTCGCCATCCTGGAGAAGAACGTGCGCGTCCCCGGGAAGGTCTTGGGCGATCTGCGAGCGGAGATCGCCGCGGTGCGGACCGGGGAACGGGAATTCATGCGGCTTGCAGCGCGCCACACTCCGGCGACGCTGCGGCGCTACACCGATCATCTGCTGGATGTGAGCGAGCGCTTGGCGCGCGAAGCGATCCATGCCATCCCCGATGGTGCATACGAGTTCGAGACCCACATCGACGGGGATTCCATCGAGACAGGCCCCGTCAACATTCGCGTGGCCGTGCACGTCGCCGGCGATTCTCTGACAGTGGACTTCACCGGGACGTCTCCTCAGGTCAAGGCCGGGATCAACTCCCCGCTGCCGTTCAGCGAGTCGGCCGTGTACGGAGGACTCCGACTGCTCATGGATCCCACGATTCCGAACTGTGGCGGGTACTTTCGCCCGATCGACGTGCGGGCGCCGGCCGGCACCGTGGTGCATCCGCTGTTCCCCGCGGCGTGCGGAGCCCGCGGCATCACCGGGTTCCGTATCATGGAGGCGGTGCTGGGAGCCCTCGCGCAAGCCGTGCCCGAGCGGGTTCCGGCCGACGGGGAGGGCGGCAACACCATCATCAGTTTCGGCGGTTACGATGTGCAGGGCGCCCCCTTCGTGTACGTTGACCTCATCGCCGGGGCGCGCGGCGGGAGTCCGCGAGGGGACGGACGGGAAGGCGTGCCGCATCCCGCTTCAAACATCGCGAACACCCCGATCGAGATCGCCGAGCGTGAATTACCGGTGCGCATCGAGCGGTACGGGCTCATTCCGGACTCGGGCGGCCCCGGGAAATATCGGGGAGCCCTGGGACAGATACGCGAGGTGCGGTGTTTGGCGCAGGAGGCGGTGCTGCAGATCAGATCCGACAAGCGGCGGTTCCCCCCGTACGGTCTTTGGGGAGGCCGAAACGGCAGCCCGTCCTGGAATATCCTCAATCCCGGACCTGGACAGCACGTGCTGCCGACGCTGACGATGGGGAAGATCCGTCAGGGCGAAGTGTTGCGACATGTCATGGCTGGCGGCGGCGGATGGGGCGACCCGCTGGAACGTGATCCGGGTCGCGTACGGCGGGACGTGGTGGAGGAGAAGGTCACGGTCGCACACGCCCGCGAGGCCTACGGCGTGGTCATTGATCCTGACACGCGCGAAGTGGACGCTCCGGCGACCGCCGAACTGCGCGAACGTTTGCGCCGCGACGGACGGACCGCGTGACGGCTCACGGTTGTGCGAACTGCGCCGGCGTCGCGCCTGATCACGACGTGATCGATCTCCGGAGCGACGTGGTAACCACACCCACGGAAGCGATGTGGGAGGCGATGCGGCGAGCCGCCACACGGGCACAGCCGTTTGGGGACGACCCGTCCATCGGTGAGTTGGTTGAAGTCGGTGCGTCCCTGCTCGGCAAGGAGGCCGCGCTCTATGTTCCCACGTGCAGCATGGCGAACCTGCTGGCGCTGATGGCCACCACCGAACCGGGCGACCAGGTCGTGCTCGAGTCCACAATGCACATCGTATGGTCAGAGGGCTGGAGCCTGGCGCATCCCGGCGGGTTGTTCCCGCGCCTGCTCAACGGGATCCGCGGCGTTCCCACGCCGCAGGACGTTGCGGATGCCATCGCGGCGCCTCGCTTCGGTCGGACACCGCGCACGAGCCTCGTGTGTCTGGAGAACTCCCATAACAACGCCGGGGGCACCGTACTCACTCAGACTCAGACGATGGCCATCGTCGAGGTCGCCCGCCGACACGGAGCAGCCGTACACCTCGACGGAGCTCGGATTTTGAACGCGGCCGCTGCGCTTAGGGTGTCCGTGAGCCGCCTTGCCGAGGCCGTCGATACCGTCTCCGTCAGCCTGAACAAGGGGCTGAGCGCGCCGGAAGGGGCTTTGCTCTGCGGTCCGCGGCGCATCATCGATCGTGCACGACGCGCAGCAGAGCGTCTCGGCGCGACAAGCCTTCATAAGGCCGGGATTGCGGCGGCGGCCGCGCTCGTTGGCTTGACCACGATGGCCGACCGCCTGGCGGACGACAACAATAGGGCGGCGTCGCTCGCGAAGCGCATCTCGGAAATCCCAGGGCTCGCCGTGGACCTTACAGCCGTCCAAACGAACATTGTGCTGATCGAGTTGACCGGGGTCATGACGGCTGCGGCGTTTGTGGCCCGGCTCGCGGAGCAGGGGGTGCTGGCGCTCATGCGTTCGCCGCGACACGCACGTTTTGTCACCCACCGTTTGATCGACGACGCGGACGTGGCGAGGGCGGCGGAGGCCGCGGCCCGTGCAGCGCCCCAGACGACCTAGTAATGTACGGGAGCGCCTGGCAGCGGTCGGTGACTGCGGACGGCGCCGGCCGGCGGATCGACGTCCGAGCCGCCGCAGTTCCCCATCCGGGAGAAGGGGCGCGTGCCGTGTTCCGAGTGATGCTACGCAGCGGGATCGAACGATCGATGAGGGAGCGGTATGGGCGACGGTGACATGATCCGCGGACTGGCTCGGGGCGTGGACCCCGTGCGGTTCGAGGTGATTCGCAACGCCTTAGCGAGCGTCACCGAGGAGATGGCGACCGCCCTCAAGCGGAGCGCCTATTCGACGAACATCCGGACACGCCACGATTTTTCCTGCGCGTTCTTCGACCGCAATTTGCGGGTGACCGCCCAGGCGTTCACCCAGCCCGTGCATCTGGGGTCGTTTGTGCAGTTGGTGCCGCGGGCAATCGCCGATTACGGTCCTCGACGGCTGCGGCAGGGGGACGTGATCGTCGCCAACGATCCATATTGCGGTGGCGTGCACCTCAACGACATCACGATGATCATGCCGGCGTTCGTTCAGGGGGAGTTGATCGGCTACCTTGCAAATCTGGCGCACCACTCTGACGTCGGTGGCGGGGCCCCGGCCAGCATCGGGGCCTTTCGCGAGGTCTTCCAAGAGGGCGTCATCGTACCGCCGGTCAGGCTCGTTTCCCAGGGGACAATCGTACCGGATGTATTTCGCCTGATTCTCGCGCAGATCCGGAGCAAGCGCGAGACAGAAGGGGATCTCCGAGCGCAGGTCGCGGCAAACGTGACGGGCGAGCGGCGACTGGGTGAATTGTACAGCCGGTTTGGATTGCGCGACGTCCACGAGAACATCGACCTCTTGATCGAGTACACGCGCCGGCGTACCGCCCTCGACCTCGCGCGGCTACCGGCGGGATCCTACGCTGCGGACGGGTTCATTGACAACGACGGCTTCACCGACGATCCGGTGCAGTTGTCTGTTTCGGTGACCGTCGCTGACGGCACCGTGGTGTTTAATCTCGACGGGTCGGCGCCGCAACGGCGCGCTCCGGTCAACTCCACCTTCGCTCAGACGTTTTCGGCCTGCGCGTACGCGGCGAAGTGCCTTGTGGACCAAGATGTCCCCGTCAATCATGGTTTCTACACGTGTGTTCGCGTCGAGGCGCCGGCAGGGACGGTAACGAACTGCCTTCCCCCGGCCCCGGTTGTCGGAGGGTGGGAAACGCAGACGCGGCTGGTCGATGTCGTCTTTAGGGCGCTCGCTCCCATTATGGGAGACCGGGCTATCGCCGGGACCAAGGCGATGATGTGTCAGGCTGGATTTGGTGGGATCGATCCGCACACATCTGACTACTACTGTTTTTACGAGGCGCTCGCAGGCGGCTACGGCGCCAGGCGAGATAAGGACGGCCCTGATGCGGTGCAGACTCACGGGCAGAACACAGAGAATGCGCCGGTGGAAGAGATCGAGCTCAACTATCCTGTACGGATAGTCCGCTACGAGTTGGTGCCCGATTCCGAGGGGCCGGGACGCCAGCGGGGAGGTTTGGGTCTTCGTCGCGACTACCTGTTCCCCGACCATGAGGCGTTCTTCACAATCCTGGCGGATCGAGACCGAGAAGGACCGTGGGGGCTTCACGGAGGTCAGGCAGGTCGCCGGGCGGAGTATTGGGTGCACTCCGCCAATACGTCCCGCCAGCTCCGATCAAAGACGACGTTTGAGGTACAGGCCGGCGACGTGGTGAGCTTCATTACCTGTGGGGGCGGTGGGTTCGGCGCGCCCGAGGAGCGAGATCCCGCATCGGTTCTCGTCGATGTGCGGCAGGGAAAGGTAAGTGTCGATCGAGCCCGAGATATCTATAAGGTTGCCGTCGATCCGAAGACGTGGACGATCGACGCCGAATTGACCGCCCGGTTGCGCGGTCTGCGGTCCTGATGCGCATGTCATCTGCGCCGCTCGCGCGAGTCGCCTCGCCGACCCGCGCGCCGGACGCCCTGCGCATGTACGCCGCTGACGGCGCAAGGGAAGGTGTGCGGCCGTCCCGGCAGCTATGACATCCGCAGCGTCGGATCCAGCGTGTCCCGCAGGGCGTTCCCGAACAGATTGAACCCCAACACCACGAGAAAGATCGCCAGCCCGGGGAAGTTGACAAGCCAGGGGGCCGTGAACATGAAGTCGCGTGCGCCCACCAGCAGCGCCCCCCACTCCGGAGAAGGCGGCTGCGCGCCCAGCCCCACGAAGCTGAGGGCGGCCGCCGCCAGGATTGCCGTGGCGAACTGTAGCGTCGCCAGCACCACGATGGAAGAGACGGTGTTCGGAAGGATGTGCACAAACATCACGCGCGTGTCGCGCGCGCCGAGCGCGCCGGCCGCGAGCACGAAGTCGTGACGCCGGATCGTGAGAACGTTGCCTCGCACGAGCCGCACCCACCCAGGGACGTTGCTCAGGCCGATCGCGATCATCGTATTGCCGAGCCCGGGCCCGAGGATCGCGACGATGGCCAGCGCGAGGAGGATGTAGGGTAGTGCCAGCATGACGTCGATCACGCGCATCAGCAGCAGGTCCACCCAACCGCCGTAGTAGCCGGCAACGATGCCGGAGGTGACGCCGAGGACCATCGCGATACCGACCGAGATGGCCCCGATCACCAGCGTGGTGCGCGTGCCGTAGACGATCCGGCTGAACTCGTCGCGTCCCAACGCGTCGGTACCGAGCCAGTGCGACGATGACGGAGGCCCGAGCTGGCTGAGCGGATTGAGCCGGTACGGATCATAAGGGGCGAGGAGTCCGGCAAACGCGGCCGTCGCCAGGAGCAGCACGATGATCGCCCCGCCGATCTGCGCAGACCGCTTGCGAAATAGGGCCGCAAGAATACCAGCGGTCCCGGCGCGCCGCGCGCGAATCCCGGGGCTCTCGGAATCCTGCGGGGCAACCGCGGCGGAGCGAGACGACGGCGCTGGCATCTCGGTCCCGCGTCCTATCCGTACACGATGCGCGGGTCGAGCACGCCGTAGAGGATATCGACGAGCAGGTTCACGAGCACGTAGGTCGTCGCAACCACAAGCGTGATCCCCTGGATGACCGGGAAGTCACGCTGGGAGATGGCCTGGATGGCGCGCTCCCCGACGCCATGCCAGGCGAAGACGACCTCGATGATGAACGCTCCTCCGAGGAGACCGCCGAGCTGGAGTCCCAGGATTGTCACCACGGGGATCAACGCGTTGCGCAGGGCGTGGCGCAAGATGACGACCCGTTCCCGCAGGCCCTTCGCCCGAGCCGTACGCACGTACGGGGCGCTCAGCACGTCGAGCATGCTGGAGCGTGTGATGCGGGCGATGATTGTGGACGCGATCAAGCCGAGTGTGAGCGCCGGCAGAACCAAATATGCCGGGCCGCCGCTCCCCATCACCGGGAGCCAGCGCAGATCCACCGCGAAGAGCATGATCATGATCAGCCCGAACCAAAACCCCGGCATCGACAGCCCGAACATCGCCAGCATCATCGTGGCCATGTCGATCAGCGTGTCCCTGTATACGGCCGCGGCGATCCCCATGCTGAGCCCTACCGCGAGCGCGACAACGAGGCTGGCGAATGTCAGGATCAGCGTGTTCTCGTACCGGTACGCGAGTTCCGCGGCCACCGGCTGGCGTGTCCGGACCGATTGCCCCAAATCACCATGGACAATGGACCACGTGTAGTCCACGAACTGCACGGGTAACGGTTTGTCGAGCCCCATCTCGTGGCGCAACTTCGTCAACGTCGCCTGGTCGGGCGGCATCTGGCCCAAAAACATGATCTCCAACGGGTCCCCGGGCACCAGGGCCCGCATGAGAAAGACGAATGCCAGGACCCCGATCAACACCGGCACCAGGAACAAGATTCGACGAACGATATAGCCGATCACGATGCGTGATGCCGCGTCGGGCGGCGCGGACCTGACGCCGCGCCGCCCAGGGGCGCTTACGGCTTCAGCCAGATGTCTTGATAGAGAATGCCTCCGAAGTGGTCCAGGTGCAGTCCTTGAACCTGCGCGCGGGCGCCCGTGATGAGCCAGTCCGTGAGGATGGGAACGATCACGGCTTTCTGGAGGATCATGACCTCCGCGGCCTTGACGTATTGCACGCGCTTCACGGGGTCGAGCGTTGCATCGGCCCGGTTCAGCGCGACATCCAGCGCCGGGTCGGAGTAGAGCTTCTCCCAGCCGGGCGTCTTGAACAGCAGCGACAAGATCGTCGGATCCGGGTAGGTCCAGCGCATCAGGTCGAAATCGAACTGTGCCTTCGGCATCTGCCCGCTCATGGTGCCGAAATCGGTCAGGGTCACCGCCACGTCGATCCCGACGTCCTTCAGGTTGGCTTGGATGACCTCGCAGCCGCGCTTCACGGTTTCGAAGCCTGAGTAGGTCCAGCATGTAAACTTGGCCGCGCGGCCGTCCTTCTCGCGGACCTTCGTCTGCGGATTGAGCTTCCACCCCAGCTCGTCGAACAACTGGGCGGCTTTCTTGGGATCGTAGCCTATCCCGTACTGCTCGCCGATCTTGGGATCGTACCCCGCGTCCCCGACGGGCATGGGCGTGAGATTCGGGGTCGCGTACCCGCCCCAGGCACTGCGCACGATTGCCTGCTTGTCGACCGCCCACCCCAGCGCGGTCCGAAACTTGGGATCGTTGAAGGGGGGACGCTTGTAGTCAAACTCGATGAACACGAGGTCGTTCGCGTCCTTTTTGGTGATCACTTGGAACCGCGGGTTGTTAAGAAACCGCGGCACGGCCTCGAGGGTGAGGGCGCTGATGTCCAGCGCGCCGGTTTCCAGCGCGGCGATGCGCGTCCCGACCTCCGGCACTACCTTGAGGTCGAGCTCGTCGACGTACGGCAGCCCCTTGTTCTGGGTGTCGTTCCGGTACGGGCCGAGCTGGTACCCGGGGTTTCGGACCAGGACGATCTCCGACCCGGGTGTCCAGGATTTGAACACGAACGGTCCCGCGCTCACCCCGACCGGGTTGTGCCCGAGGCCCTTGCCCAATTTCCGCGCGGCGGTGGGGGACATGATGCTCAGGTACGAGCCGGCGAGACTCGTGAAGAACGGCGCGTACGGTTCCTTGAAGGTGAACCGCACCGCGAGGGTGTTGAGCGCCGTGACCGACTGGAGGGGTCCCAGCTGGTTTGTGCTCGGCGACGCGGTCGCGGGGTCCATGTGGCGATGGAACGTGTACTCGACCGCCTGGGCGTCGAAGGGGGTCCCGTCCGAGAACTTGAGGCCGGGCCTGAGCTTGAACGTGACGGCCCTGCCGTCGGGGCTGATGGTCCACGACTGTGCGGCGAGCGGGGCCGGCAGTCCGTTGGACTGAATATAGACGAGGGGAGAGTAGATGAGCGACTGTACCTGGCTCGACGTCAAGGACACCGTCGCATGGGGGTCGAGCGTGTCTGGATCTTCGCCGAGCGCGAGATGCAGCGTTCCCCCGCGCTGCGCGGGCATCGACGCCGGCTGAGCCAGAGACAGCGGCATTGTGATCGCGAGAGCAACCCCAAGACACCCGAGCACCAGCATCCGTAGATTCCACGCGCTGATCATCGCATGCCCCCCTGATGTGCCTGGCGTACGCCGACCCGGGTCCTGTCGGGATGCTGTCAGCGGAGGCTACGCCGTCGAGCTCCGGTTCACACGGCGCATGGGGTTCGGCCCCCAACAGAGCCTCGCCGGGATCCCCCGTACCGTCTGATCAAACGTGACCATCTCGCCGACGTGGCCGCCGCCCGGGCCACGGACAATTTGGAACCGGCCGGGCCCCCGCGCATCGAGTTCGCTCGCAAGCTGCAAAGGGCGATCAGCGCTCGGATCGTAACCGAGCAGTTGGCCGCCGACGGTCACGAGCTCGAGATCTCCCCATCGCCCCGTGTACCGGCCCTCGAAGCGCCGCAACCTGGCGCGTCCCCTGGACGAGCGGACCGGGTTACCGTTGCGCGCCAGACAGTCATGGATCGCCTTGAAGACGCCGGTCATCAGCGGCACCGCCGGACCATCGATCGCGTTGGTGAGAACCGCGACGCCGATGCGGCGCTCGGTGTCCATGCCGATCGCGGTCTTGAACCCCTGGAACCCTCCGCCGTGCCCGACAATCTCGCGACCGTCCACGCGCCAGATGTTGTAGCCGAGTCCGTACTGATCGTCGCCGTTCCGAGACCACTGGGGCTGCCGCATCTCGCGCTTGCTCAGGTCGCTGAGCAGCCTGCCGCTTCCGGGAAATTGCGCCGCCATGAACGCGCACAGATCCCCCGCGTTCGAGACCAGCCCGGCGGCCGCGCGCAGCGCATTCGTGTCCGGATGCCGGAACGACGGCCTCGCCCGGCCAGGGAACTCTCTCCCGTATCCGACCGCCAGCGACCCGAGGACGTCTCGCGTGAGCGCGAACCCCGTGTGCGTCAGCCGCAGGGGGTCGATGATCGTCGCGCGCACGTACTCCTCGTAAGGTTGACCGCTCGCGGCCGCCACCACCTGGCCGAGGATCGCGTATCCGATATTGGAATACTTCCACCGCTCGAGGGGGGCGAACACGGTGAGCCCGTTTCTGGCTCGCGCTTTGAGATCCTCGATGGTAGGGAACCGGTCGGAGACCCAATGGTCGCCGCCGTCCCGCTCGACCCCCGCCGTGTGGGAGAGGAGCTGGCGGATCGTCATCGGCCGGGGCGCGGCGCTCCCCTGGGGCTGCAGCCATGGCAGGTAGTGCTGCGCCCGTTCGTCGAGCCGCACCAACCCGCGTTCGACCAAGCGCATCACGGCGGTCGCGGTGAAGACCTTTGAGATCGACGCGATACGGTAGCGTGTCGTCGCCGCCACTCTCCGCTTGCGGCGGCGGTCCTCGATCGCGCACCCGTACCCTCGCTCGAAGATGATCCGGTTCCCATGGACGATCGCCGCGGACAGCCCCGGGATGCGGTGGAATTGCCGTTGGTAATCCAACCAACCGTCGGCGACGCGAAGCGCATCGCGCAGCGCGAGCTCAAGGCGGTCCGGCGCGGTCACCCGCGAGGCCCGGTCAAGGAAGCGCACATTCGGTACTTCTGGCGTCTGTGAAGCTTCTCCTCTGCGTTGAGCAAGGCGTCGCGCATGCGATGATGTTGCTATCGATTGGCTGCTCAGCCGCGACGATGAAACGGCGGCGTCCCACGCGCCGGCACCGACCGGGCGCCGGTCATTTCGCCGATGCCGCGGAACCATCCGTCGCCGCGTACTCCGCTCGATCGGGCTGGCCGTCCGTTTCCCCACCCCGGGAGCCCGGTCCTGCGCGGACAGCGCTGAGCCAGGTGCTTGAGCTGGCAGGCATGAGTCCAGTCCGCGACATGCGGTGGCTTCGCTTTCGGCAGGACCGCCGGCGCATCCCAAAGTATTTGGACTTCGCGACGAGCACGCGGCAGTTGCCCGGAGGCGTGTCTGCCGTGGTACGGCGCGTGAAAGCGGAGGGCGGCCTCCTATGAAGCGCGCGTTTATCAATGCCGTAGAGGCGGTGCTGCCGGAACCCTTCGTCGCCTTCTTCGCGATCATGCGCAGACACAAGCGGAATGTCGGCGTATTTCCCAACCTCCTTCGACCCACGACCTTCAACGAGAAGCTGCTCCACCGTATGCTCTTTGATCGCCGGCCATTATGGACTCGGCTGCAGGACAAGTACAGCGCGCGCGAGTACGTTAAGGCCCGCATCGGGGAGGAGGTGCTGCCGCGCCTGTTTTGGGTGACGGAGGATCCGGCCGACATCCCGTTCGACGACCTACCCCGGAAGTTTGTCGTGAAGCCGAGCCATGCCTCGGGGTGGGTTGTGCTGGTGCCGGACAGAGCGGAAATGAACCGCAGGGACCTCATCGAGACATGCCGCGCATGGCTGCGGGAGAACTACTACTACCACTATCGAGAGTGGCACTACAAGAACATCGTTCCCCGCATCATGGTCGAGGAGTACATCAGCGACGGCACCGGACCGGTGCCTACGGATTACAAGTTGCATGTTTTCGGCGGGCGTGTGGAGGTCGTTTCGGTCATGCACGGGCGGTTTCAGGACATGCGGTCCGACCTGTATCTTCGTCCCCCGGATGCCACGCGCCGGCTGCGGAATCTTCGGGGCCTAAACAACGCGGAACAGGATCTGAACCCCCCGCGACATCTCGCGACGATGATCGAGTACGCTGAGGCGTTGGGTCGCGGGCTCGATTACGTACGGGTGGACCTCTACGATACTCCCGACAAAGTGTACTTCGGCGAGTTGACGCCGACGCCGTCCGCCGGGACGGAGCCGTTTGAGCCGCGCGACCTCGACCGATTGCTGGGGAGACTCTGGGCCACGTCGTGACGGTGTCCGAGTCGACCGCCGCGCGGTGGTCGGCGTCGAGGCTGTCGGTCACAAACGCGATGTAGGGTTAGTGCTCGTCCTCATGGCGGGGAGCAGTCGATTGGAGTCGTGGTCGGATAGACGACCCTCGTTGGCTCCAGCCCGTCGAGGCGACGAACCCCGACGGGTTTCTCTATGCCTGCGCTTGAGCGTAAATATCGTGGCGTCTAAGGGGGGGCAGGGCGCGGGCAAGATCTCGAGTGCCGCACGGAAACTCTTGCTACTAAAGGCGTTGCGGTGGTCGGGGAGGGGGGACTTGAACCCCCGGCCTCAGCGTCCCGAACGCTGCGCGCTACCAAGCTGCGCCACTCCCCGGCGGAGTTCATTGTAGCATCGGGTCCCCGCAGTGACAAATATTCCGGGCGGCTCCCGTCCGCCGGGCCCGCTCGCCGGCCGGCGTCTGCGGGGTCCGGCCGTGGCGCCGCGGCGGTCGTTCCAGGATGGGGCCGCGCCGGCCGCGTACTGAACGTCGTGCGACCTCTGTCGTCACGTGCGCGCTCCGGAAGCGCGGTCTACCGGGATCGCCGCGCGGCGTTCGGCGGCACGGTGCTCATTTTAGTCTCGGCCGCCGGGTTCGGCGCCATGTCCATCTTCGCCAAGGCTGCGTATGCCGCCGGGGCCAACGTCCCGACCACCCTCTTCCTGCGCTTCGTGCTGGCGTCGTTCGTGTTGTGGAGCGGCCTCGTAGCGACACACCGCGTCCCGGCCGCCTTGGCCGGCGGGCCCTTTGCGGCGTGCGTGGCGCTCGGAGCGATTGGATATGCAGGGATGTCGTTGGTGTTTTTCTCGGCGCTCCTCTACGTCCCCGCGTCGCTGGCCGCGCTGATCCTGTACACGTACCCGCCGATCGTAACGGTCCTAGCGTTTCTCTGGCTGCGCGAGGCGCTCGACGGCCGCAAGTGCCTGGCGCTCGGAATAGCATCCTTCGGCCTTGTGCTTGTCCTGGGACTCGGCGCCGGCGCGGCGCGCACCGCGGGGGTGATACTCGCGCTCGCGGCCGCGGTCGCCTACTCCCTCTACATCATCAGCGCACGTTTCGTGCTGCGCGGTGTGGCGCCCCTGTCGGCGGCCGCGATCGTGATCCCCGCGGCCGGGGCCGTGTTTGGAGTCTACGGCGCGGCGTCCGGCACGCTCCACCTCTCGTTGGCGTTGTCCGCATACGCGGCGATCGCCGGCATGGCCGTCATCTCTACCGTGCTTGCGATCGTCGCATTCTTCGCCGGACTCGAGCGCGTCGGCGCGTCGCGGGCCGCGATCTTGAGCACGTTCGAGCCCGTTGTGACGCTGACGCTGGCGGCGACGACGCTCGGGGAGCGCCTCGTGCCGGTGCAGCTCATCGGCGGCGCCTTCATCTTAAGTGCTGTGCTCTTGCTCCACGCGGGAGAGCCGGCGGAGCCATCGGCCACGGTCCCCGCCATCGTGCCGGATCACGACGCGCTCTAACCGCGCGCATGTCCACCGGCGAGGCGGCCGATCCTCCGGGTGGACCGCTCCGGCCAACGCCGGCGCTGTGCACACGTGGGCGCCCGTGGTAGCATGGCCGTAGGTGAAACGGTTGCCGGAGCGTCAACGATGGCGTTAGATGCACTCGACGTGCGCATGGCGCGGCTGGAGGGCGCGTATGAACAGATCGACCGGCGCCTCGGCACGCTGCACGGCGATGTGCTGAGCCTGGCGCAGAGGCTCGACCGTCTGGAGCAAAAATTGGATGCGAATTCCCGCTGGATGATCGGCGTCATACTCGCCAACTGGACGACGTTGATGTTGGCGATCCTGATGCGTCGCTAGTGCCGCTCCAACTTGATGGATCGGAATCGGTACAAAGGGCAGTTGATGCTGCCCGCCCGTCGATCGCGCCACGTGAGGTACCGGCTGATGCGGCGGCGCCGAA
>JAJPJL010000048.1 GCA_021324255.1 Bacillota bacterium
GGCCGCATGGGCGTGCGGACGGGCGATCTCGTCCGGGTGGAGACCGAGATCGGCTACTTCGTGGTGAAGGCGTGGGTGACGCAGGGCATCCGGCCGGGCGTCGTGGCGTGCAGCCATCACATGGGCCGCTGGAAGATCCAGGACCAGGGGCAGCGTCAGATGATGGCGTCCGTCGCGCTGGACCACGATGGCGGCCGGTGGGCGATGCGGCGGGCGCAGGGCGCGAGACCGTACGCGTCCGGCGATCCGGACACACTCCGGGTTTGGTGGACCGATGTCGGGGTCCATCAGAACCTGACCTTTCCGGTGCACCCGGATCCCGTCTCCGGCCAGCACTGCTGGCATCAGGCCGTGCGGGTGCGGCCCGCCGCGCCCGGTGACCGCTACGGCGACATCGCGGCGGACACGGAGCGCGCGCACCGCGCATACGCGACGTGGCTGGCCATGACCAGGCCGGCGACGCGGTATTCGCCCGACGGGACGCGCCGGCCCTATTGGTTGCTCCGCCCGCTGCGGCCGTCCCGCGAGGCGTACCGGCTCCCCGATCACCGGGCTCCCGAGCCCGCGCACGCCGGCGAATGACCGGATCGCCGGCGTCCGCGTCGATGGAGCTGTGGCGGGCGCTGGCGGTCCTCGCCGAGCCGCCCGGGCCGGAGCACGCGAGGGTCGCCGAGCTGCTGCGCCTGCCGGGGCGGCCGGATCCGGCCGACTACACCGAGCTCTTCATCCTCCAGCTCCCCCCGTACGCGTCCCTCTACCTCGGCGGCGAGGGGATGCTTGGGGGCGAGGCCCGTGATCGCGTCGCCGGATTTTGGCGCGCGCTCGGACGTGTTCCGCCGGCCGAGCCCGACCACCTCACGGTCATGCTGGCGCTCTACGCGGCGCTCGCCGAGCAGGAACCGGACGAGCCGGACCCGGCGCGCCGCGCGCTCGCGGGCGCCGGCCGCGGGGCGTGGTTGTGGGAGCACCTCGCGTGCTGGCTGCCGCCGTATCTGGCGAAGGTCCGGGAGCTTGGGCCTCCCTGCTACCGCGCCTGGGCGGCGACGCTCGACGAGTTGCTGCTCCGGGAGCTGGCCTCGTCGGGCCGGCCGCGCATCCTGCCGTTGCACCTGCGCGCGGCGCCGCCGTTGCCCGATCCGCGGATCGAGGGCGCCGCGGCGTTTGTCCGGGGACTCCTCGCGCCGGTCCGCTCGGGGGTGTTTCTCGTTCGCGCGGAACTCGCACGGGCGGCCCGGGAGACCGGCCTCGGTCATAGGATCGGCGAGCGGCGCAGAGTACTCGAGGCGCTCCTGGCGCAGGACGCGGCACGCACGCTCACGTGGCTCGAGGCGGAGGCGCGCGCATGGGCCGGCCGGCACCGCCGTTGGCGGGACGCGACGGGACCGATCGCCGGCTTCTGGGCGGCGCGGGCCGAGGCGGCGGCGGCGCTGCTGCGCCGGCTCGCGGAGGAGCAGGCCGAGGCGCCTCGCCACCCGGTCACGCCGGGGTGAGCGCAACGCGCCGCCCGCCGGTCGCGGGCGGTGCGGGCGCCCGGCGCGTGTCGGGTTAGCCGAGCGGGCGGCCGGCCGGCCGGTCCTGGTCGGCCTCGCCGGGCGAGTCCGTTCCGGGCGGCCCGGCGAGGTGGGCGCGGCTGTTTGCAAAATCGACGACGGCGCCCGTGTCGCGCCGGCGGAGGCGCGAGAGCGACGCCGTCCCGATCTCGAGCGCGCGCAGCCGGGCCGGCGGCATGCCGACGATGCGCGCGATCAGCGCGCGGATCGGGTCCGCGTGCGAGACGATGACGAGCGCCTCACCTGGATGGCCGGCCACGAGGCGCTCCATGCCGTCCCACATCCGCGCCGCCATCGCGCCGACGGGCTCCACTCCCGGCACATCGTCGCCGCGCGCCACCGCGTCCACCGCATCTCGGTCCCGCGCGCGGATCTCCGCGGAGAGCATTCCCTGCCACCGCGCATACTCGCGTTCCGTGAACGCCGGATCCTCCAGGACGGCGAGCCCGTGGGCCCGGGCGATCGCCGTGGCAGTCCGGTGCGCGCGCTCGAGCGGGCTTGCCGCCACGGCGCGGATCGGCAGCGCGGCGAGCCGGGACGCGACCGCCGCGGCTTCGCGACGGCCGTCGGCGCTGAGCGCGATGCCGGGCAGCCGCCCCGCGATCCGGCGGGCGACGTTCCAGTCCGTGACGCCGTGGCGCACGAGGTAGACGGTGGTGATCACACGGGGGAATTCGCGCGCGCTGAATGGAAGTCTTGCCCTTGAATTCCGCCGGGAGGCCCGCATGCTCCAGAACCCGTTGAAAGAGCGGCTGCGCCGAGGGGAGGCCGTATTCGGCACCATCGTGTCGGTGCCCAGCCCCGAGCTCGTCGAGATCGCGGGCGTGGCGGGCTACGACTGGATCCTGCTCGACACCGAGCACGGGCCGATGACGGCTGAGACGGTGCAGGCCATGGTCCGAGCGTGCCGCGCCGCCGGCACCGTCCCCGTCGCGCGCGTGCCCGACCACCGGCCGAAGCAGATCTTGCAGATGCTGGACGTGGGCTGCCTCGGCGTCATGGTGCCGCAGGTCGAGACGCGGGAGCAGGCGACGGTGTTGGCCGCCGCCGCCAGGTACGCGCCCGACGGCAATCGGAGTCTCGCGGGAGGCACCGCCGCGTCCCGGTGGGGCGCCGTGTCGCTGGCGGAGCACGTGGCCGCAAGCAATGCCGCGGTGATGACCCTGCCGCAGATCGAGACCGCGGCGGGGCTTCGCGCCGTCGACGAGATCGCCGGCGTCGCCGGGGTGGACGTGTTGTTCATCGGACCGTCGGATCTGTCCCAGAGCCTCGGGCACCCGGGACGGACCGATCACCCCGAGGTGCAGGACGCGATCGCACGCATCGTCGCGGCGGGCCGGCGGGCCGGCGTCGCTGTGGGCATCCTGGCGTTGACGCCCGAGGACGTGCGGACGTATCATGCCCTTGGGGCCACCATGTTTGTGGACAGCGCGACACGGCTCTTGCTGCGCGCGGCGCAGGCGCACCTGGCGGGGCTGCGGGAGGCGGCGGCGCCGGCGGCCGGGCCGCGTGAGCGCCGGTGACGCAATGACCACCCGCAGGTTGGACTACCACGATCCGTTTCACGAGTTCGCCGGCCGGCTCACCGACGCGCTCGAAGACAATCACCTGGTCGTGTCGGGGTACGCGTTCTTCGTCGACGTGGACCACATGAGCCGCGAGTACCGGTACGTCGTGCACCTCGAAAGCGAGCCGCCGCCGGAAACGCCGCAGCAATTCGCGTGGCCGTCGGCGGAGCTTCGGTTTCTCGTGGATGCCCTGTCCTTCGGCCGGCACATCGCCGAGTACGACGAGGGCGTCGAATTCTCCCGAACCGTGCACGAAGAAGTTCAGGTCTTCGGCGAATTGCTGACGGAGATCACGATGGACCGGCTGCTCGTGCCTCCGGACGTCGTGTCGCTCCGCCGCACCATCAGCCCGGTGTCGTCGGATCCCGGCGTGCCCAGCATCAGCCTCCAGCAGCACTTCTCCACGGAGGACGCGGCGCCGCAGTACAGCGCGCGCGTCCAGTCGAGCGTCGTGCTCAAGGAAGACGAGCTCGTGGA
>JAJPJL010000016.1 GCA_021324255.1 Bacillota bacterium
GACTGGTCGGGCCGGTCCACCGCGATCGCATCCGCGTCGCCGCGCTGCAACTGCAGCTGGCGGGCCGGGAACTCCGTGACCGTGCGGATCACGACCCGCGCCAGCTTAGCCGGCGCGCGCCAGTAGTGATCGTTGCGGACCAGGATCACTTCCTTGGCCTGCCGGTCCCAGGTCTGCAGCACGAACGGGCCCGTGCCGTTCGTGTGATCGAACTCGTACCGGTCCTGGATCTTGGGGTTATTGTATTTCGTCCACGTTGCCGCGGTGCCGTCCCAGTCCCCGTGCGCGGCCGCCCACTTCTCCGGCAGCACGAACGACCAGGCGGCCAGGATGCTCAGAAACGCCGCGTAGGGATGCTTGAGGTGGAACACGACGTCCTGGCCCTCGACCGTCACCGCCTTGGCCGCGTCCTCGTACGACACCGCCACGGCGCCCTTGGCCCGCGTGCTGTCCGTGCCGAGCAGCGGCGTGAGCAGGAGCCAGGACGGGCCGCCGTCCCGGTCCTGCAGCATGAACCGCAGCATGGAGTACCGGACATCCTCCGGCGTCATCACCGTGCCGTCGTGGAAGTGCACGCCCTGCCGGACCGGGAACGTATAGGTCAACCCGTCCTTGCTGATGAGCCCGTTTTGCAGGGTCGGCACCGTCGTCGCCAGGCGCGGCACGTACCGGGACAGCACGCTGCCGTCATAGGTGATGAGCGTCTCGTAGATCCCCGGCCAGATGATCCCGTCGCTCGTCGTGTCATACGCGTACGCCGGATCCAGGCTTACCGGGTCCACATACGTCAGCACGACCAGCGTGTCGGGGTTCGCGATCGGCCCGCTCTCGCCAAACCCGCGCGTGACCCCCGCCAGCGCCATGCCGACGGCGGCCGCGACCGCGATCGCTACGATCCGTGTGCTCATCGGTATCCTCTCCGATCCATGGGTCTTGCGACTGCCCTCCCTAGGCTCGTGCCCCGATCGCGACCCGCGTAGCCTCCATGCGATGAGGCCGCACCGCGGGACGGCGTCTTGGGGCGGAGGGGTTGTGGGCATGATCGGGATGAGGCGAATCGCGCGTCTCGAAAAGAAGGCGACACCGTAGAGCTAGGGAAGTCATCCTCATGCGTACCATGTCGGAAGCGGCGGCCCGCCGGAGCCTGTGCCTGCCCGAAGGCTACCGTGTGCGAGAGATCAACGGGCGCCTGTATCTGTTCGACCCTGACGGCGTGCCGCTGGCGGGCCCCGCGGACGCCGAGACGATCGACCAACGGGCGTGGCGCGATGTGTGGCGGCGGATCGATGACGAGCTGCGAGAGGAGATGGCCGCCCTCCGCGACGGCAACCGGCCGATCCACAGCCTCACGCGGGTACGTCAATATCTCCGCATGGTCGACGCGATCAGCCGCCAGCAGGTATCCGAGCCGGCGCCGGCGGCCGCGAGGCCGCTGTCGCATCGCGCGCTGCGGTGGGGCGTCCTGTTCGCGTCGGCCGCCGCGGCAGCCGCCGTGGTGGCCGGGCCGCAGAGCGTCGACCGCGGGCCGCAAGTGCAGGCGCCCGTGACCGCGCCACCAGGGCAGGCGCGGCCCGTGCTCGCGGGCCGGCCCAAGGTCCCCGCGGCGGGCCCGCCGCGCTCGGCGCCGCCCGTTCAGGCGCCGTCACGCCGCGCTCCCGCCCGTGCAGCCGGGACGCCGAGGCCCCCGGCCCATGGTATCGCGCGATCCCCGCAGCCGGCGCCGCCCCCTGGGTACGGCGTCGTGGTGGCCGTGCTTCCGGACCCCGCCGCCGCGGACCGTGTCATGCACGCCGTCCGCAGCAAGGGGTACGTGGTCGATGTGGTCGCCCGCGGCGGGGCCGCTCAGGTGGCGACGCCGGCGTACCGGACGCGGGAACAGGCCGAACGCGTGGCGCGCGGCCTGCATGCGATTGGGATGCCGGCGCAGGTCATCACGATGCGCGGTCGCTAGTCCCGCGTCTTCAGCGTTCACCTGGGACAAGACGCCAAGACGCAGGAGCGCCCTCCCCCCAGGTACATCCCGCCGCCGGCGCGAACGTAAGACACTTCGAGATGAGCGCGTCTTCGATGCGTGACGGGGATGGGTGATGGAGGCGGCAGACAAAGTCCGAGAGGCGGTCGAAGAGGTCCGGGTCGAGAACGAGCATTTTCGGCGGCGCGCGGCCGTCGCGATCGGCGTGCTGGCCATGCTCCTGGCGATCGCGGGGTTAGCGGGTGACAAGGCCTCGCGCGACATGGTCAACAGCAACATTCTGGCATCGGACACGTGGGCGTTTTTCCAGGCGAAGAACATCCGCCAAGCCAGCTATCAGCTGGCCGCGGATCAGCTGGAGGTGACGCTCGCGAGCCAGCCGGGCCTGCCCGCCGGGACACGGGCGGCCCTCCAACGGCGCATCGCGTCCTATCGGGCGACCGCGGCGCGCTACGAGAGCGAGCCGGATCCCGCCGATCCCGCGAACCCGCTCAAGGGCGCGGGCAAGAAGGAGCTGACCGCGCAGGCGCGCGCGTTCGAAGCCAGGCGCGACCGCGCGGAGCGCCAGCTCCCGAGCTTCGAGTACGCCCAGGGTCTCTTTCAGATCGGGATCGTGCTGGGGTCGGTCAGCATCGTCGCCGGCTCGCGGCCGCTGCTCGGCTTCGGCTTGCTGCTGGGAGCCGCCGCGACGGCCCTGTTGCTGAACGGGTTGTTCTTCGGGGTCCCGCTGCCCCTGGTCTGACGGCCTTTATCGAATCTTTACGCCAGCTTTGCAGGATGCAACGGGGCGGGGACGCGGGACGCCGCCGGGGACGCGCCGTGGCTGGAGACAACGTCAAGACCGTGCTCGTGGTCGACGACGATCACAAGCTCATCGCGCTCGTGCGCATGTATCTCGAACGCGAGGGCTTCCAGGTCGTGGCGGCCTACGACGGGCCGCAGGCTCTCGAGGTGTTCAAGCGGCATCGCCCCGCCTTTGTGATCCTCGACGTCATGCTCCCGAAGATCGACGGCATCGCCGTGTGCCGCGCGCTGCGCAGGCAGTCCGCGGTGCCGATCTTGATGCTCACGGCGCGGGTGGAGGAGAGCGACAAGCTCGCGGGGTTGTCTGTCGGCGCCGACGACTACGTCACCAAGCCGTTCAGCCCGCGGGAGCTCGTCGCTCGCGTGCGGGCCATCCTCCGGCGCACGGGGGACCAGGATCCGCTGGCCGCCCCGATCGTTCGCGGCGACCTCTCGATGGACATCGAGCGGCACGAGGTTGCGGTGGCCGGGCGGCACGTACGGCTCACCGCCATCGAGTACAAGCTCCTGCAGGCGCTCATGGAGTTTCCCGGCCGCGTGTTTACGCGCGATCAGCTGCTCACGCACGTGTACGCGTTCGACGAGGCCGTGGTCGTGGACCGCACCATCGACGTCCACATCGGCAAGCTCAGGGAGAAGCTTGGCGACGATCCGGCTCGTCCCCGATACATCGAGACGGTGCGGGGTGTCGGGTACCGGCTGATGGAGCCGGAGCGTGCGCGATAGCCTGCTCTGGCGGCTTCTAGGATCGCATCTCGTCGTCATCGCCATCGCGGTGGCGATCTCCGGCGCGCTCATCACCAATCTCGCCTCGCACGCCTTTATGCTCATCATGGAGCGGTACCATATCGAGCCCACGGTGGTGGAGCAGGACTTCGTGCATACGGTCCACCGCGTGCTGCTGTTGAGCAGCATCATTGCCGCCGCGGTGGCGATGGTGCTCGGGTGGGTGCTGGCGCGCCGCATCGTGCGCCCGATCGCCGACATGATGCTGCTCGCCGAGCGGATCGCGTCCGGGGACTACGGTCAGCGGGTCACCGCGGGCGGCCCGGATGAGCTGGTCCGTCTCGCGGACTCACTGAATCGCATGGCGGTCTCGCTCGAGCGCATCGAGGCGCTCCGGCGCGAGCTGGTGGCCAACGTGGCCCACGAGCTCCGCACGCCGCTCAGCACGCTGCGGGGATATCTCGAGGGCCTCCGGGACGGGGTCGTGCCCGCCAGCGCGGACGCGTTCGGCTCGCTGCACGAGGAGGTCCTGCGGCTGGTCCGCCTCGTGGACACGCTCCAGGAGCTCAGCCAGTTCGACGCGCGGAAGTCGAGGGTGCGCGCCTGCCGGCTCGACGTGGGCGCCCTTGCACGACAGCTCGCGGCCGCGTATCAGCGCGACCTTGGCCCGCGCCGCCTGGCGATCCGGGAGGCCTCCGACCCGAGCTGCCCGTGTGTTGAGGCGGACCCCGACCTCGTCGATCACGCGCTGCGGAACCTGCTCGACAACGCCGTGCGCTACGCGTCCGGCGACACCACGATCGTCATTCGCAGCGCGCGCATCGACGGGTTCGTCCAGATCGCGGTGGAGAACACCGGCGAAGCCATCGCGCCCGAGGACCTGCCGCACATCTTTGAGCGATTCTACCGATGGGAAAAGTCCCGGTCTCGCGACACCGGCGGCGCGGGGATCGGCCTCGCGCTCGTGCAGGAGATCGCGCGCGCCCACGGCGGGACCGTCGGCGCCACGAGCGCCGGCGGCACGACGACCGTGTGGTTCACGTTGCCCGCGGCGGCGGGCGCGGACCGGGGCGGGCGCTCGACGAGCGGCGCCACGACCTAACGGCGCGGGCAGCCTACGCCACGCGCGATTATTCCAGGCGTTGCAGCACCGCGACCTGCACGTACTCTCCGACCGTGACCGGACGCCCGTCGGCTGCTATCTGCCGGATTCGCACCCGTTGGAGTCGCGTGACGAACTCCGGCGTTCCGGACGACGACAGCGCATGTGTTTCCCAGCGCGCGACCGGCGAACCCTCCGTTGCCGCGGGGCTCACCGAAGGGGTGCCCACGGTGACCTCCTGTACGCTTTTGTACGCCGTGATGGTTAGCAACAATATACCCGCGCGCGGCCCCATGGAAACGTCTCGACGTGGTCACAGATGGCCCTGGAGGCCGGCTCGGGGTCGTGCCCGTCCGCAGGCGGCTCACGGAACATTGGCCCTCGCGTCTCGGTGCGCCTCCGCGACCTCTCGCACGGCGAGGTCGCGCTCCATCAACAGCATGACGCGGTGCAGCACGACCCATTCCTCGAACGACACGTTGGCGGTCCGGAGATCGTGCCGGATCGTCTCGAGCGAGGGGGCCGCTGGAGCCTGCGGGTCGGCGGTCTGCGCGGTGCCGCGGCTGCGCCAGACCGCCTTCATACGATCCTCGAGTTCGTTGGCGGTCTTCGTCCACGTCACATACGCGCGGGTAAACGGCAGGCGCTCGGCGAGGATCATTTGCACCCTCGTCACCGCGGCTGCGCGCCCGCTGACGACGAGATCGAACAGGTGGATCACGATCTCGAGATCGGGCAATTGGAGGGTGGCGAGGTTGCTCGATACGAGCCGATTCAGGCTCCCTCCGGAGAGCGCCGTCAGCATTTGGGTGGGTACGCGCAACAGCAGGTTCGTGCGCGCCCGCGTGACACGCAGCCCCTCGGACTGAAGAATGCGCTCGATGTCGGCGACCACCGCCACGTAATCGGGCGTTTGGATGACCACCGGAAAGTGATGCGTCGCCCAACCACGGAGCAGGTTGCGGGTCCACACGGCCGGCACCAGGCACACCGTTACGAGAAGCGTCAGCGTGATGCCGAGCGTAAACCGGTAGCCGTTGAGCACGGTCTGCCGCCTGGCCGCGAGCTCGGTGGGGCGGAGCGAGGGGTCGTGGAGCAGCAAGGTGCTCGCTCCGACCAAGAGGGGAATGATGACGACCCCGGTCAGCAGTGCCAGGCGGATCCAGGTGTAGTCGACCCAGGGCGGGATGCGCACGAACGCGAGCATGAACGCGGCGATGGGCGGCCACGCCACGCCGGCGGCGACGATCGTCCAAATCACCGATCCGAAGACGACCAAGGAGAGATAGCTTTGACGTTCCCGGGGAACCTTGCCGAAGAGCAATACCGTAGCCCAGCCGAGCGCCGTGGTGACGACCCGGTTCATCGAATGGATCGCGAAGCCGATCAGGACTTGAAGTATGGCCATCGCTGCACGTGCCGCCGGGACCCGCCGGCAACGGTGTCGCCGTACGCCCGTCTCTTGTCCGGAGCCGGGTACGCGGCCCTGTGCCCGAAGAAGAGAATGACCTCGCCCAAGGGGAGGAAAGGCAAGGTCACTCTCCGGTGCCGCATGCCGGCAGCGGCCCGCAGTGAGGTTATATCCGGCCGGGCGCGATCAAAACGTGCGGGCCCGGGCCCATGCGGTCACGGAGGGCGCGAGCCCGGCACGCGGCGTGCGCCGCGACCGCCCGGCGCCGCCGCTCCTTACTGGTCGTCGCGGGTACGGCCCGCGGCGAAGTCGCCCGGCTTGATCTGCTCCACGAATTTCTTGAACGCGCTCGCGTCTTCATCGTTGAACGCCCGCTCCAGGCGAACCGCCGTCGCCGCAACCGGCTCGGCGACGTAGATCGGCGCCTTTGTGCGGATCGCCAGGGCGATCGCGTCGCTCGGCCGCGCGTCAACAACACAGTCCTCGCCCTCCCGGCGCATGTGGATCGCGGCCACGTACGTGTCGCCGCGAAGCTCGGTGATCACGACGTGGCTGATCCGGACGGCGAGATGGGCGAGCATGTTGCGAAGTAAGTCGTGGCTCATGGGGCGCGGCAGCCGGATCCGGTGGAGCGCGAGCGCGATGGCGCGCGCCTCGGGAGCCCCGATTTCGATCGCGAGCACGAGCGATTCCGCCTGGTCGATCAGCAACACGAGATGCGTGTGGTCCTGGGTGACCCGCACGGAGCGTACGTGGACCTGGATCACGGCGTCTCCTCCGCGATGCGGACTACGTCAACGCCCCTATTGTATCGAAGAGAGAGTTGCGACGACTATAGCGGCGTTCGTTGGACAGGCCGCGCCGGCGGCGCGCGTCGCCGTGCGGAGTCGGGCGGCCGCGCGGCGGCGGCTAGGTGGTGTGAGCCGCGCGGTCCGGGGATCGCGCAGGACCGGCGCCCGGCCCATCGCCGCGGCGGGGTCGCCGGCCGAATAGAGCGCCGAGGGCGGCGGTCACGCCCGCCGCCATGGGACGGACGACGTCGCGGCTGATGGCGAGCGCCGCGTCGGCGACCTTGTACGCGGCCGTCGCGGCCGCCCGCAGCGCCGTGTGGGTTGCTTCGACCGTGGTGAGAGTCCGTTCAACCTGATCCATGATGCGGCGACTCTCGTCGGCGAGCGGCACGATCTTGCCATGCGTCGCTCTCACGACGTCGCGAACCTGCGACGCCACCCGCCAGGCGGCGACGGCGGCAAACACGGCGGCGGCGACGAGAATGACACACGTCGCAGCGATGACGATCACGCTGATCTCAACGGCCGTTGTCATGGCTTACCTCCCGAGCCGTACGCGCCGGGGCACGACCCAAGGGAGCGAACGAGGCACGACCGGCAGAATGAGGTGGTTACTCCATTGTTCTGTTCCCCGGCCACGGGGCCTGAGAAACGGCCGCAGCCGCTCCTCGCCGGCGCACGACTCCGTCATCCTCCCGCCGCTCCGCGGACCCTAACAGGCGCGGCCCTTCAGGGTAAAAATCCGTTGAGGAGACAAGGAGGTGATCAACATGGCCAAAGGCTTGACCCGGGCCGGGGTCGTCGTGGTACTGGGTGCCGTGATCGCGGCGGCGCCGGTCGTGATGCCGGCGGCGGCACACGCGCAGGGCTTCGACGTGCACTTCTACCTTGGCCCGCCACCGCCGGCATATTACTATGGCCCGCCGCCGGCGTACGAGTACGTGCCCCCGCCGCCCGACTACAACTCGAGCGACTGGTACTATTACTGCCGGGACGCGTACGCGCATTCAAACGACTACGCCATCCAGCGCTGCCGGAGCTATTACTACTGGCATCACTACGGGTACTGAGCCGTTCACCCCGGTCGAAGGGGGTCGAGGGATCCCCCCTTCGACCGCTCCGAGCCTAGTCCGGCGCGTGCTGCCCGCGCGCGGGATCCTCGACCGCATGGTCGCCGGCCGGGAGCCGTTCGATGACATCGCCCTCGTCGTGCTCGGGCAGCGGCCGGCCCCCTGGATCCACTCGATGTGACGGTGGGCGCCCAGCCCGGACAGCATGCGGCTCGTCCGTCAGGCGATCACGCAGGTGAGCGGAGCCGCCGGAGTCCACACAGGATTTTCTCAGACCGGTAGCGTACGGCCCCCGTAGCCGTACGGCTTCCTTGCGTACCCGCCGGCCGCGGTGTCTTCGGGGACCGAACCGGCTGGAGGACGTCGCCATGACGAAGTCCGGAGAGGCCACCGCAACCGCCATCGCCGTGGTCCGCGGCGCAGACGCTGCGTGGAGAGGCGCACGACTACGCGGTCGAGCGCTTCCGAGTCGCTGGCGAAGCTGCGCGCCGCCGCGCCGCCAAGGTCTGCGCGGGACGGCGATCGCCGCCGGGCCGCGGGAGCAGGTACCGTTTTGATCGCCGATGCCGCAAGGTGCCGCGCGTTGTGACACGATGCCGGTCTGGGAGGCTCCATCGTGGCCACGGGGGGAGGAGAGCGTTTTCGCGATGACCTGCTCGACGTGAAGATCTACAAGCGCAGCGATATGAACGTGATCGCGGCGAAGGGTGAAATTGACCTCTCGAATATCAGCGTCGTGGAGGATGCGATCGACGACGTCCTCGCCCGGGACCTGCCGCTCTTGCTGGATTTCACCGGACTTCGGTACATCGACAGCACGGGGTTGAACGTCCTGGCGCGTGTCAACGAACGCGCCCGGCAGCGGCGCGTCCCGTTTGCGATCGCGGCCAATCCGACCGTGCGGCGCATTCTCGGGGTGCTCTCGCTGCACACCGTGTTCCCGGTCTTTCCTGACACGGCGCAGGCACGGGAGTACTTCCGGTCGTCCGACCGCGCGGGATTCGCGGGCGAGTCCGACACCCCCACCGGGGAGCGGGGCGGCGATGCCGGGGCGGCGTGACCACGCCCGTCGATTCCGGACGGGCGGCGGAGGGGAGCCGGTGCGATGAGAACCACCGTGCGCACGATGTGCCCGATGAATTGCCACCCCACGCTGTGCGGCATGCTGGTCGATGTGCAGGACGGCCGGCTCGTGGGCGTGCGTGGCGACCCCGATAACCCGGACAGCCGCGGCTTTCTCTGCGTGCGCGGCCGTGCGTCGCGCGAGATCGTCGACAACCCGAAGCGGCTCACGACGCCGATGATCCGTGATTCGGCGGCGGCGGTGATGCCCGGTTCCGCGAGCGGACGCGGGCGTCGGGCCGGCTACGGCTGGCGTCACGCCACGTGGGACGAGGCCCTGGGTTTGATCGTCGCGCGCATGCGCGCACACCGGCCGGATGCCGCCGCGGTGTGGCAGGGCCACGGCAGCATCGCGAACAACTACGGCACCCGTATCGGCGGCGAGCTCGCGCGCCGGTTCGCCAACTTCTACGGCTGCCAGTGGTGGAATCCGACGATCATCTGCTGGGGGCTCGGCGCGTTTGGCATCGGGTTGACCGGGCCGCTCGAGACCCACACCAAAGAGGACATGGGCGCCCACGCCAATCTGATCGTGTTGTGGGGCGCGAACCTCGCCAGCCAACCCACGACGGCGCCGCATCTCATCGCCGCGAAACGACGCGGCGCGCGCGTCGTGACGATTGACGTCCGGCGCACCGAGGCCGCCGCGCACTCGGACGAATTCGTGGCCATCAAGCCCGGGAGCGATGCGGCGTTGGCCCTCGCGTTGATGCATGTCATCATCGGCGAACGGCGGTACGATCGCACCTTCGTGGCCGAGCATACGGTCGGCTTCGACGCGCTTGCGGCGCACGTGGAGCCGTATTCGCCCGCGTGGGCCGCGGGGGAGACCGGCGTCCCTGCCGAGCGGATCGCCGCGCTGGCCCGCCTCTACAGCGCCGCGCGGCCCGCGATGATCATCCTCGGCGGCAGTTCCATGCATAAGGGCGCCAACGGGTGGCAGGGCGCACGAGCCATCGCATGCCTTCCCGCCCTGACCGGGAATCTCGGCATCCCGGGCGGCGGGCTCGGGCCGCGCCACGGCAGCGCCAGCCACGGGCAGGCGCTCTCCAGCATCGCCGCGCCGGAGCGCCGCCCGCCGGGCCGGTACGTCCCCAGTCAGATGCCGAGCATCACGCAAGCGCTGCTGGACGAACACGTGCGCGTCGTCCTGCTGCTCGGCACCGACATGCTGTCCTCCTTCGCCGAGGCGGGCCGCGTCGCCGAGGGCTTGGACCGCGCCGACCTCGTCGTGTGCCACGATCTCTTCCTGAACGACACGGCCCGGCGGTGCGCCGATGTGGTGTTGCCGGCCACCGCGTGGCTCGAGGAGCTCGGGTGCAAGCGCACCAACACGCACCTGTACCTCATGCCGCAGGTCCTGCCCGCCCCGGGCGAGGCGCGCTCGCTCATGTGGCTGCTGCGCGAGCTGGCGCGCCGGCTCGACCTCGCGGGGTTCTTCCCGTGGGAGGCCCCGGAAGGCCCCCTCGACGCCATCCTCGACCACCCCGCGACGGGGCATGCGACGATCGCCGCCCTGCGGGCCGAGGGCGGGATGCGGGCGCTCAACATCTCGCACGTCGCGCACCCCGATCTCGCGTTTCCGACGCCGTCCGGCAAGATCGAGTTCTACTCCGAGCGGGCGCGCGGGCTGGGCCTCCCGCCGTTGCCGGTGTACACGCCGCTTCCCGAGTCGCAGTACCCGCTCGCGTTTCGCCAGGGCCGCACGCTGACGCAGTTCCACGGGTTTTACGACCACGGGCGGGCCGTGCCGACGCTCGCGCGCGTCGACCCGGAGCCGAGGCTCTGGATCTCCCCGGCCGACGCGGCAGCGCGCGGCCTCGACGACGGCGCGCCCATCCGGATCTTCAACGAGCGCGGCGAATTCCACGCGCGGGCCCGGATCACCGATGCGGTCCCGGCCGGGACCGTGTGGATGCGCGACGGCTGGACAGGGCTGAACGACCTGACGTCCGGGGCGCCGTCCATTCCGGACGGGGCCGTGGACGTCTTCGCCTTCTCGGCGGGGCAGGCCGCATTCGACGCGGCGGTGGAGGTTGCGCGCACCGACGAGACCGTGGCCGCCGCTCGCTGATCGCCCGCGCCGCGATGCGCGCTACCGCCGGAGCCGTCGCTTGAGGCGCTCGGTCGCGGCCACCAGCTCGCGCGCGATCGAGGGCTCGAAGGCGGCATGGCCGGCGTCCGGTAGCAGCACGTACTCGGCTTCCGGCCACGCCTCGTGCAGCCGCGCGGCGGTGTAGGGCGGGCAGTCGAGGTCGTACCGGCCCTGCACGATCGTGCCGGGGATCGACCGGATGCGCCCGACGTCCCGGAGGAGTTGTCCCGGTTCGAGGAAGCAATCGTGGACGAAGTAGTGATTCTCGATGCGCGAGACCGGCAGCGCTTTTCCGTCGACCTCGGACTCCGCTTCCGCGACCGGGTCGGGCAGCAGGGTGGTGCAGCGCGCTTCGTAGTGAGACCATACCCGCGCGGCGCGCAGGTGGACCTCCGGATTCGGGTCGTTCAGCAGGGCGTGGTAGCGCCGGAGCAACCCCTCGGCGTCGCGCGGCCCGGGTCCCGAGGCCTCCGCGAACTCCTTCCACGCCGCGGGTGAGAACAGCCGCATGCCCGTCATGAACCACTCGATCTCCGGCCGCTCGCCGAGGAAGATCCCGCGTACGATGAGCCCGGTGCAGCGTTGAGGATGCGCCTCCGCGTACGCCAGGGCGAGCGTGGAGCCCCACGACCCGCCGAACACCGCCCACCGGTCGATTCCCCGCGCCTCGCGCAGCCGTTCCAGGTCGCCGACGAGGTGCTGCGTGGTATTCTCTCTGACCTCCGCCTGCGGCGTCGACCGGCCGGCACCGCGCTGATCGTAGACGACGATGCGCCAGACGTTGGGGTCGAAGAACCGCCGGTGCTTGGACTCGGCGCCGCCGCCGGGGCCGCCGTGAATGAAGATCGCCGGGAGACCGTTGGGATTGCCGCTTTCCTCCCAATACATCTCGTGCAACCCGTCGAGGGCCATCCGGCCGCTGGCGTACGGCTCGATCGGTGGGAACAGATGGCGTTCGGTGTCGGGGTTCATCCGGTGGATCGGCTCCCTCCCAAGAGGTCGCGGACGTCGGTACGGCGCGAAGCAATCTCGATGTTAGGAGCTTGCCGATGCCGTGTCAACAAAACCGGAGTGCACCGAGTGCACCTTCAAGCCGGACAGCGCTCCACGGTTTATCCACAGGCGGCGTGCGCAGACACGTGATCACCTTACCTCAGGCTGTCGAGCGCCCGGTTGAGTTCGAGGACGTTGACCCTCGGTTCGCCGAGGATCCCAAATTGCCGCCCCGCCGTGTGCCGCGCCACCAACCGGCGGACGGTCTCGACCGGTAGGCCGCGGCCGCGCGCGACCCGGGACACCTGGTAGAGCGCCGCCGCGACGCTGATGTCGGGGTCCAGCCCGCTCGCCGAGCTTGTCACGAGGTCGACGGGCACCGGCGCCGTGTTGCCGGGATCCGCGCGACGCAGCGCGGCGACGTTCTGCCTCACCTGGTCGATGAGGGCCTGGTTCGTGGGCCCCAGATTGGAGCCGCCGGACGACGCCGCGTTGTAGGCGTGCGGCGAGGTCGCGGACGGGCGGCTCCAGAAGTGCTTGGGGTCGCTGAACGGCTGGCCGATGAGCTCGGACCCGACGACCGCGCCGTGGTCCACGATCAGGCTCCCGTTGGCCTGGCGAGGGAACAGGACCTGCGCCAGCCCGGTGACCGCGAGCGGGTAGCACAGCCCCGTGACGACCGTGAGCGCGAGCGTCATCACGACGGCGGGGAACACCTGGGCACGCATCGCTATCTCACCCCTCGGTACCGGGCCCGGCCCTGCCGGGCCGTGCGGCGGCATCAGCGCAGCCCGAGCGCCACGAGGATGACGTCGATCAGCTTGATTCCGACGAACGGCGCGATCACGCCGCCGACGCCGTAGAGCAACAGGTTGTTCCGTAACACCTCCCCCGCGCCGGCCGGCCGGTACCTCACGCCTCGGAGCGACAGCGGGACGAGCGCGATGATGATCAGCGCGTTGAAGATGACGGCGGCCGTGATGGCGTTGTCGGGGGTGCTGAGGCGCATGAAGTTCAGCGCCGAGAGCGCCGGATAGGTCGTGGCGAACGCCGCGGGGATGATCGCGAAGTACTTCGCCACGTCGTTCGCGATGCTGAACGTCGTGAGGGCGCCCCGCGTCATCAAGAGCTGTTTGCCGATCTCCACGACCTCGATCAGCTTCGTCGGGTTGCTGTCGAGGTCGATCATGTTCGCGGCCTCGCGCGCCGGCTGGGTGCCGGTGTTCATCGCGACCGCCACGTCGGCCTGGGCCAGCGCGGGCGCGTCGTTGGTGCCGTCGCCGGTCATCGCCACCAAGCGGCCGCCCGACTGGTACTCCCGGATCAGCCGGAGCTTGTCCTCGGGCGTGGCCTGCGCCAGGAAGTCGTCCACCCCGGCCTCCGCGGCGATGGCGGCCGCGGTCAGCGGATTGTCGCCCGTAATCATCACCGTCCGGATGCCGATGCGCCGCAGCTGCTGAAACCGTTCCTTGATGCCGCCTTTGACGATATCCTTGAGGTAGATGACGCCGAGCACGGCCTCGTTCCGCGCGACCACGAGCGGGGTGCCCCCCGATCGGGATATCCGGTCCACGGCGGGCGCGAGCCCGTCGGGGATCCGTCCGCCGAGCCCCCGCACGTGCTCGACGATCGCCGCGGCGGCTCCCTTGCGGATCACCTGACCGTCGAGATCGACGCCGCTCATGCGGGTCTGCGCGCTGAACGGCACGAACGTCGCGCCGCGCGGCGCCTCCTCCGGTCCGGAGCCGACGGTCCGTCCCCGTAGCGCGTACTGCTCCTTGGCCAGCACGACGATGCTGCGTCCCTCGGGCGTCTCGTCCGCCAGGGACGCGAGCTGCGCCGTCTCGACCAGGTCCCGCACGTTCACGCCGTCGATCGGGATGAACTCCACCGCCTGGCGGTTGCCGAGGGTGATCGTGCCGGTCTTGTCGAGCAGCAGGACGTCCACGTCACCTGCGGCTTCCACCGCGCGGCCGGACAGCGCGATCACGTTGCGCTTGATCATGCGATCCATGCCGGCGATGCCGATGGCGCTCAGGAGCCCGCCGATGGTCGTCGGGATCAGGCATACCAGGAGCGCCGCGAGCACCGTGATCGTGACGGGCGTGCCGCGTCCGGCGACGCCCACGCTGAATACGGAGTACGGGTAGAGGGTCGCGCACACGAGCAGGAACAGGATCGTGAAGCCGACGAGCAGGATGTTCAAGGCGATCTCGTTCGGCGTCTTCTGCCGGCGGGCGCCCTCGATCAGGGCGATCATCCGGTCGATGAACCCTTCGCCGGGGTTGGCGGTGACCCGGATCACGAGCCAGTCGGACAGCACGACCGTGCTGCCGGTGACCGCGCTGCGGTCCCCGCCCGACTCGCGGATCACCGGGGCGCTCTCGCCGGTCACGGCGCTCTCGTCGACGGACGCGATGCCCTCGATCACCTCGCCGTCGGCGGGGATGGCCTCGCCCGCCTGGACCAGCACGACGTCGCCCTTCCTGAGCGCGGTGGACGGCACACTCTCCGCGTGCGCACCCCGCTCGGGACGCACCAGCCGCCGCGCCTGGATGGTGCGGCGGGCGTGCCGCAGCGCTTCCGCCTGCGCCTTGCCGCGTCCTTCCGCGAGCGCCTCCGCGAAGTTGGCAAACACGACCGTGAACCACAGCCACACGGCCACGCTCCCGATGAACGGCGCGGGCGCTTCGCCGCGCCCGGCCAGCGCTTGGACGAACAAGATCGTCGTGAGCCCGCTGCCGATCTCCACGACGAACATCACCGGGTTGCGCACCTGTTGCCGGGGGTCCAGCCGCAGGAACGAATCCCGGATCGCCGTGCGCCACAGCCGCGCGCCGCGGGCGGCGGCGTGCGCCGGTGCTTCGATCTTGACGCTCATCCTCGCCTCCTTCGGGGGCTCGTCACTTGAAGGTCGTGCCGGCGGCGAGCAGCAGCTGCTCGACGATCGGGCCGAGCGCGAGCACGGGGAGGAAGCTGAGCGCGCCCAGGATGACGATGACGGCGACCAGCCACAGCACGAACAGCACGGTGTGCGTCGGCAGCGTGCCGGCGCTCGGCGGGACGATCTTCTTCGCTCCGAGCGATCCCGCGATCGCGAGCACGGGGACGATCTCCCAGAACCGCCCCAGCCACATCACCACGGCGCCGATGTCGTTGTAGAAGGGCGTGTTCCCGTTGAGGCCGGCGAACGCGCTGCCGTTGTTGTTGCCCATCGAGGTGAACGCGTACAGGAGCTCGCTGAACCCGTGCGGTCCCGGGTTCGAGACGCCGGCCCGTCCCGCGGCCGTCGCCGCGGCCAGCGCGGTGCCGACCAGCACGATCGCCGGCATGACGAGCACGACGATCGTGGCCATCTTCATCTCGAACGCCTCGAGCTTCTTGCCGAGGTATTCGGGCGTGCGCCCGACCATGAGCCCGGCCACGAACGCGGCGACGATGACCAGCGCCACCATGTCGTACATGCCGGTGCCGGCGCCGCCGTAGATGATCTCGCCGAGGTGCATCATGACCATCGGGACCATCCCGGCGATCGGCGTGTACGAGTCGTGCATCGAGTTGACCGATCCGTTCGATGTGGACGTCGTCGTCACGGCCCACAGCGCCGAGTCGATGGGGCCGAAGCGGACCTCCTTGCCCTCCATATTCCCGCCCGGCTGCAGCGCGCTCGCGGCCTGGTCGACGCCGAGCGAGTGGAAGAGCGGGTTGCCGGCCTGCTCGAACCCCACAGCCACGCCGGCCGCGGGGACGAAGCAGATCGTCATCGCCGCCAGCAGCGCCCACCCCTGGCGCGTGTCCCGTACCATCGCGCCGTACGTGTACACGATCGCCGCCGGGATCAGAATGATCGAGAGCAGTTCGACGAAGTTCGACAACGGCGTGGGGTTCTCGAACGGGTGGGCGGAGTTTGCGTTGAAAAACCCGCCCCCATTCGTGCCGAGCTGCTTGATCGCGATCTGGGATGCCACGGGGCCGACGGCGATCTGCTGGTCCGTGACCTTGATCGTCTGGGTTCGCGGGTGCCCCCGGGCGTCGAGCACCGGCTTCCCGCTCGCATCGGTGAGCGGCTGCGCGTACGATGCCGGCTCCAGCAGCGTCGCGGTCTTGTACGCGGAGAGCGTCTGCGGGACGCCCTGCCAGGCGAGTAGCAGCGCGACGGCGATGGACAGCGGCATCAGGATGTACAGGACGCCGCGCACCGTGTCCACCCAGAAGTTGCCGATCGCCGTGGCCGAGCGCCGCGTCAGGCCGCGAATCAGGGCCATGAGGACGGCCATCCCCACGGCGGCGGACGTGAAGTCTTTCACGGTCAGTCCGGCCATCTGGCTCAGATAGCTGAGCGTCGTTTCCCCGCCGTAATTCTGCCAGTTCGTATTCGTCGCGAACGACGTGGCGGTGTTGAAGGCGAGGCTCGGATCGACCGGTCCCATGCCCTGGGGATTGAGCGGCAGCACGGCCTGCAGCCGCTGGAGCGCGTACAACAGCAGCAAGCCGGCGACGGTGAAGACGAGGAGCGCGATCGTGTAGGTCTGCCACGGCATGTCGGCCTCCGGATCGACGCCGGCGATCCGGTACAGCCACCGCTCGAACGGCCCCACAAGCCGGACGAGCAGCGTGCGTTCCCCCTCGTACACCCGCGCCATGTATCTGCCGAGCGGCTTGACGAGCAGGAAGACGACGGTGAGAAATACCAGGATACGGATGACACCGGTCTCGGTCATGCGAACCACTCCGGCCGGAGCAGCGCGCAGATAAGGTATCCGAGAAGCGCGAGCGACAGCACGCCTGCGATCACGACCATGTCGTCACCGTCCCATGAGCCGGTCGAGGCGCTTGACCATCCACGCGCACGACCAGAGGAACACCAGGGCGAGCGCGACGAACTCGACGTCCCCCACCGCCGCCTCCCGATGTGTGGCAGCGTTGCCACGCGTTCCGTGCCACCATACCACGGAACCGCGCTAACGCGGCGTTACGGTTGCGCCGCGCCGCATTAATTCCGCGTGAAGCGCCGGGGGCGGCCTGGGAATCCGTGCGCGGCCCACCGCGGCGCTGCGGGGCGCGGCCGGGCGTTCGTGGGGGCTTCTGTGCTACAGTTAACCGTGTGGGGCGGCGGCGCGTCCGAGGAGACGAGGGCGGGGACTTCGGGGACCGATGACGGCGGGATGAGCCACAACGGGGCACGCGTGCTGGTGGTCGACGATGAGGTGGCGATCAGGCGGTTCCTGCGCGTGTCGCTGGCGGCCCGCGGGTACAGCGTGCTGGAGGCGGCGACGGCCCGGCAGGCGATGGAGGTGGCGGCCGCGGAGCAGCCCGAGATCGTGATCCTCGATCTCAACCTGCCGGACACGGACGGCATCGAGGTCACCCGGCGGCTGCGCGAGTGGTCGTCGGTGCCCATCATCGTGCTGTCGGTTCGAGGTCAGGACGAGGACAAGATCGCGGCGCTGGACGCCGGCGCGGACGACTATCTGACGAAGCCGTTCAGCACCGGGGAGCTGCTGGCGCGCATCCGTGTTGCGCTGCGCCACGCCGCGCGGACGGCGGACGAACCCATCATCACCGTGGGCGATCTCGTAGTCGACGTCGCGCGCCGCATCGTGACGGTAAGCGGCCGCGAGATCTCGCTCACGCCGATCGAGTACGCGGTGCTCAAAGCGCTGGCGCTCCACGCCGGCAAGGTCCTGATTCACCGCTACCTCATGCAGGAAGTGTGGGGACCGGGCTACGATCCCGACACGAACCTGCTGCGGGTCAACATCAGCAAGCTCCGTCACAAGATCGAGGCCGATCCCGCGCGTCCCCGGTACATCGTGACCGAGCCCGGGGTGGGTTACCGCTTGCGCGCCGCGCCATGAGCGGCCGGACCGCGACGGCGACGTGTCCCAGTTCCGGCCGGCGACGATGACCGGCGCGGTGAGTGGTGGTGCGCATGCCGGTTGACGGTGAGCGGCCGCGACCGGAGGCGTTCCTGCCCGAGGCTCAGGCCGAGGAGCGCCGCCGGGAGCGCGGCAGGCTCAAGCTGTTCCTCGGATACGCGGCCGGCGTCGGGAAGACGTACGCCATGCTGGAGGCCGCCCGCGGGCAGGTCGCCCACGGGCGCCGCGTGCTCGTCGGCTACGTGGAGACCCATGGGCGCGCGGAGACGGAGGCGTTGCTGACCGGCCTCCCCACGTTGCCGCGGCGCCGTGTGGAGTACCGCGGCGTGACACTCGAGGAGTTCGACCTGGACGGCCTGCTCGCGGCGTCCCCCGAGCTCGCCATCATCGACGAGCTGGCGCACACCAACGCGCCGGGATCTCGGCACCCGAAACGCTGCCAGGACGTCGCGGAGGTGCTCGCGGCCGGGATCGACGTGTTCACGACGCTGAACGTGCAGCACATCGTGAGCCTCAACGACGTCGTGGCGCAGATCACGGGGGTGACCGTGCGCGAGACGGTGCCCGATCGCGTGGTCGAGGCGGCGGACGAGGTGGAGCTCGTAGACCTGCCGCCCGACGAGCTGATCCAGCGGCTGCGGGAAGGCAAGGTCTACATGCCGGGGCAGGCGGCGGACGCGATCCAGCGGTTTTTCCGGGCCGGGAACCTCACGGCGCTCCGCGAGCTCGTGCTTCGCTATCTGGCGGGGCATGTCGATCACGCGATGCGCGCCTACATGGGCGCCCACGCGATCCCCGGTCCGTGGCCCGCGTCGGAGCGGGTGCTCGTGTGCGTGGACGGGGACCCGGTCGGCGAGCGGCTCGTGCGGGCAGGACGCCGGCTCGCGGCCGGGCTCAACGCGGAGTGGATCGTGCTCCACGTGGAGACCGGCGCGCAGCCGACCTTGTCGGAGGCCGCGCAGGACCGGGTCGCCCGCACGCTCAGGCTCGCCGAGGAGCTCGGCGCGCGCACGGTGACGCTCCCCGGCACGAATCCGTCCGACGAGATCATCCGCTACGCGCGGGCGCAAAACGTGACCAAGATCTTTGTCGGCGCCTCCACGCGGCCGCGCTGGGCACGGTGGGTCCGCGGCTCCGTGGCGGATCAGGTGATCCGGGCGAGCGGCGCCATGGACGTGTACGTCGTGAGCAGCCCGAGCGAAGCGGCGGCGGAGCGCGACCTGCCGCGGGCGCGCCGGAAGGAGCCGCTTCGCCCGTACCTCTACAGTCTCGGGGTCGTCGCGCTCGCCACCGTGCTCAGCACCGCGCTGCTCGGGCTCCTCGATGCCGCCAATCTCACCATCTTGTACCTGCTGGCCGTCGTGATCACGGCGCTGCAGTGGGGGCGGGGCCCCGCCGTGGCGGCCGCCGCGGCCGGTGTGCTGGCGTACGATTTCTTCCTCGTGCCGCCGCGCTATTCGTTCGCGGTGTCGGACACGCAGTATCTGCTCACGTTCGCGGGGCTTCTGGTGGTGGGGATCGTGGTCAGCACCCTCTCGGGGCGGGCGCGCGAGCAGACCCAGGCCATCCGGCGCCGCGAGGCGTACACGACGGCGCTGTACGCGCTCAGCAACGACCTCGCGGCGGCACGCGGGGTCGACCGCATCGTCGACGTCGTGCTCCGGCACACCGCGGCCACGTTCGGCCGGGACGCCGCGGTGTTTCTCCCCGCCGGCGACGCCCTCCGCCCCGCGCTCACGGCGCCCAAATTCCCGCTGGACGAGAACGAGCTAGCCGTGGCGTCGTACGCGTTCCGGCACGGCGAGCCCGCGGGCCCCGGCACCGACACGCTGCCGGGGGCGCGCGCGCGCTACCTGCCGCTCAAGACGGCGCAGGGCGTCGTGGGCGTGCTCGGCGTTACCCGGCCGTCGAGCGAGGAGGAACGACTCTCTCAGGAACAGCGGCGGCTGCTGCAGGCCTTCGCCAGCCAGGCCGCGCTCGCCATCGAACGCGCCAATTTGGCGGACGTGTCGCAGCAGCTCGAGGTGTCGCGGGAGACGGAGAAGCTGCAGTCCGCGCTGCTCAACTCCATCTCGCACGATCTTCGAACGCCGCTGGCGTCGATCACCGGCACCATCACCAGCCTGGCCGAGACCGACGGCCTGCTCGACGCCGCGACCCGGCGCGAACTGCTCGAAGCGGCGAAAGAGCAGGCGGACGCGCTGAACCGGCGCGTCACGAACCTGCTCGAGATGACGCGTCTCGGCGGCGGCGCCGTCAGACCGCGCGTGGAGCGCGCGGACATCGAGGATCTGGTCGGCGCGGTCCTGACACAGATGGGCGAGGCGCTCGGCAGCCGCGAGATCCACGTGACGGTCGAGCCCGACCTGCCGCAGATCCCATTGGATTTCGTGCTCATGATCCAGGCGCTGACGAACGTCCTCGACAACGCGCTCCGCTACACGCCGCCTGACGCTCCCATCGAGGTCCGCGCCTGGTGGGGGGACGGGGAGGTGTGCATTCAGATCGCGGACCGGGGGCCCGGGGTTCCTCGAGACCAGCTCGCCCGCATCTTCGACAAGTTCCACCGCGTCGCGCGGCCGGGCGACGCGGGCGGGGTGGGGCTCGGCTTGGCGATCAGCGCCGGCATTGTCGAGCTGCACCGGGGCCGCATCTGGGCGGAGAACCGGAGCGGCGGCGGCCTGGCCGTGACTGTTGCGCTGCCGCTCGGTGGACCGCGGAGAGCGCCGGCCCCCGAAACGAGCGGCGTGGAGAGCCCGCGCCGGGCGGCGAACGGTGGCTGAGGACCGGATTCTGCACATTCAGCAGGAGGACCGAGCCCCGGCGATGCGAATTGCAAGACGCGGATGCGTCGAAACGCCGTCCTGATACCGGTTCCTGCCGTTCGTTGCAGCCGGACGCCGCAAGAGCGATGGTGGAGGCGGCGGGAATCGAACCCGCGTCCTGAAGCCGCGAGGGCAGAGCATCTACGCGCGTATCCTGTGATTTGATGTCGCGATACTGGCCTCCCACAGGCCGGATTCCAGTACCGCCAGCTCCGAGCGTCTTAGCCGGCCTTCCCGGAGCGAGAAGGTCGGAGCAGCCGGCTCGTTGGCGCTCACTCCCCGCCCGCCGGCCCTGCGGGGGGAGCGACGCTACTTAGTTAGCAGCGTAGGCTAGCTGAGTGTTGGCGTGTATCCGCCGTCCAGTTGTTTTACGAGGACCTGGACCACCTCGGCGCGCCGCCCTGCTTCTGCATGCTCAGTCGAGACCGTTCGCCCCCATTCCGCGCAAATTCCTATTCGCCAGTCTCCGTCTACATTAAGTAGTATACATCCGCCTCGAACACCCGTTCAACCGGCACGGCGCGCGCGCGTGGCTCCCGCTATAGAGTTGGGGAAGAGTTAGACTGGCGCCTCGCTAGAAGCCTTGACGCGAGCCGATCACCTCGCGGGTAGGCCGGCCCGGCGGCCGGCCGCCGTTCAAGATTGGCTGAGGATTGATAGAAGCCTGGCGCAAATATCGCGCCGTCGGTGCTTGGGCTCTCGGGTGAACGAGGGGCGCATCTCAAACGGCCACGCGCCGACGTTGGGCGGCCGGCCGCCGTCACGAAAGTTCCGGTTCTCGCACTTAATGACGGGCTACAAGATGAGGCCGGAAATGGACGCGGAGACGTTTGCCCGGATCTACGACAACCATTACCCCCGGGTGTTTCGCTACCTGCTTGGGCGGATCCGCGGCCGGCACGAGGCCGAGGAACTCGCGGCCGAGGTTTTCGCCGCCGCACTGGAAGGGTTGGAGCGCGGGCGGCAGCCGCGGCACATCGGCAATTGGCTCGTGGGCATCGCCGACCACCTGGCATCTCGTTTCTGGCGCAAGCGGGCCGTCGAGCGGGACTTCGATGGGGACGCCGCGGTGATCGACACGCGCGACCCGGAAGACCTCGCGATGAGGCAACTCGACACCGAGATGCTGTGGCGCTGCCTCGGTGCCTTGGAGCCGGAGCACCGTCAGGTGCTGCTGCTGCGGATCGTCGCCGAACTGCCCGCTCGTCAAGTTGGGGCCATCATGGGCCGATCAGAGGAAGCCGTGCGGAGCTTACAGCTCCGGGCGCTGCGAGCGCTGCGGCGCCATTGGACGGAGGCGAACGCGCCATGAACGACTCCGAGATGATGCCCACTCCCGAGATGCAGCTCGAGCTGCTGCTCCGTGAGTTGCTGAACGAGCAGCCCGGCGGCTCGGATGAGACCCAGGCGGACGGGGCCCTCTCGCCGGAGCTCGTCGCGCTCCGAGATCTTGCGAGCCGCCTGCGTGACGCGGGCCGGCGGTTACCCTCGCCTGCAGCCGTGCGTGGGGCGCAAGGGTTGAGACCCGCCATCCGTGGGGGAGGCGCTGCGAGGCGGTCCGCTCGAGACGTCCGCCGCCGGTACGGCGCTTGGGTTGGCATCGCCGCGGCCATGCTGCTGGGCGTATTCGGGGCCGCGCTCGGCGCGAGCTCGGCGAGCGCGTCCCCGGCGAGTCCATGGTATACCGTCCGCATCGCGATCGAGAACCTCCAGGTGGCCATCACGCCGGACGTGCGCGCGCGTGCCCAGTTGCTTGTCCAGCACGCACACGCTCGCATCGCCGAAATTCGCGTCATGGCGGCAACGGGCGATGAAGGGGGGCTCAGGCGCGCCGCCGATGCTCTCGATGCCGACGCCGGGTGGCTGCATGCGATTCTGCGAACCTTGCCGCCACAGGAACAGCGTCAGTGGGTTCGCGTGCTGGGCCGCGTTTGACGTACGCGCGGTGACATCCGTTCGACGAGTCACGAAAGGGGGACACACATGCGTTGGTTTGCAACCGGTCTCGCGCTGGGCTTAATCGGATTCGCCGCCGCGGTACCGGGATGGGCGGCTCCGGGGACGCAGCCGCTGGCGGTCGAGTTCGATCAGGTGAACGTTCCCTCCGGGGGTGCGACGACCACGACCGCGGGAACGGTCGGGGGCCTATCGACAACGCTGTCGATGACCGGGACCACAACCTCCGGGACGTTCACCGAGACCGTGTCCGGGTTGACGGGTGCGGCAAAGGCGCAGTTTGGACAGTTGAGCGGCACCTATACCTGTGGCGCCGGCGATTGTTCCTTCTCGATTACGTCGGCGACCGGGGTATTCGGCAGGGTGACGGGCACGACGCTCACGTTGAACATCGCCGGCCCCACGATGACGGTGCTGGACACGTCGCTTCCGAACCACGGCACGTGGGTTTCAAGCGTTGCACGGGCCGCGTCCCTGCTCAAGGCGGAGGGGGCCCTGCCGGCGAACATGAGCGTGGGTGACCTGGTGAGTCAGGCGGCGAAGAACGAAAAGGAGTTACAATCTGAGGTTTCGGGCAATGGCAACGGCGCCGGCAACGGGCACGGCAACGGTGCCAATGGAAACGGCGGCAAGGGAAGTGGGAACGGCAATGGCAACGGCAATGGTGGCGGGAACGGCGGCGGCAATGGCAACGGCAACGGTGGTGGCAACGGGAACGGTAATGGCGGCGGGAACGGCAGCGGCAATGGCAACGGCAATGGCGGTGGCAACGGGAATGGCAATGGCGGCGGGAACGGGAACGGCGGCGGGAACGGGAACGGCGGCGGGAACGGGAACGGCAATGGCAACGGTGGGAACGGCAACGGCGGCGGCAACGGGAACGGTAATGGTGGCAACGGTAATGGCAGTAGTGAAGGGCATCATTAGTCCACGCTAGTCCCAAGACGCTCCATCCCCCGGGAGCAATGAGGGAGTCCTAGCGACGGCCGGCGCGCAACGGCCGTCCAGGGCTCCCTCTCCCGTTGGGATCGGCCTCGCCTGATGAAACGGGCTGCTGCAGAGCCGCCACACTTTAGGCGCCGCATCGGTGCCCTGACCGCAACGCAGGGACTCTCCGGGAGGGCCGCTGCGGCATTCCGGAGAAGGACCACTGCATGCGAAGCGATGTTCGGCCCACGGCGGCTGCCCCGCGAACGGTCACCGGCGGAGAAGCGCTGGTGCAATGTCTCAAGGCACACGGCGTTGACACGGTCTTCGGCCTGCCCGGAGTCCAACTCGACTGGGCGTTCGACGCGTTGTACGCCGAACGGGACACGATCCGTGTCTATCACACGCGGCACGAGCAGGCCGTGTCTTACATGGCCGACGGGTACGCGCGCGTCACCGGACGCGTCGGGGTGTGTCTGACCGTCCCGGGGCCGGGCGTTTTGAACGCGATGGCGGGCCTGGCAACCGCGTACGCGTGTTCATCCTCGGTGTTGTGCTTGACGGGGCAAATACCATCGCAGGAGATCGGAGCCGGTCGAGGACTGCTGCACGAGATCAATAACCAGCTTGGCGCGCTGCGTTCCGTAACCAAGTGGACCGCGCCGGCGCACACCCCCGAGGCGATCCCCGGCACGATCGCGGAAGCATTCCGGCAACTTCGCACCGGCCGTCCGCGGCCGGTGGCCGTGGAGATCCCGCCGGACGTTCTCCGCGCGACCGCTCCCTTTGCGCCGGCTGCGCCCTTGGCGGTCGAGACGGCCACGCCCGACCCCGAAGCCGTCGAGCGCGCGGCACGGGCGCTGGGGCGGGCCGAACGGCCGGTGATCTTTGCCGGCGGCGGCGTGCTTCGGGCGGCAGCGTGGGAGCCGCTCCGGGAACTCGCCGGGATGCTCGAAGCTCCGGTCGTCATGACGGAGAACGGCAAGGGGGCCGTCTCCGATCGAGAGTACCTGGCGCAAAATATGACCGCGGCCGCGGAGCTCGTGCCGGCGGCGGATGTCATTGTGGTGATCGGCAGCCGCTTTTACGTCCCCTCCCGGTCGGACTGGGGACCGCGGGCCGGCCAGACCGTGATCCAGCTCGACATCGACCCGGAGGAGATTGGCCGCAACTCGCCGGTGACCCTGGGTATCGTGGCGGACGCGCGGCCAGGCATCGAGGCCCTGGTGGCCGCGGTGCCGCGTCACAACCGGCGGCGCGCGCGGCGCCGCGATGAGCTGGAGGCCGTACGGGCTCGAACGCGCGCCACGCTCGAGACCGTGCAACCCCAGGCCGCGTTCGCGGCGGCGATTCGGGACGTGCTGCCCGACGACGGCATTCTCGTCACGGAAATGACGCAGGTGGGGTACTGGAGCAACGTCGGGTTTCCCGTCTATGCGCCGCGCACCTACATTACGTCGGGGTATCAGGGGACGCTGGGGCACGGGTTCGCGAACGCGCTCGGCGCACAGGTCGGCGCGCCCGGGCGACCGGTCGTCTCCATTAACGGCGACGGCGGCTTCATGTACAACGTCCAGGAACTATCGACCGCCGTCCGGCACCGGCTCAACGTGGTGGCGATCGTCTTCAGCGACAACGCCTATGGCAACGTGCGCCGCATCCAGCGCGAGTCGTTCGGCGGGCGCCTCATCGCGTCCGACCTGCTGAACCCGGATTTCGTGCTGCTTGCGGAGGCATTCGGCATGGAAGGGATGCGCGCCGACACGCCGGACGCGCTCCGGCGGGCACTGGCCAAGGCGCTGTCTGACCAGCGCCCGGCGCTG
Organism: Bacillota bacterium; assembly: GCA_021324255.1. GTDB lineage: Bacteria > Sysuimicrobiota > Sysuimicrobiia > Sysuimicrobiales > Segetimicrobiaceae > JAJPIA01. Next base: position 25,497 of record JAJPJL010000016.1, read on the forward strand.
ATCGAAGTGCCGGTCGGGGAGATGCCAAACCCCCGGACAGTGATGCGGCCCGGGTACCGCGGATAGTCCTCGCGGCGAGATTCCAGGCCCAGCGCACAATCCACATAACCGATGCAGATCGCGAGCCAGGCACCCCACCGCTCCACGCGGCGGCATCACGCGGCGCCGGGCACGCCCTCCGCGTGCCGCCTGAGCCGGAACGACAGGATCAGCATCAGCACGCCGAAGACGATGGCGTAGGCGCCGATCAACCACAGCACGGCCAGCGCGCCCGCGAGCGGATGCACGATCAGCAGGACGCCGAAGATGATGGAGGCCGCGCCGCCGAGAAGCAGCGCCCATTCGTTCGCCGCGTGGCCGCGGAGACGGATCCCCGCGATGAACTCCAGCACCCCCGTGATGATCGCCCAGTACGCGATGAGGTACAGCAGGATGAGGGCGGTGATGCCCGGCCACGCAAACGTGATCAGGCCGGCCAGGATGCCGGCGATCCCGGAAACCAGCAGCCAGATCCAGCGTTGATGGTGTTCCGCCGCGCGCACCGCCGCCACGACGTTGAACACCCCGTCGACCAGCGCGTACGCGCCGAACACGATCACCAGAGCGTACAGCGCGATTCTCGGGTCGAACAACGCGACGAGCCCGAAGAGAATCGCCACCACGCCGCGCAGCGCGATGGCCCACCAGTTCCTCGCCAGTACGTTGATCATGGCGTCATCCCCCCACGTGATCCGGCCACTGCGCGCGCCACGCGGTCCGGCGCGCGGTCGTCTCGGAGTTCGTCGGACCGCACGACGTCCCCTTGGTGCGCGGGGCCGGCCGGCGACGTGGCGCGGCGGCCCGCTCCGTCGCGGTCGCGATCCTGAGCGCCGCCGGGTTCGTATACAAGAGGGCAAGATGCCGGCGCCGTGTGGGCCGGCAAGCGGTCCGCCGGGAGGACCGCCGCGGGGAACACGGAATCACACGCCGGGACGGCCATGCCGGGCGGTGCGGTTCCGTCCGCGGCCGGACGGCAGAGGGGGAGGGAAACGGATGGCGAGCAATAGTCATTCGCGGGCAACCCGGGTAACGCGGCGCAGGTTTCTCGGGACCATCACCGCGGGGGGTGTTGGCGCTGCGGCGTCCCGCTGGCTCCCCGGCGCCGCCGGCGACGCGTGGGCGGCGGCCCCGGCGCTTCGCCGCGGCGGCACCCTCCGCATCGCCGAGATCGGCGAGCCGCTGACGCTGGACACGACGGCGACGACCGCCGATCTCACGTCCACCATCACGCTGCCCGTGTTCGAGGAGCTCTTGGCGTTCGATCGCAGCTGGCGGATCCAGCCTGCGCTCGCGTCCGGGTTCACGGTGAGCAAGGACGGGTTGACCTACACCTTCACGCTGCGCACGGGCGTGCCGTTTCACAACGGCAAGACGATGACCGCGGACGACGTCGTGGCGTCGCTGAACCGTTGGGGCAAGGTGAGCCCGCGCGGCCCGTCGGCCTACCAGCACGTGTCGTCCGTGACCGGGGCCGGCAACACCGTGACCGTGAAGCTCAAGGAGCCGTTTGCGCCGCTCCCGGCGTTCCTCGCCCTGCCCAACGGCGCGGCCGCGATCATGCCGAAGGAGGTCGTGGACACGGCCGGCACGCAGCCCCTCAAGCAGTTCATCGGTACCGGCCCGTACAAGTTCGTGGCGTGGGCGCCGGACCGCTACGTGCACCTCACCCGCTTCGATCAGTACGCGGCCCGGACCGAACCGCCCGATGGCTACGCCGGGCGGCGGGACGCCCTGGCCGACGACATCTTTTACTACCCGGTCTCGCAGGTGGCCACGCGGATTGCCGGCGTGCAGAGCGGCGACTACGACATCGCGGACGGGATCAACCAGGACGCCTACACCCAGCTGGCCAAGGACCCGCGGGTGGACGTGGGCATCATCCGCGGATCGTTTCTGACGTTCTTCTTCAACAAGAAGCAGGGCATGATGGCGAACGAGAAGCTGCGCCAGGCCATCGCGGTCGCCATGGATATGCAGCCGATCCTGCAGGCGACGTTCGGCAACCCCGCCCTGTACACGGTCGATGCGAGCATCTATCCCAAGGGGACGCCGTGGTACACCGAGGCGGGCGCCGCCGGATACGACGTGCACAACGTCGACCAGGCCAAACGGCTCGCCCGCGAGGCCGGGTACACGGGACAACCGATCCGGTGGCTCACGACGCAGCAGTACGACTACATGTTCAAGAGCACGGTGGTGGCGTCGGCGCAGCTGCAACAGGCCGGGTTCAAGGTGGACATGCAGGTGATGGACTGGGCGAGCGTGCTCGATCACCGGAACAAGCCGGCCGACTGGGATATGTTCGTGACGTCGCACGGGTTCGTGCCGGACCCCGCGCTGATCACGGTGTTCAGTTCGGCGTATCCCGGGTGGTGGGACTCGCCGGACAAGAACGCGCTGTTCGGGCAGTTCACCGCGGAGGCCGACCCGGCGAAGCGCACGCAGCTGTGGGCCAAGCTGCAGGCGCTCATGTACCGGGAGGCGCCGATCGTGCGGCCCGGCGGCTTCAACCTGCTGGAGCTCAGCCGCAAGGGCCTGCCCGGCTTCCGCGCATCGTACTGGATCGTGCCGTGGAACGTGCAGGCCGCCCGGTAGTGGTGGAGGACGCCCCGGGGTTGAGGTGCTAGGGTATCTGATCGGGCGGTTGTTCGCGCTGCTGCCGGTGCTCCTGGTCGTGGCGGTGGTCGTGTTCATGCTGGTGCACGTGACCCCCGGCGACCCCGCGCGAGTCCTCCTCGGTCAGGATGCCACCGAAGCGCAGGTGGCCGCGCTGCGCCACGACCTCGGCCTGGATCGGCCGTTACCCGTGCAGTTCACGCTGTGGCTCGGCCGCGCGCTGCGCGGCGATCTGGGGACGTCGCTGTTTCTCCGCATGCCCGTGAGCCGCGACATCGTGCAGCACCTGGGGCCCACCGTGACGCTGTCCGTGCTCGGGCTCGGTGTCGCGCTGTTGATCGGCATCCCGGTGGGGGTGGTCTCCGCCGTGTTTCGAAACTCCTGGCTGGATCAGCTGAGCCTCGCGCTGGCGATGCTCGGCGCCGCGGTGCCGAGCTTCTGGCTGGGACTGTCGCTCATCATTCTCTTTGCCGTCGATCTCGGCTGGCTGCCGTCGTCCGGCTACCAGTCGCCGGCCGGCGGGCTCTGGTTGAGCGCGCAGTACCTGGTGCTGCCGGCGATCGCGCTCGGGCTGCCCAACTCGTCGCTGATCATCCGGTTCACCCGCAGCAGCCTCCTCGACGTGCTCGGCAACGACTACATCCGCACCGCCCGGGCCAAGGGCCTCCGCGGCCGCGCCGTCGTCTTCCGGCACGCGCTCCGAAACGCGCTCGTGCCCATTCTCACCGTCGTGGGCCTCACGTTTGCCGCGCTGATGGGCGGCGCCGTGGTCACGGAAAATGTCTTCAGCCTGCCCGGCATCGGCCAACTGGTCGTCTCGTCGGTGCTCCGTCGCGACTATCCGGTCATCCAAGGCGTCGTGCTCATGGTCGCCACGGCGTACGTCGTCATCAACCTCGCCGTGGACCTGCTGTACTTTGCCGTGGATCCGCGGGTGCGGTACTGAGAGGAGCGGGGCGGCGGCGATGGCGGATCACGCGGTAACCCGCGCGCTGCCGCGCGGCGGCCGGCCCGGCGCCGGCGCGCTGCTGTGGCGCATGGTCCGTCGCCGCCGGGTCATCGGGGTCGGCCTCGTGGTGCTCGCGGTCGTGACGCTCGCGGCCCTCCTCGCCCCGTTGCTCTCCCCGTACGATCCCGCGTCGCTCGACGTCCCCGCGCGGCTGCGCGGCCCGGTCTGGAGCCACCCGTTCGGCACGGACGAGTTCGGCCGCGACATCCTCAGCCGGACGCTGTTCGGGGCGCGCCTGTCGCTCACGGTGGGGCTCGCCGTGACGGCGTCGGCGACGGCGGCGGGGATCGTCGTGGGGCTCGTCTGCGGCACGAATCCGCGGGCGGACCGCGTGCTGATGCGGGTCATGGATGGGATCATGGCGTTCCCCGACATCCTCCTCGCGATCGCGCTCATGGCGTCGCTCGGGCCGAGCGCGCGAAACGTCATCCTGGCGCTGAGCTTCGTGTACACGCCGCGTGTCGCCCGCGTGGTCCGCGGCGCCGTGCTCGTGATCGCGGCGCAGGAGTACGTCGATGCCGCGCGCGCCGTGGGCGCCAGCGCGGCGCGCATCCTGGCGCGCCACGTCCTCGTCAACAGCGCGTCGCCCGTGATCGTGCAGGCGACGTTCATCACCGCGTATGCCATGCTCGGGGAAGCCGCGCTGAGCTTCCTTGGGGTCGGAATCCCGCCGCAGATCCCGACGTGGGGCGGCATCATCAGCCAGGGCCAGGTGTACCTGCGCCAGGCCCCGTGGATCAGCATCTTTCCGGGCGCGGCGATCGTCTTGAGCGTCCTGAGCCTCAACCTGCTCGGCGACGGGCTCCGCGACTTTCTCGACCCCCGGCTGCGATACACGTAGCCGGCCCGGCGGAGCGGGCCACAGGGGGATCGGCGGCGCGCGCGGAATCAACGGAAACTGCACACGAGGGGGTGGATGCATGGCACGGTCCGATAGCGACGCGCGGGAACGCGTCAGCCGGCGGACGTTCCTGGGGGGCGGGCTCGCGCTCGGCGGATTGGCAGCCCTCGAGACGCTGGGCCGCGGATGGCGCCCGGCGCCGGCCTGGGCGGCGGGGACGCCCAAGCGCGGGGGGACGCTCGTCGCAGCCCAGGAAGTCGATCCGGTCAGCCTGGATCCGCACACCAATTCGAACTTTTCGGCGTTGCAGGGGTATGAGCACATCTACGAGAGCCTGACGATGTACGACCAGAAGATGAACGTCGTGCCCTGCCTGGCCCAACGGTGGGAGATCACGAACGGGGGCAAGACCTATACGTTCCACCTCCGGCCCAATGTGAAGTTCCACAATGGCCAGCCGGTCACCGCCGACGACGTGAAGTACAGCATCGACCGGGTGCTCGATCCCAAGACCGCCTCGCCGTGGATCTCCTGGCTGTCCGCGATCAAGGAGACCAAGGTCGTGGATCCGCTCACCGTGCAGATGAACCTGGACGCCCCGTATCC
>JAJPJL010000001.1 GCA_021324255.1 Bacillota bacterium
AGGTAGCGGACGATCTCGGCGATGTCGCGGGGGTGCAGCACCCGCGGCTGCGCCGCGTCCTCCGCGGCCGGCTTGAAGCCGAGCTTCTTGTCCAGCTTGTACCGCCCCACCCGCCCCAGGTCGTACCGCCGCGGGTCGAAGAACAGCGTGTTCAGCAACGTGCGGGCGCTCTCGATGGTGGGCGGATCGCCGGGGCGCAGCCGCCGGTAAATGGCCAGGAGCGCGTCGTCGGGCGTCTTGGCTTCGTCCTTTTGCAGCGTGGCGGCGATCGTCTTGTCGTAGCCGTAGTACTTCGAGATCTCCTCGTCGGTGAGGAGGGGCAGCTGCTCCCCCCGCCGGCCGTCCTTGTGCTGGGAGATGGCCCGCAGGAGGATCGTCACCGGCAGCTTGCGCGTGCGGTCGATCCGCACGTAGACGACCCCGTTGACGTCCACCTCGAACTCCAGCCAGGCGCCCCGATGAGGAATCACCGTGGCGGTGGGCAGGAGGTGGCCGTTCGTGTCGGGCGACTTGCTGTAGTACACACCCGGGGAACGCACGAGCTGGCTCACGACCACCCGCTCCGCGCCGTTGATGACGAACGTGCCCTGCTCGGTCATGAGCGGGAAGTCCCCCATGAACACTTCCTGCTCCTTGACCTCGCCGGTCTCCCGGATCACCAGGCGGACCTGCACCTTCAGCGCCGCGCTATAGTTGTAGTCGCGCTCACGGCATTCGTCGACGGAGTACTTGAGCTGCTCCAACCGGTACCCGTCGAACTCGAGCGCGAGGTCGCCGTGCTCGTCCTCCTGCGCGCTCTTCGACCGCCGCCGGCCGACCGCGAAGTGGAGCTCCAGGTTGCCGGTGAAGTCCCGGATCGGCGAAATCTCCTCGAAGACCTCCCGGATGCCCTCCTTGAGAAACCACTTGAACGAGTCGCGTTGGATCTCGACGAGGTTGGGGACCTCGAGGACGTCGGGGATCTTGGCGAAGCTCACGCGCTGGCGCCGGCCGCGCCGCGTGACGCGCACCTCCCCCAACCCCTTGACCTGCCGCGTGGAGACATGCGACGCCGGCGGAGGCGGAGGCGCTTGGAACAGGGCGACCGGCGCCCGTTCCGCCTTGGTATCGAGCAGGATCGTGCGCGCCAGCCGGGGGCGCGCCTTTGCCGCTCCACGCTGCTGCGGCTGTTGCAGCCTGGCGCGCGCGGCGTCCTTGACCACGAGACGCATGGCCCCGGTCTTGGCACGCGCGGTCTTGCGACCCGCAGCAGTCCTAGCCTTGGCCTTTGGCGGTGCGGCCTTTGCCTTCACGCTCTTCGCCTCCAGGTGAGGTGAGGATCACACACCATCCGGGGTTGAGCGCAGACGCACCCCACCCCGGAGACCGTTCGCTCGCTGGGCGGCCCAGCATAGAGGTGACGCAAAACGTGGCATTATAGGAGTAAATAAAATAGTACTCCCTGAAGACAAGCCCGTCAAGGGGGCGGCAGAGCACCGACCGCTCTGGCCCCCCGACCCTAGCCTGCAAACCGGTTACTTGATCTCGACCGTCGCGCCGACCTCGGTCAACTTGGTCTTGATGGTATCGGCTTCCTGCTTGCTCACCTTCTCCTTTACGGGTTTCGGCGCGCCGTCGACCAGGTCCTTGGCCTCCTTGAGGCCGAGCCCGGTCAACTCACGGACGACCTTGATCACCTGGATCTTCTTGTCGCCCACCGCGGTGAGAACGGCGTCGAACTCGGTCTGCTCCTCGGCCACCGCCGCGCCGGCGCCCGTGTCCGCGGCGCCCGGCGCGGCCATCGCGATCATCGGCGCCGCCGCGGACACCCCGAACTTCTCCTCCAGGGCCTTGACGAGCTTCGACAGGTCCAGCGCCGAGAGCGCCTCGATCTGCTCGACGATTTGCTCAATTGCTGCCATCGCTATCCCCTCCCAGCCAAGGATCGCACCAGAACCGCGGATCTCCGCGATCGTGCCCGTCCCACGTGCCTCAAATCTTGCCCCGTTCCGTCCAGGCCCCGAGCCGGCCTCAGTGCGCCGGCTCGGGCGATGCGGTACCCTGAGCCCCTTGGTCCGCGGCCGGCTCCGCGCCGTCACCGGCGGCCGCGGGCGCCGCTACCGGCCCGGCGTCCGAGGCGACGCTCGCCAGCGCCGCGGCTTCCCGCTGCTTGCGGACGGCGTCGAGCGCGGTCACGAGGCCGCGGGCCGGCCCGGTCAACACCGTGACCAAGCTCCGAAGCGGTCCCTGCATGGTACCGAGCAACTTCGCGATCAGCTCGCGCTTGCTGGGGAGCGTCGCCAGCGCCTGCACGCCCTCGGGACCGAGCGCCTGCCCCTCGACCATCCCGCCTTTGATCTCGAGCTTGCGGTACTGCCTGATGAACTCCTGAAGGATGCGCGCCGGCGCGCCCGGATCGTCCCGCCCGAAGACCACGGCCGTCGGGCCCACGAGATACGACGCGAGGCCCGTAAGCCCGGCCTGCTCGGCCGCACGGGTCAGGAGCGTGTTCTTGGCCACCCGGTACTCGAGCGAGGCCTCGCGCAGCCGACTCCGCAGCGCCCCGATCTCGCTCACGCTGAGCCCGCGGTAGTCCGTCAGGATCACGACCGGAGAGGTCCGGAGCCGCTGCTCCAGATCCTGGACCTCCGCAACTTTTTCCGGCCTGGGCTCGTGCATACCGTCCCTCCCCGTGTACGGAAAGAAAACAGGACCCCCGTAGACGTGGGGTCCCCCTCATCGGACGGAGCCTCGGCGGGCGGCCCAACGGCCTTTAGGCGCGCACCGCGCACCCGCTGTCTACGGCGTATGGTACGGCGCGGCCCCCGGGCCGCGCACGTGGCATCATATCACCCGCCTGCGGGCGGGTCAACCAATGCGTCGCCGTCGCGCGACCGGCGCGGCACGGCGCCGGAGGCGACTCCGGCTAGACCGCGGCGGCGCTCCGCCCTTCCGTCTTCGCCGGGTCCACGCGGACGCCGGGCCCCATGGTCGACGTGAGGCTGATGCTGCGCAGATACTGGCCCTTGCTCGCGGCCGGCTTGCTGCGGACGACGGCGTGCACGAGGGTCGCGAAGTTTTCGAGCAAGGCGTCCGTGGAAAACGACGCCTTGCCGAGCGGAACGTGAAGAATGCCGAAGCGGTCCACGCGGTACTCGATCTTGCCGGCCTTGACCTCCTTGACCGCCCGTCCAACGTCGAACGTCACGGTGCCCGCCTTGGGGTTCGGCATGAGGCCGCGGGGGCCGAGCACGCGCCCGAGCCGCCCTACCACGTTCATGACATCGGGCGTCGCGACCGCCACGTCGAACTCCAACCAGCCGCCCTGGATCTTCTCGACGAACTCCTCGAGGCCGGCGTGATCGGCGCCGGCGTCCTGCGCTTCCTTCACTTTGTCGCCCTTGGCGAACACGAGCACGCGGACGGGCTTGCCGGTCCCGTGGGGCAGCACCACGGTCCCGCGGACCTGCTGGTCGGCCTGCTTCGGATCCACCCCCAGCCGGATGTGCACCTCGACCGTCTCATCGAACTTCGCCGCGGGGACCTGCTTCAACAGTGCGAGCGCGGTGGACGGCTCGTGCAGCTGCGCCCGGTTCACCAGTTTGCTCGCCTCGCGAAACCGCTTGCTGTGTCTCTGCGCCATCGGTTGGCCTCCGCGGGTTAAGCGACCTCGATTCCCATGCTGCGGGCGGTCCCCTCGATCATGCGCATCGCAGCCTCGAGGTCTTTGGTGTTCAGGTCGGGCATCTTGGACTCGGCAATCTCGCGGATCTGCTGGCGGGTCACGCGTCCCGCCTGTCTCTTGTTCGGCTCGCCCGAGCCTTTCTCCAGGCCCGCGGCCTTCTTCAATAGGACCGACGCCGGGGGCGTCTTGGTGACGAAGGCGAACGTCCGGTCGGCGTAGATCGTGATCTCCACCGGCACGATCGTGCCGGCCTGGCGGGCCGTCTTTTCATTGTAGGACTTGCAAAACTCCATGATGTTGACCCCGTGCTGGCCGAGCGCGGGCCCGACCGGCGGCGCCGGGGTCGCCTTCCCCGCCGGGATCTGCAGCTTCACGATGGCCACGACCTTCTTCATGATCCCCCCTAGATCTTCTCGACCTGCGCGAAATCGAGCTCCACCGGCGTCTCCCGTCCGAAGATCGACACGAGGACGCGGACTTTTTCCTTCTCCGGCAGTATTTCGTCGACGACGCCGCTAAAGTCCATGAACGGACCGGAGTTGATCCTGACGGCGGATCCCTTTTGATACGTGATGCGGAACTTCGGCGTCTCGTCCCCCAACTGCCGGAGGATCGCCTTGACCTCTTTCTCCTGCAGCGGGAGCGGCTTCGTCCCCGAGCCGACGAAGCCGGTGACCCCGGGGGTATTCCGCACGACGTACCAGGAGTCGTCGTCCATGATCATCTCGACCAGCACGTAGCCCGGGAACACCTTTTTCTTGGCGATGCGGCGCTTGCCGTCCTTGATCTCGATCTCATCCTCCGTGGGGACGAGGATGCGGAAGATCTTTTCCTGCATCCCCATCGACCCCACGCGGCGTTCCAGGTTCGTGCGCACCTTGTTCTCGTAACCCGAATAGGTATGGATCACATACCACCGGGTGCCGGCCGCCGCCCTCGCGGCCTCCAGGGTGTCTTCCATCCCGGGCGGCGCCTCGACGACACCCTCGGGCGTGGCCGTGTCCGCGGGCGATGGCGCGGACGGCGGAGGCGCCTCCCCTTCGGGCCGCTCCCCCTGGGGCACGACGACGCCGACCGGGGTCGGCTCAGCCGGCGGCGCCTGCGGCTCGTCACCGAATACACTGCGAATCAGGGCCGCGCGGTCGGGCTGCTGCGGCTTTGGCCGATTACGATCTTCCGGCATAGCGAAGAACTCCCCTGGACGGACCCCTAATGGCTGAGGACCTGCTCAAAGACCTTGGCGAACACGAAATCGCACGCGGCGAGATAGAGCGACGTCACAACGAGCACGAACACGACGACCACGGATGAGGCGATAACGACCTGGCGGTCCGGCCATGCCACGCGGGTCAGTTCGGCGCGGACATCACGGAGAAACCGCGCGGCCGTGTCCGCGAACGGCGGAAGCCGCCGTGCCTGCGGCGCCCTCAAGCGACCCGAACGGTCGCCGGTCACGGCCTTCGCGGGCTTGCCGATCACCGGTCCTGTGGTTCCCTCGGGCGCCCGTGCCATAAAAGGTCCCCCCAAACAAAAAAAGACTTGATTCCGCCGGTGCTATTATAGCAGCCCCCGGCAAATTACAACAGCCCCCGGCCACGCATCCCGGGCGAGCGGGCGCGATATCCGCGCGGTTCGAGAGCCTCTCCGGAAATGCGCCGGCGGAGATGAGACGGCGCGGAGCATGCGCGCCAGGGCGGGGGGAGAAGGACTAATCCCTGGCACGGCACGTCCGCGCCGTCTATTGATCGCCACGCTTCACACGGAACTCGGCGGCGCGGAACGCGCCCACCAGGGCGGGGGGAGAAGAACTGGCCCCTGGTGAACTGCGCCCGCGCCGCCTAGGAAAAGCGAACGCACAGGCACCCTGGCGCTCTCCCTGATACATAGTATCCTAGGATTACCTTCTTCAAACCCAGCGCCTCAAAAATTTTTCGGGGCCCCGGGTGTGGCCGACCCCAGGCGACCCCAGGTCCGAGGCTTGTGCAGCGCAGGTTGTCAGTGTATTTTGAAGGAGCCGCCGGACCGACGGGAGCAGGCTCATGGAAACCTTGTTTCACGAGCAGGGCAAATGCGGAGCCTGCGGGTACTTGGGTCAGCGGGCCACCAACCCCGTCTTTGGCACCGAGCTTCGCGAGGTCAACGAGCAGCAGCGCGCCGGGCGCCTCGACATCCCCGAGGGATTCACGCTGTCGTGCTATGTCAAGGCGGCGGATCTCGAGCAGGAGTACCTCCACCCGGGCGCCGGGCAGCCGGCCCGTGCCCTGCTCCGGTCGGTTCTCGAGCGCAATCGGAAATGCCCCAAGTGGGAAGCCTACGTGCCGCAGTTCAGCCCCAAAGAGCACTTTCAGTTGTCGCAGCAGCAGCAGTTTGCGCGGCAGATGGAGCGGAACCTGCGCACCTTCGAGGAGCAGCTCGAGCGCAGCCGCCGGCAGTTCGAGTTGCAGCTGCAGGCAGACAACCGGCGATTCCAGCGCAAGATGGCCCTCATCGCGATGCTGGCTGCGGCCTTCGTCGCCCTCGCCTACCCGCTGCTTCCGGCGCTGTATAACGCGCTCCTCAGGGCGGGGGTCGTGCGGGTGTTTGGGTTTTAGCTCCTCAGGGCGACGCCGCAAACGTCCCGAGGCGGTCGCTGTGCGCCACGATCTGCTGGCTCGCGGGGAACACAGTGCCGGGGAGGATCGTCCAACTCTTGTCCTGCGCCCGGAGGACGATGGTCGCGTGAACGGCGTACGTCAGGGCGACGTCGACGGGTTTCACGAGGGTGGCGGGCGTCCCTGACGCCGCGTAGACGGCCTCGATCCGGTACCCGTTGCTGTCGAAGCGATGCCCCGCGGGCGCGCGCGCCACCGTGGCGGCGTCGACCGGTGTGATCGTCACCTTGACCGAGGAATCACCGGCATGAGGTGCGACCGCGCCTTCGGGAAAGGTGACCGAGGCCTGGAGGTCGTCCGTCGATATCTCGTTGGCGGCGGATCCGCCCGCGCCCAGCGCGAGCGTTCCCGCGGCGCTCGACGGCGGCGCCGTGCCGGCGCCGTTCGGCGGATGCACCCACTGGTACGGCGGCATGGGGACGGTCCCGTCGTAGAGGAGCCGGGCTGAGGGCGCCCCGAGTCCGAGGATCGCGCCGAGGTAGAGCAGGGCCAGCGCAGCGCCGGCGGTGAGGCCACGCGGGGTTGTGCGGCGCAGCGCGAGCACGCTCCTCACCCGAGCTGCAGCAGGTTCGCCGCCACGTGCGTGGCGGCGGACGCCGTCCACGCGCCGGTCGCGAGTCGCTGCCACCCAAGGAGGAGGCCGGCCGCGAAGTCCACCGGCAGGACCCGCAGGCCGTAGATCGGGACGTGCACCGCGGCAAACGCGGCCGACGACCCGAGGAGGGCCGGGCCCACACCGGCGACCGCGAGCCATCCGTACATCCACCGGCGGAAGAACGCTTCCTCGGCGACCGACGCGATCAGCAGCACGACGATGCCCGCCGCCGGCGGGAACGCGCCGGCGGGATGCGCCGGCATGAGCAGCCTGGCCAAGGCGAACGCCGCGATTCCGATGGCGGTCACGGCGGCCCACCGCCCGGGGGGCACGGACGGCTCTCGGTCTCGCGGGACGGCGCCCGCGATCCCCACGATCCCCACAGCCAGGTCGGCGAGCGGCGCGGCCCGCGCGTCCGCGACGCGCGCGGCCAGGGCGAGGCAACCGAGCGTCCCGACGACCGGGACGTGCCAGGCGCGCATCGCGGTTTACCTGACGGTGAACGTCAACGTCTTCACGACACGCGGCTGGAACGGGAAGTGATCCTGCGCCACGAACTCCGCCGTGAGAATGTGCACCCCGGGCGTCACCTCGATGACCTGGTCGAGCCCGTAGAGCATGGAAATGACTCGTCCGTCCACCGACAGGTGAATGTGCCCCTTGTCCGGGCTGAGATGCGTCGAGGTTTGAGGAACGACGCGAGCTCCCCGCAAGGCGAGCCGCACCGTCACCTTAGGGCCCGGGACGACGGCCCCGGGTTCAGGGGACAGGATCGAGAGCGAGGCCGTGGAACGCGGCCGTGCCGCCGCGGGCTGCGAGGGCGGCGCCGCCGTCTGGGCGTGCGAACTGCACCCCGCGCAGACGAGCGCCGCGACGATCAAGAAGCCGAACACGTTTAGGGTCCGCTGCATCCTCGTGTGCCGCACCGCAGGAGCGCACCCTGCGACCGCGGCGCCGCCGGCGTGGCGGAGAGTCTCGTCACAATATCGGTCCCGGCGGACTGCCGGTTCGCCGCGGCCTGTGCCGGTGACCTTGCGCTCGCCGCCGCGGGCCGGCCGTACTGAGTTACGCTCCGGCGCCGGGAAGAATCCTGCTCATCGTGACGCGCGCCCGCCGACAGGGGGATGCGGGCGCGCCGTCAAACTGCCGGTGCAACACGAGGTGACGCGCATGCGCCGTATCTTGACCGTGGGTTTCGCCGTGATCGTCCTCGCCTGGATGGCCGTCTCGCCGGTGTGGCCGGCCGACGGCCAGGCGCGCCCCGTCGTCATCGGCGCCGTCTACCCCACCGGGGGCCCGCAGGGCGTGGTCGGCGCGGGGATCGATGAATACCACGGGCTGCTGCTGGCGGCCCGATACGTCAACGAGCACGGCGGCGTCCTGGGACGCCCCGTCGAGGTGCGGCTCGCCCCGGCCAATTCGGTGGACGCGGCGGCCGGCGCGGTCCAGCAACTCGCCGAGGGCGGCATCACGGTGATCGTGGGGACCTACGGCAGCGTCATCGCCAGGCCCGCCGCGGTCACCGCCGCGCGCCTCGGACTCCTGTACTGGGAGACCGGCGCGGTCGGCGAGATCGGCGCGGCGGCCGGTCCGGGAACGCATTTCTTCCGGGTCGCCCCAAACGGTGAGACGCTGGGGCGCCAGGCGGTGGATTTTGTCGAGACCGAGTTGGCGCCGCGCCTCGGCCGTGTGGGACGGCTTCGCTACACGGTCGCGTACGTCGACGACGGGTTTGGCCGTGCCGAAGCCCGGGGAGAGATCGCGGAGGTGCGCCGCCTCCACCTGCCGCTTGCGGCCACGTTGCCGTACGATCCCTGGCACGCCGACTATGCCGCGCTCGCCGCCCGCATCGCGCGGGCGCGCAGCGACGTCCTGATCGTGGCGGCGTACATGGAAAATGCCGTCGCGCTGCGCGAGGCGGTCCTCCGCGCGCGCGTGCCGCTCACCGTGAATATCGGCGGCTGCTCGGCGTACATTATGCCTCAGTTTGGACAGCGCCTCGGGCCGGCGGCGACCGGCGTGTTTTCCTCCGACAAGACGGGGGACCTGCTCCCAGCGCGCGCGCTGACGAGGCAAGCGGCGCAGCAGCTCGAGTGGGCGCGGCGCGCCTATGCGGCGCAATACGGCCACCCTCTGTGGGAACCCGGGCTCTCGGGGTTTGCCGGCGGGATCGCGCTCTTCCAGGACGTCCTGCCCCGCGCGGGCGCCTCATCCCCTGCCGCGGTCGCGGCCGCGGCCCGCCAGGTCAGGCTTCCAGCCGGGACGCTTCCCAACGGCAGCGGACTCGCATTCGGCCCGCCGGGTTCGGCGCAGGCCGGGGAGAACGTGCGGGCGGCCAGCGTGGTGTGGGAGTGGATCGCGCCGTACACGCGGGCGCTGGTGTGGCCGCCGGCCTTCGCCACGCACGCCATCGTCCTGCCGTAACCAAAGGGCGGCGGCCCCGGAGGCGACCCGAGCGCCTGAGACCTCACGCTTTTCTGCGCCGGCGTCCCCGCTGCGTGTAGTCTCGAACGAGCATCGCCGCGATGGCCGCCGCGACGAGCCAGAGGAGTACCGTCACGATGCGGTACGCCCACATCCCCAACGACGCGCCCTGCTGGGGCTGGCCCGCCGCGACGAACGTACCCAGATCGTTGGTCGGGCCGTAGATCTGAAAGGTGAGCGGCAGCCGCGACGGCGCCAGCGGCTGCCATGATCTGCCGTCGTAGCGCGCGATCTCGTGCGCTCCGGTCGCGTACCGGAGGACGATGTTGACCGGCCCGAGCAGCGGTGCCGGCGCGCGGGAAGCGGTGTAGGTCGCGTCGATCCGGTAGGCGTTGCTGTCGTAGCGCAGGCCGCTCGGCGGCGCCCCGATGCTGGCCGCGTCCAGCGGTGTGATGCGGATCGCTACGGACGCCTCGCCGCGGCGGGGCGCAATGGCGCTCCGGGGAAACACGACCACCGCCTGCTCATCCCCCGTGGACACGGTGGCCGGAGCCGAGCCCAGCGGCCCGAGCGCGACCGTCCCCGCGCCGGGCTCCGGGGGCTGATTGGAGGACGGCGCGCCCGCCGGCGGACGCACCCAGCGATACGGCGGCGGAGGCGTGTAGCCATCGTAGAGGAGACGCCCGGGAACGACGGGCGGCCCGGAGACGGCCGCCACGAGGTACGCGACGGTGACGATGATGCCGAGGGCGGCCCTGCGCATCCGTCGCTCACACGCGCATGCGGCGCGTGGCAACCTGCGCCGGGGACGCCGCGGTCGGGTCCGCCGTGTGTGGCGCCGTTCGCACGGGGGGGTACTTAGACTCGGAAGCCGCTCGACCCTGGGGTTATGGAAACCATGAGACGAGACGCGGCGGTGACGGACGATGGACGCTGTCTATGCGCCTTGCCCCGCGCCACGAACGACTCGGCAGCGGAGACAGACGCCCACGAAGTGCGCATCGGCGAGGGCGCGATGAGATGTACGGCCTAGAACTGGCAGGGGCGGAGGGACTCGAACCCCCGACCACTGGTTTTGGAGACCAGCGCTCTACCAAACTGAGCTACGCCCCTGCGGTGTCGCCGGCGCAAGTATACGCTAGCGCGTCTCGCGGTGTACAGTGTGCTTGCGGCACCAGCGGCAGTACTTCGTGTGCTCCACCCGATCCGGGGTGTTTTTCTTGTTCTTTCGGGTCGTGTAGTTCCGCCGCTTGCACTCGTTGCAAGCCAGCGTGATGATGTCGCGCGGCATCGCTCACTCCCTCCCGGTCTCGTGCGCGGCTCGGGTGCGGCCTACTCCAGGATCTTGGCGACGACCCCCGCCCCCACCGTCCGGCCCCCCTCCCGCACCGCAAACCGCTGCCCTTCCTCCAGCGCGATCGGCGTGATCAA
>JAJPJL010000124.1 GCA_021324255.1 Bacillota bacterium
CTTCAATGGGGCCGCCGTTTCTCAACGGCGGAAACAGGCACTCCGCCCACACAAGCTGCGGATGAAGATCCCTTCAATGGGGCCGCCGTTTCTCAACGGCGGAAACCCTGGGACGCGGATGCGGCCATTGGCCGGGTGCGCCCTTCAATGGGGCCGCCGTTTCTCAACGGCGGAAACTTGGGTAGCCGGCACACCGCAGGATTTGTCGCATGATCCTTCAATGGGGCCGCCGTTTCTCAACGGCGGAAACACCGCCGTCAACGCTGCGATCACTGCCGTCAGTTCCACCTTCAATGGGGCCGCCGTTTCTCAACGGCGGAAACTGCACGCTCGCACCATTGACGGCGGTCGATCCACTCCTTCAATGGGGCCGCCGTTTCTCAACGGCGGAAACCTCCCTCGTCACAACGCGCCTGGGCGGCATATCGGCCCACCTTCAATGGGGCCGCCGTTTCTCAACGGCGGAAACACGACGCGTCGGTGTCGCTCGTAGCCAAGCATGACCTCCCTTCAATGGGGCCGCCGTTTCTCAACGGCGGAAACCTCAATGATTTTGTCGGCCCCGCCGGCCTCAAGGAACCTTCAATGGGGCCGCCGTTTCTCAACGGCGGAAACGGCCAAATACCGGCGTGCGTTCATTGTCAACAACGGCCCTTCAATGGGGCCGCCGTTTCTCAACGGCGGAAACAGCGCTGCACGGAACCCCGCATTGGGTAAGGGTTGCCGGGCGTTATTGCGAGCACCGGTATCACCTGGAGATCCCGTGCTCGGGTTTGGACACACACTGCAAACAATCCGCCGCACTCAACCTGCGCGCCCGGGCTGCGAGCGGTGCCCAGAGAGCGACCGATCACCGAACCGCTCGCGGTACCCCACGCGTCTATTCTGTTGTCAAAGTGCAGCAACTTTCCCCTTTTCCTTACACTATCTTGTAGCGCTTGGGGGCCGCAAGCGGCCGGCTGCCAAGACTGCGAATCCTCCTGGAAGCCCGTCCACGGGCAGCACCGAGATCGATGATATGAACCCAGTCTTCTGGGAGTTTCACCACCTTGGTTAAGGCCTCCTCCATAAGGAGCTGTTCTGAGGATGACAGGTTGCAGACAAACACCGAGTATTGCAGAGGGTCTCCGTATCCAAGCATCGTCTCATGCGTCTTATGGAGCCTCCTCGGCTCGCGAACATCGTAGCATACCACGAGCCTGCGACGCTGCGTGTCGATCATCGGGTGATAAATGGTTGGTAGCCCTTCAGCTCCCCGGCTACCACGCGCGCTAACAGCCGCGCCTGCACTTCCAGGACACGCCGGTAACTGATGGAGTAACCAAACAATGGATGCGTGATGAGCGTCTCCATCCTCGCCTCATACGCCTCGACGACCCGCCGCCTCGCCTGATCTTTGAGGGCCCATGCCGGCCCCCGCCGGACAAAGTCGCCGGCACCAATCATGTCGTTGTTGATCACCGTGAGCACGGTAGAATCGCCAACCAACGGTCGAAACTCCTCGGCGAGGTCGAGCGCCAGCGAGGGTCGACCATAATGGACCTGATGAAAGAAACCGATGTACGGATCGAGGCTCGCCGCGATCGTGGCCGCCACGCAGTCCTTGAGCAACAAGGCGTACAGGAAAGACAACAGCGCGTTGACAGGGTCCTTCGGAGGACGGCGGTTGCGCTCCTGAAAGTCAAAGGCGAGGTCAGACCGCAACATTCCCTGAAACTGCGAGAAGTAGACACGGGCCGCCGTGCCCTCAACGCCCAGGAGGCTTTGCACCGTTTCCACCCGGCGCGCGCTCCGGGTCAGCCGCGCCAGTTCGTTCACCGCCGGCTGCGGCGAACCACGATGGTTCCGGCGCAGCAACGTGCGCTGGTTTCGGATCTTGCCCCAGACGAATGCCTGGGCCAGCGCAAGTGCCTGTTTAGCGTCTCCGGCGAGACGATACTGTGCCATCCGAAGCAGCACGTTGCGCTGGTTGGGGCCGGACGTCACCGCTGTGAGCCATCCGCCGTACGTAAAGTGCAGGAGCAAAGCGCCCCGCGCGATCAGGCTGCGAATCGCCTGCGCGCTCATCTGCACATTGCCGACCAATGCCACGTGCGAAACATCGATGAGCCGAACGTGCGCTTCGGGCTCATCCCGCGTGCGGACGATCAGGCGCTCACCTTGCTTCCCCACCGTGGCGCCCTGACTGACCACGTAAAGCGGGCCCGCCTCATCGCGCGCCGGGATGAGACGGCGAACCTGCTCGGTCTCGACTCCGCGCAGGAGATTCACCTCATCGGGCAGGCAAATGCCCACGAGCGAACAGCGGGGGCACTTCGGGCTGTCTATCAGCGGCGGAGGAGGTATCGGCTGAGTCGCCGCCTCACGGAGTCTCCGCAAGGCCTCCAGCGACTTGGTGACCAGCACGTCGTCGAACTGTACGGAAAAGCGCTGCTTGGTCGCAGCATAGTAAACATAGCCGTCGTCGCAAGCGTAGCCGTTCTCCCTGAGGATGAGCGCTTGCACACAGAGTTGCACGAGGTCCGGTTCCCAGGGTCCCTCGCGGCCCGGCGCCCCTTTCTTGTAGTCCACGGGGACCACGCACCCCCCTTCTCCTTCGAGAAGGTCTATGCGCGCGATCAATCCGAGATTTGGAGCCGACAGCAGCACGCCTCGGGCCGCGACCCGATCCTCCGGTTCCAGCTCCGCCGCCTCCGGCAATGGCCCGCCCTCCCGGTCCACCCGCCGGTGAACGACGGATCCCTCGAGCGTGTCGACGCTATGCGCGAATTCTCCCTGTATCCACTCGAGATAGAACAGGCGGGGGCAGTAGACGAACTCGTTGACCATCCGGGCAGGAACGAGTTCAGGTAGCTGGGCCGCTTGTGTGACGTTAGAAGTCGTCATGTGGAGCCCTTCGCGTTGGCACGCCCACTGCGAAGCCGGCCCCTGCCCGATCTCGCGCGTGGACTGCGCTGTTCCCCCATCTCAGGGGCGCACCTCCTGGGGTAATCGGGCAAGAACAGCCTCGTACACGTCGCGGGCGAGGGCAAGTGCCTGAGCGGTTTCCTCCGGCGACGGTTCGACCGCCTCGCCAGGATACCGAAACCGCCAGGCGTAATCGGTCAGGACGGCCGCACGTCGCAGGAGATCCGTGAGCTCTGGTACCACCTCTACGACGGCACGGCCCAGTTCTCCGATGTTGTGTGTCTTACCGAATATGCGCCTGCGCCACGTGAGAAAGCCTTTGAGCGCCTTCTCCGCGGCTTGCTGGCAGTGGAACACCGCATCACCGCGAAGTGGCGGGTCGGCGCCGTTAAGCACGGCGCCCGCGCGCAAATCGCCGTACGCTCTGATCAGCCAACCGCGCGTCTCGGCGACGAACTCGGGGTCAAGCGGCATGGAGCAGTTTCCCCTCCCGCAGTACGGTGGCCGGCAGCGAGGACGGCACGCGGCTGCGTCGGTCGAACGCACTTCGGGACCAGACAACAACATCCGCGGCCACGCCAACGCCCCAGAGCACCTCGTAGGCGAGCCGGCCGCCTCGCCGCTGCAGCGGTGCGTCGTCAGGCACCACCACGAGCAGGTCATAGTCGCTGTCGGGCCCCGCATCGCCGCGGGCCGCTGAGCCGAACAAGTAGATCCGTTCCGGCTGATACGCTTGGATGAGGCGACGCACAACTTCGGCCAACGCCGGCTCACGGCCCAGGATGTCGGTTTCAGCGTTCGTTTCGCGCTCGGTCGTCATGGCTGACTATGCGCTGCGCATCCCGCTACGAGTTCGCAGCCGCGTGTGCAGGATGGGGCAGATATGTGCACGCGCACGGTCCTCATCCACGCCGAACGCGCGCGCCTGACTCCGGCTGGACTGATCACCGAGTTGATGGCGCCGCAGCGCGACGTCGACCTCAGCGTCTCCGTCATGAGCGCAGGTGAGCTGTTCCACGGATGTTGCGCGCCGACACGTTGTCGCGGCGAGCACGTCGGGGAGAGTTGGTCGAGACCGTGCTCGCCGCGGTACCGGTCGTCCCCACCACACTCCCAGTCGCGCGCACTTTCCGCGAGATCGATGCCCGCCTGAGCGCAGCGGGACAGCGAGTCCCCACGTCGGATCTTCTCATTGCGTCCGCTGCCCTCTTCCGGGCGAGGGAAATCATCACAGCCAACACGCGCCACTTTGATCGCGTACGGAGCTGGGCGTGCACGGGCTTAAGTAAACCTCCGTCCTCTTCTGCCACGAGCCGCCGCCGGTCTTCCACGTTCTTCACCGCTCTGCTGGCAGGAACAGCCCCATCCCAAAATGGGAGTTTCGACCGAGCGCGATCGGGCCGCGGACCGGCGCGTCGAACTCGAGCTCGAAGCCGTAGGTGCCGAGCCCGGGGAAACAGCCAGGCTTCGCACGCCGCAGGATGCGAAACGCGGCCCAGGAGCGGTCCATCGGCTCCACCTTCCGTGGCGCGGGGAGCCCGCGGCACTCCAGCTCCTGCACGACTTGGTCCGGCGGCGCGTCCCGCAAACCTCCACCCCTACGCTTGGGATGCCGGACCGGGAGGAACGGGGTGTGGGACCGGAACCGCCGAGCGGGGCCCGAGAACGGGTCCCGGTCCGCACGGCGCAACCGGATCGCGGCGCCGAGGAGCGGAGGGAAGGTCGTCGCGAGGACGAGCGACCGCTCCACGGCACCCAGTCCCTCCGGGCACCAGACGGCGAAAGTGTCGATCTCGCGCTCCGCACTCGCCGCGACGAGGAAGTGAACGTGACGGTGGTCGTCCTCGATCCTACCTCCGGCCGGGCTTCTGCCACTCAGCCGGGGTGGGATCGCGTGCGCGCCGAGGCGCCGGCCAGCCACGCCGAGCAGGCGCCGGCGGAAGATCTCGCACACGGTGATCGCGTCCGCCAGCCGAGGCGGCACCGCAGACTCGAGGGAAAAGGTGAGGAGCGTTTCGCGCAGCATCGCCATCCGGGGCTCGCGCCGCTCTCGGTCAGCCCACTCGACGCTCTCTAGCCGCATCCGGCACTCGGTCCCAGGGCCCACGAGCGGTCTCGGCGGAGCGAGAAGATGAGGGATCGCGCTCGTCGGAGTCGGTGACGGGAATCGAATAATCATACGCTCGCCCCTTCCGTCCAGGTCGTCGTCCGCTAGCGAGACCGTCGCGTCCGGCGGCAGGCCGTGACACGCCCGCGCTACGAGATCGCGAAGTTCCGGTTGTGGGCGCAGCGCCATGCGCGTTCCCGCCTCCGGCCGATACGGATTCGAGACAGCGGGCCGGAGGACACCTTCTAGCCGATGAATGACCCCCTTCGCTGCGGGTTGTCTCGCCGGCGGCAGGACCCGCGGAGGAGTCGCGCGCACATACTGCACCCAGCATGATCCAGGTGGGGCCGGCATCGCTTTCAGAAGCCCGTCGGCCGTGGAAACCTCGAGTTCCGCTCGGGAAACTGTCGGCTGCGGAACGAGGAGCCGAACCATGACCCGCTCGCCCCCGGCGGTGCCGAGCTCGGCCTCCCTCGGCACCGCCAACGTGTCCTCCGAACGCGGCGCCGGCAGATCGCCCAAAATGCGCCACGCGCACACCGACACGCTTTGGCCCAGGTATGGCATCGAGTTCAACAGCGTACCCAGCAACGACCGCTCGTCTGCCGGGAGGTCCACCCCCGGCCAGGCGACGCACAGCTCCCGGTCGGTCGAGACCGCCAGGAGCGTGTGACCGTTCTCGCTCCGCTCGGTGGCGTCGGGCGCGTCATCGAACTCGAGCTGGGGCATCCACTGCGCGTACACGATTTCGGTCACCGGGGGGAGCCGGTACCGCGGTAGCGCGGTGGCCAACCTCTGCACGAGCGCCACGGTCGCCTCCACGAGGGCGTTGTCGCCGGCACGGTACGCCGTGGCCACGAGCGCCCGGGCAATCCGCCACGGCGAGGGCGGCCACTCGACGTTCGCCACATGCTCGCGCCGCGAACGGAACCAGGGCGTGGCCGCGTAGCGCCCGAAGGGGAACCGTGCGCCCAAAACGAGGTCGGTGCGCGTCACGTCCTATCCGCCTCCGCGCGACTCCGGCTCTTCTTCCTGGCGTTGTCCGCGTGGTAGCGTACGATCAAAGGCTCCGCGCGCTCTCGCCCAGTCGCTTCTCTACACCGGCGCTGGCACTCGGCCAGGAGTTCCGCGAGCGTCGGCAAGGTCCAGCCCTGGGGCAGGCGTACCGCCGGCTCTCCCCTAGGCACCAGAACACAGCGGCTACGGCGCCGCGGCCATGCGTCCACCAGTTCCCGGATCATCAAGACCGCTGTGGCGATGAGCGCGCGGTTGGCGTTATCCGGAAGACCGTACGAGCGCAACAGCGCCAAGTCGAGGAGAATCGGTGCGACGATCCGCTCGGCGCTGACCTCTGCCGTATAGTGCGGCACCTCGCCCAGGACGGTCTCGCCCTCGGCGCCGGCCTGTCCGACACCAACTTCGCTCGGATGGTCGGCCGTCTTCTGCCCGCCCACCTGGACGCTCTGCATCTGTACGCCTAGCGCGTCGATCCTCGCGCTGAGCGCGCGGCTCAGCCGCGCCCGACCGCCCCAGATTCCAGCGAACCAACAGCCGTGGAGGAGCGTAAGGGGGTCGTGCTCCCACACCGCCTGGTCGAGCTTGCGGACGTAGGGGGGTTGGGCGTCGGCGAGCCGCTCCTCCAACCGCTCCTGGAAACTCTTCGTCCCGTTTTTGCCCTTACCGTCCAGTACAGTGCCGTTCATGATGGCGTGGGCGCCCAGGCGGTGCGCCGCCATGCGGCTCGAGGTGTAGTAACCTTCCTTCGCGTCGATGACCTTGACCCAGGGAAGCGCGGCCACGGAGTCCTTCGGGACGCACTCGGCCTCGTCCCACACCGTGAGCTCGAGCTGGTTGGCCAGGGACGCCACCGAGTCCACGACCGCGGCCAGACGTCCGTCCGGCGCGTCGTAGAAAGAAGGCCCGGTGTTGGCGAACGTCGTGAGCTGGATCGTGGGCGGCCCTAAGGGCTCCAGCGCGACTTCCAGAGCCAGATAGCGGTCCTTGAGGAGATGATCGAGAGCCCGGGCGACGTCAGTGCTCATGGGAAGCCTCCTCGAAAAGCTCAGGGGGTGTGATGCACACCATGCGAGTCAGGCCTGCTCTATCCTGTTTATCGAACGGGAGGAGGACTGCCAGGGCGAGGCGCGGTCCGCCCCCAGGCAGGGGTGCACCGACAGGCGGAGCGGGCAGGAGGTCAAGCCCTCGGCGCCGGAGCTCGCGGTCGGCGAACACTCGCGCACCATCGTACCGGCCTGTGAGGAGCAACGAGGCGAGCCTCTGGGCGCGCTCCAGCCAAGCCTGGCTCTCCCCCGCCTGAACCTCATCTTGCTGCGCCGCGAGGATCAAACGGGCGGCATCGGCTCCAATGACGACCCAGTTTCGGTCGTTCACGGCAGCTCCCCCCGCCTCCCCGGCCGCTGTCCGGCCTTCCGGCGACTCCACAACGCCCTCGTGGCTGTCGGCGCTCGACGCCTCGCCCGTCTCCGGCAGGGAGATCCCGGCCAGCGCCTGAGCGAGGAGCCCGAGCCGACGCTCGCCTTCGCGGCCCAAGGCGCCGGAGAGCAAAAACGCGACGTCGGCGGCGCGCACGGCTCCGCGCCGCTGCAGCGGCCCCCCCGTTGCGCCACGTCGCACGGCCAGCAGCACCAGGCGTACCAGCGCCTCCACAGGCTCGCCGACCCGATCAAGGTCAGGCCGGGAGCCGTCCGGATCCAGGAACCAGCGGCCGGCCTCCTCGCGCTGCGGCAGCGCGGTGGATCGCAGGAGGCTCGTCTCGTTTCTCATCATTCCCGTGACCAGGGCCCTCGCGAGCCGGAATTCCGGAGATCGGTCGTTGGCCAATCTGAACCACGCTGACGAGAGGTAAGGAGCTCGGACTTCGGGAACGGATTCGCGAGTAGCTCGAGCCGCAGGAGCCTGGAAAACCACGAGCGCCGTCAGTACCTCCTGCACCTCCCGGTCACGCCCGAGCCGGCGTCCGGTCGGGCCGGCACGCTCCACACCAAGAGCGGCGAGGGCCTCCTCGAGCCCGCGCCGAGCCACCTTCAACGACGCCGGCTCAAGATCGGGATCCACCCTCCGCTCGACCTGGCGAAGAAACGGCACCACCTCCTCCAGGGCGCGCCGGGCCGTCTCCTGTCCGTGCGCCCAGATTGTCCCTCGATGCACGGCGGACCGGTAACGTGGGTCACTGCCGGGGACGAAGGCGAACCGGACCAGCCTGTCGAACCCGAGACCCCACGCTGCCTGGGCTGCCTGCGCGAGAACCGCATCCAGGCTGTCGCGCGCCACCCCTCGGTTCGTCCGGAGGCGCATGGTCGCGAGCAGGTGGCGAAACACGCGGGTAGTACAGGGCATGCTCCAGAGGGGTGCAAGTAGCTCGAACGTGCCTTCCGGATCCTTCCGAAGCTCCGGCCCTCCGCTAGGGCCCACGCCGATCGACCGCGCCTGCACCATCAGGGGAAAGGCGGTTTGCACCATAGCGCCGACCTCCGCGCGCCGCGTGGGACTTCCACGAAAGGCGCGGAGACCTTCCAAAACCAAGAGGATATCCCAGGCGCTTGTACGGGCCTTCTGCTTAGTCGCCTCGACATCTGCGGCGGAGAGACCCGGCCCCGTCGCGCGGCCCGATTGGTATGCCCCAAGCACCTTGTTGACCACGGAAGTCTTCTTCCACACCGCAAGGTCGAGGGGCTCGTCGCGCACCAGCGCGGCAAGCACTTCCGGCAACCCGCCGCGACGGAGATTCGACCGGCGGAGAGTCTGGAGGGCATCCCGCTCCGCCTTCTCGACCTCGCTACGGCCGAAGCCGCCCCCTTGCCCTAGTAGCGGGTTGTTTTCCTTGTCGCTCACCTCCTGGCCCCGCCGCCCGCGCCGATCGTCCGCCTCGAGGCTGCGCGGCACGGCGCAGGCGTCAAACCAGTCGAGCTCGGCCTCGTGCGCGCTGTTTCGCAGTTCGGCGAACTCCTTATTCCTCTGCTTCCCGCGCCACGGTGTCCGCACGAGCACGATAAGCGGAGATCGCGGGTCTAGAACTTTCTCTGCGATGTGCTCGCAGAGAGCACCAAAGTCCCCGCACCCGAGGTTCAGGATGCCGTCTTCGTCCCACCACGCGCGCACAGCCTGGTCCATCTTCCCGGCCAGGAAAAAGAACCCGAGACCGCGGAGGTAAGCGTCCAGGCTGCTGGCGTTGCAACCCGGAAGGCGGTGGGTGACGAGGCTCTTCATTTCTTACGCTCCTCAGCGCTCGCCCGCTGGTCCGCGACTCGCAGAATCGCCTCCAGGTACGCAAGCCGGAAGGGGCCGAAACGATCCCGGAGGTCAAGAACTCGATCCACCCAGCTGGACTCGTTCAAACTGCCGATCCGCATTAGCGACAGGTCCACACGGAGGGGTCCGAACCGCTGGCCGTCGAGAGTCACCCCCGGCACGGCGTCCCCCTCGCGAACGCCCAAGCACACAGCAACGGCCGGATCGGCGTCGTCGGGAAGGACGCGCGGCGTGAGTCGGAACTTCCCGTGGTGCGCTCCGGCGAGGTACGCCGCGAGGTCCACGTCACGCGACCCACCGTGCTTCTCCATGATACAGAGCGCGGAGAGGACTTCGTGCCGGAAGGCAAACGGAGGCCGCCAGTGCTCGCGGCCGGGTCCTTTTGCGTACACCCGACTGTCGGGCGGACGTTCGCCGGCCCAACGGGCAAGGCGGTTCTGGAACTCCGGATGCGCCTTGCCTACGTCGTGGGCACTAGCCGCCAGGCGCAGGGCGGCCACCCAGGCTGGGTCGAGCTCCACCCGGCCGAGAATCGCTTCGAGTTGCGCCAACACGTGCTCCGTGTGCTCCTCAAGGGTGATCCACCGGCCCGGCAAGACGCTCTCGCGGTCCTCCGCATCATCGTCTGGGGCTTCCCCACCAGCCGTGCCCACGGGGTTGACATGAATGCCCTTCCGGCCCGTCCACCCGCGCACGGCGTCATAACCTCCCGCGTCCGCCCGCACGAGCAACACGTCGCCGGGCACGATGGAAGCCTCGCTCCTCGCAGGTTCCCAACGACGGCGCGCGTAGCTCCAGCGCCAGGGCGCAAGGGCGACCAGGGTTTTCTTCTCCCAGACCGGCACAGGACATACTTCCGCTCGATCCGGGATGGGCTCGTCCGGACTCGGGCCTTGCTCCGGGAAGTCACGCCACGCCACCCCAACGTCCAGATCTTCGCGCACGCGGACGAAGCGTCCCACGTCGGGATCGTCGCCATCCAGCGTGGGGTCGGTATCGAAGAGGTCCAGGAGATCGGGCGCGCGGAGGACCAGCGAGACGGGCCGCGACCCGAGGAGCATCCGGACACTTCGTTGGTCCGCGAGCAGCCTCATGATGTCCGCCGGCGCGAAGGACCTGCCCTCCAGGGCAGCGAGAGCCCTTCGTGCGCTGCGGAGCGACTCCGGATCGTACGGTCGAGCGAACTCCTCGAGGCGCTTGTCCCCAGGGTCGAGCCACACGAGCCGCGCCGGCGTGCGGTTCCGCTTCCCGGTCCGATTGAGTCTCCCCGCACGCTGAACGATGCTGACCCATGGAGCGAGATCCGTGACGAGGGCACCCGCGTCGAGGTCGAGCCCCGCCTCCACCACTTGCGTCGAGACGACGACCCGGCCACCGGGGGCCGGCGGCTGGTCGAGTTGCCTGACAAGCCGCTCCCGGTCGGCCGGCCGGAACCGGGAGTGCAGAAGCAGAAGGTCAATCTCCTTTGGGGCGGCCGCCCGGATCTCCTGGTACAGCTCTAGCGCCCGGCCCACCGTATTGGCGAGGACGAGGGTAAACCTGGGTGCGTCCTGCACCTCAGCCAACGCCCCGTGCTCCCGCAGAACCACCCGGGCCACGGCCGCTGCGTTCCCCGGATCGATCTTCTCCCGCACCACTGTCTTGGGGGCGCGCAGCCGTTGTCCCAGCGGCCCCCGATGGTCGGCCGAGCTGAGGCATGCGTAGGCAGCGTTGCCGATGGACAGATGGTCCACGGTCTCAAGCCATGAAGGCTCAAGGGTCGCCGACATCCATACCGTCCGGACCGGTACCGCAACGCCGAAGCGTTGCCGCAGGCCCTGGAGCTGGCAGCTCGTCGCCACTGCGGCGTCCATGAGCTGGATCTCGTCGAAGACCCAAAGGCAGTCGCAGTTCAGGAGCCCGAAGTCGATGGGCCACCTTGAGCGCCCACATCCGAAGCCACGGTTCAGCGCGCGGGAAAGAAGCATGTCGATAGTGCCGACGAGCACGGCCTCCGCCGCCGGATCCAAAACCCACGAGTCGTCTGCCATACCGCCCATCACAGGATAGACTCGGACCGGCCGCTCCAGGACCCCCGCAGACACGAGCCGGCCGAGCGCCTCGCGGACTCGTGCGAGCGTCTGCTCGACCAGGACCCGCATCGGGAGGGCGAGAACGAGACGGCGCGGGATATCCCTTCGCTGGGCTGCATCCGTCCGGAACCGCCGCCACAACCAGTCGAGCAACACCGCCTCTGTCTTTCCGGAGCCGGTGGGCGCGACGATTACCGACGCTGGCTGCGGCCGCAACGCAAGATCGCGTTGCCAGGGATAGGGGGCGTAGCCCGTAGCCGAGCGAAAGATGTTGTCGAACTCATCGACCACCCTACCACCTCCAGAGGGGATCGATCCGAGCCAAGATCGTGTGAGCGCATGAGGCTTCGGACTGGATAGAATCTGCTACCGCCCCTCCGCCTCCGGCCCGCGCTCGTCCGTGGCCGCGGCCAGAGCCCGCGGCGCCTCATCCACCGGCTCGAGCGACAGGATTTCCTCGCCGGCGGCCGCACCCAACTCCTGGAAACGACGGGCGGCTGTGAGCACCCGTGTCTCCAGCGAGTTCACCGTCTTGTTGTAGGCAGTGACGGCCCGGCCGAGCGAGGTCCCCACGTCAGCGAAGTGCTCAGCCAGCGTCCGCAGACGTTCGTAGAGTTGACGGCCCAAGTTGCTGGTCCCCTTCGCGTTTTCGGCAATCTGCTCCTGGCGCCAGCCGAACGCTACCGCGCGCATGAGCGCGACCAGCGTCGTGGGCGTCGCGACGACGACCCGGCGCGACAGTCCATCCTCGATCAGAGTCGGATCGACTTCGACCG
Source organism: Bacillota bacterium (assembly GCA_021324255.1). Classification (GTDB taxonomy): domain Bacteria; phylum Sysuimicrobiota; class Sysuimicrobiia; order Sysuimicrobiales; family Segetimicrobiaceae; genus JAJPIA01. The sequence continues at coordinate 12,132 of JAJPJL010000124.1, forward strand.
CGGCCTGCAAGAACGCCTCGCCGGGGATGAACATCACGACGAACTCCGGGGTGTTGGGAAACTGGTCCCAATACGCCTTGACCCCGAGGGCGTTCAGATGTGTACGCACCTGCTGCGCGTGGTGCACCAGAGCGGCGCGCTGCTCGTCTTCCGAGGGAGCCGCCAGGGCGTCGAGGTAGGCCTCGAGCGGGACCTTGGCGTCTACTACGACCTGCCGGCCCACCGGCAGGTGCACGATCAGATCCGGACGCAGGCGGGCGTTCTCGGAGGCGACGGTCTTCTGCTCCGTGAAGTCACAGTGGTCCACGAGACCCGCGAGTTCCACCACCCGCCGGAGCGTCAACTCCCCCCAGCGGCCGCGGACACGGGGATTGCGCAAAGCAGTAACGAGGTTCGCAGTCTCCTTTTGCAGCCGCTGTTCCGTCGAGGTCAGTTCCTTGAGCTGCGCACTGAGGTTGCCATAGTCCTGATCCCGTTTGCTCTCCAACTGCCGGATCTGGTCATCGTACCGCGTCAGCGCGTCGTGCAGCGGCCTGACAAGACTCTGGATGGCCTGTTGACGCCGGTCGATGTCGCCGCGGGCCTCGGCAAGTATAGCTTCCAGCGACTGCTTCGCCAGGTCGAGGAAACTCTGGTTGTTCGCCAGCAAGGCGTCTGCGCTCAGGGCTTTGAAGGTATCGGCGAAGCGGTTACCCGCTTCGTCCAACAGCCTCCGCTGCTCCTCCGCGGCCTGCTGCATCACCTGCATGCGGGTACGGGCTTCCGTGGCGGCCTGCCGCTCTTGCTGCAAGGTCCTATCGAGATCCGCCAACTCCCTGTCTCTTTGCTCGGTCTGCCGGCGGAGTTCGGCGACGAGCTGCTCGGCGGCCTGGGCCCTGGCTCTCTCGCCCGCGATTTCGCCCAGGGCGCGAGTGCGGCAAATAAGCGTGGCCGCGAGCCACGCGAGCAACGCGCCCACCACGAACCCGACCGCGAGCGAGAGAAGCTCCGGCACCGCCCGTCCCCCCATGCGTGCGGATCGTGCTTCCCGAGTTAACTGTTATAATTGCCCACGGTGCCGGATTGTTAGACAGCCGGTTCGATGACAAGCGACCGAACTATCGCCTCCTGCGAGCACAAGAAACAGGATCAGGCCCATACCGGCGAATCAACGATCGGTACCGCGTATGCTCTCGGTGGGCTGCTCGGTCAACTGGCGTGGGACCCTTACCATACGAGGCGACGATGACCACTCGCTTCGGATTGTCTGGATGCATCATGCAGCTGCGGGCGTTGGAGCACGACAGGCTGGCGCATCGCGGGGGTCAAAAACGTTGGCTGGGGGAGGAGGATTCGAACCCCCGCTAACGGGTCCAGAGCCCGTCGTCCTACCGCTAGACGATCCCCCAACAGGATTCCGCGCGGCGTCCTCATTATACGGGGGTCCCGAGAACAGTGTCAACGCAAGCGGGCGGCCGGCGCGCGCGGCGCGCGCCTATGCCGGGGGCGCGCTCGACGCGCGCAGCGACCGGACGCAGGACGCCGCGCCCCTGAGCCTCGCGACAGCGCGCTCTCGGCCCAACACCTCGATCAGCTCGAACAACCCCGGACCGATGTGCTGCGCGGTGACCGCGTACCGAAGCGGCCGGGCGGCGGCCTTGAACGTGAGGGGCGGTACCGCCGCGTGGATCGCCTGCTCGACGGCGTCCCGGCTGAACTCCGGCGCGCTCGCCAGGGCCTCGGCGACGCGGTCGAGGAGTCCCAACACCTCGTCGCTATCCAGGTACTTGCGCACCTCCGCGTCCTCGTACGTCAGGTCGTCCGTGAAGAAGAACGCGCCGTAGGTCTGCACGTCCTCGGGAAGCCGCAGCCGGTCGCCCATGATGCCGACCACCCGGGCCACATAAGCCCGCCGCGCCGGGCCGGGCGCGCCGTCCAGCACGCCCTGCTTCGCCAGATACCGCGCGACCAGGTCGACGACGCGGTCGGGATCGCGGCGGTACGTCTCCTGCATGTACACGCCGTTCATCCAGCGGAGCTTCTGAACGTCGAAGACCGCCCCGCTCTTTCCCATCTCCTCGATGCGAAACCGATCCACGAGCTCGGCAACCGTGAACAGCTCGCGCCCGTCCTCCGGGTACCATCCCATGAGGGCGAAGAAGTTCACCAACGCTTCCGGCAGGTAGCCCTGCGCCGCATAGTCGCGCACCGCCGTGTCGCCGTGGCGCTTGCTGAGCTTTTTCCGGTCCACGCCGAGGAGCACCGGGAGGTGCGCGACCTGGGGCTGCTCCCACGCAAACGCCTCATACATGAGAAACTGCCGCGGCGTGTTGGACAGGTGCTCCGACCCACGGACGATATGCGTGATTTGCATGCCGTGGTCGTCGACGACGTTGGCGAAATTGTACAGCGGCGTCCCGTCCGAGCGCACGATGATGAAGTCGTCCAGATCGGCCGGATCGAACTCGACGCGGCCGAGGACGAGGTCCTCGACGACGATCACGGGATGCTCCGCCGGCACCCGGAAGCGGAGCGCGGGCCGGCGTCTCGCTCCCTCCATGCGCGCGCGGTCCGCCGCGGAGAAGTCGCGGCACCGGCCGGAGTAGCGGTACGGGCGCCGCTCCGCGGCGGCGCGCGCCCGCTCCGCGTCCAGCTCCTCCTGCGTGCAGTAGCAAGGGTACGCCGCGGACCGCTCGACGAGCGCCTGCGCGTGCTCGCGGTACAGCTCGCCCCGCTCGGTCTGCCGGTACGGGCCGAACGGCCCGCCGACATCCGGCCCTTCGTCCCAGTCCACGTGGAGCCAGCGGAGATCCTCGAGGATCGACGTCTCGTAGGCCTCGGTGGAGCGGCTGCGGTCGGTGTCCTCGATGCGGAGGACGAAGTCCCCGCGGGAATGACGCGCGAAGAGCCAGTTGAAAAAGGCCATCCAGGCGCCGCCGACGTGGAGGAACCCCGAGGGACTGGGAGCGTAACGGGTGCGCACAGCCATACGGGGAGCGTAGCACACGGCCCCGCGGCGGGGCAAACACGCGGCGCCGGCACTCCACGCCGCGCGCCGTGCCCGCCGGCACGAGCGGGGCTCCCCGCTCGCCGGGGACGGCTCAGCTCATGAGCGTGCTGATCGAGGCGTTGAGGTGAACGCTGCGCATCGCGCGCGCCAGGAGCGGTGCGCCGGAGAGGACGCGCACCTTGTCGAGCCGCTTCTGCGGCGGGATGGGCACGCTGTTGGTCAACACGATCTCGCGCACATCATCCCGGCACACGGCGTCGATCGCCCCCTCGACGAGCACGCCGTGCGTCGCGCAGACATACGCTTCCGGGCGCGCGCCCTGTTCGCGGATCGCATCCAGGGCCGCGCACATGCGGTCCGGCGTGTCCACGATGCGGTCGACAAGCACCGGTACCCGGCCCGCCACGTCGCCCACGACCTGCGCGTGGAGGTCGGTGCCGTGGAGCTGCCCGCGCTGAAACACGACCGCGAGCGGCAGGTGGAGCCGTTCGGCCAGCCGGTACGCGGTCTTGACGGCGCTGTCGTCGGGCGCCACGACCACCGCGTCCGAGAGGTCCCGCGTGCCGAGGTAGTTCGCGAACAACGGGAGCGCGCGCAGGTGGTCCACGGGAATCTTAAAGAAGCCCTCGATCTGGTCGGCGTCCAGGTCCAGCGCCAGGACCCGATCGACGCCCGCGCTCTGCAGCAGGTCGGCCACCAGCCTGCCGGTGATCGGCGAGCGGGGCGCGGTCCGCTTGTCCTGCCGCGCGTATCCGTAGTACGGGAGCACCGCCGTGATCCGGCCGGCCGACGCGCGGCTCAGGGCGTCCACCATCACGAGGAGTTCCATGAGGTTCTCGTTGACCGGGGGACACGTCGGCTGAATCACGAACGCGTCGACCCCGCGCACGCTCTCCTCGTACCGCGCGTAGATCTCTCCGTCCTCGAACCGCCGAATGGTGACGCGCCCGAGCGGCAGTTCCAGCTCGGCCGCCACTTCTTCGCCGAGCGGCCGGTTGGCGGTGCCGCAAAACACCTTGATCTCGGCCTCCGAGAGATGGCGGTCCGACGGCCGGTCGTTCTCGAGGCCGCGCTCGGGGTCAGCGTGCCTGGACCAGGAAACGAATGGCGGTCCGCTCTTCACCTTCGATCTCCACTTTGGTGAACGCCGGGATCGCGATGAGATCGATGCCGTTCGGGGCGACAAACCCGCGCGTAATGGCGATGGCCTTGATAGCCTGATTCACCGCACCGGCGCCGACAGCCTGAAGCTCGACCGATCCCTTCTCTCGCAGCACCGCAGCCAACGCGCCCGCGACGGCCTTTGGCTTTGAGTCGGCCGAGACTTTCAGGACCTCCCCCATGCGGCCCGGCTCCTTCGCTCGCGGCCCACGGCCGTTCGCGCGCCCCTATTCCATCATACGGCGGGGAACTCCTTCAGGTGCCGCGCGGCGCGCGTCAACGAGGCGCCGCGCGGAGCAGGGTCCGCAGGCGGATCCCGTACACGATCGCCATGAAGTGGGGGATCGCAAGCTGACGGCCGAAGCGCCGCGGCTCCCGCACGAGACGGTAGCACCACTCGAGCCCCAACGTCTGCCAGAGGCGCGGCGCCCGCCGGGCCCGCCCCGTCCACACGTCGAGCGCGCCGCCGATCCCCATGGCGATCGGCACGCCGAGCGCGTCGAGGTGGCGGGCGAGCCAACGCTCCTGCCGGGGCGCGCCCAGCCCCGCGAGGAGCAGCGTCGGCCCGGCCTCGCGAATCGCGCCCAGCACCACCCGGTCGGCGTCCGCCGCAAAATATCCGTCGCGCGTGCCCACGACGTCGATGCCGGGATACCACGCACGGAGGCGATCGGCCGCGCCCGCGGCGACGCCCGGCCGGCCGCCGAGCAGGAACACCCGCCACCGCCGGCGCGCCGCCTCGAGGCAGAGCCGCGCCGCCAGGTCGATGCCCGGGACGCGCGACGGGAGCGGCCGTCCGAGTTGCCGCGAGCCCCAGACCACGCCCACCCCGTCCGCGACCACGAGGGCCGCGCGCGCGAGCACGTCGCGGACGTCGTCATCGTGGCGCGCGCGCATGACCATCTCCACGTTGGCCGTGATGATCAGGTGCGGCCCCCCGGCGGCGGCGAGCTCGACGGCCCGTGCGACCGCGCCGTCGAGATCGACGGGGTCGAAGCCGACACCGAGCACGTCCGTCCGGTTCAAGCGAGGAGCGCCACCTCGGCGGCCGGCGCGAGCCCGGCGCGCTCTCGGAGCTGTCCCGCCGCGGCGCGGAGCCGTGCGCGGACGGCGTCGCGGTCGTTGAACACCGCTTCGATCGCCGCCGCCAGCCCGTCCGCGCGCACCGATTCGGCGTCGGGCGGTGCGGGTTGGCCCAGCTCGTCGGCCAGGGCCACGATCTTGGGATCGTAGGCGACCGGCACGATGGGGACGCCCTGCCCGGCGGCAAACACGAGCGCGTGGAGCCGCATGCCGACCATGAGGTCGAGCGTGCCGATGAGCGCCAGCATCTCCCTGGGCCCGAAGCGCTCCCGCACGACGACCGCGCCGTCGCGCAGTTCGTCCGCGGCCTGTTCGGCGACCGCGGCGTCGTGCGGCCGGTGCATCGGCAACAGCACCCACTGCGCGCCAAGCCGCGCGCCCACGGTCTTGGCCGCGGCCACCGCCGCGCGGATCGCCGCCCCCGATCCCCACGCGCGGAGGGCAAGGCCAAACGCCGGCCGCGACCCCCACCGCGAGCGCACCGCGGCCGCCGCGGGCGACCACTCGGGGTCGAGGAGCCACGACGGATCGGCGCTGACCACGATCGGCGGCCGGCGCACCCCGAGCGCGGCGAGGACGGCCTTCGACGTGCGGTCCCGGAGCGTGACGAGATCGACGCGGTTCAGCACGTGCGCGACGCCGGCGCGGACGGCCCGCCGGAGCGGGATCTCGACGCCCTGCGCGTGGACCGCCGTTCGGCCCGCGAGACGCCGGCCGAGACCCAGCACGCCGAGGTAGTACCAGGGACTCCGCCAGCTCGTGGCGTCCTGGAACAGGCTGCCGCCGCCGCAGAGCAACAGATCGGCGCCGCGGAGCGCGGCGGCGACCCGGCCGGGTGCCCCCCGCGCCACGGCGCGGACGCCATGGGTGCGCGCGGTGACGGCGGGATTCGCCGAGAGCACGGTGATCTCGGCATCCGGGCGCCGGTGCCGCAGGGCCTGCACGGTTCCGGCGAGCACCGCCTCGTCCCCCAGGTTGTCGTATCCGTAGTAGCCGGCGATGACGATCCGGCTCATGCCATGCGCGATGACCCGGGAGAGGCGCGGGGGACGCCGCCCTCGACGCTCGGCCCCCACCACCTGCGGGTCCACCACAGGAGCGCGACGAGGATGCCGCCGAGCGCCGAACCGATCGCCAGCGCGTACAGCGTGCGCATGAACGCGTAGACGAGGGGCGTGTGAATGTGCGAAAAGGAGTTGACGAGCCCGACCTGTCCGACCGCACCCACCATCGCCGCGGGCAGCACCCAGCGGCGCAGGCCGGCGGCCGCGAGCGCGAACGCCAGCACCATGAATGGGTCGCCGACGAGGTATTCCTTCGTCCGGGGCCGGGCGATCAGCACGCGTTGCAGCACGATACGGCTCTTGAGCTCGAGCCCGCCAAGGGCGGGCAGTCCCGCGTTGCCCGTCCGGCCCAGGGCGAAGACCACACCGGTGCCGATGAGGATGAGCGCGATGCCGTACCCCAACAGGAGGGGCTGGCGGAGCCACGCGCGCAGCCGCGGCCACAGGGCGCCCTCAGGCGCGCCGCCCGCGGCAAGCAGCAGCCCGAGGACGACCACGGGGACGATGTGGGCCAGCTTGACCCCGAGAAACTCGCGCACTTCCATCATGAAGTCCCATTCGCTCAGCAGCGCGCCCATGACCAGCGCGCCGACGACGCTCACGAGGGACACCGTCCACAGCCCGGCCACGCCGCACGCGAACGCCCTCAGGCCGGACCGCACCGGCCCCGCCGCGGCGGCGGGCGCGCGGGCCCGGCGCGTGCCGGGCACGATCCACATCATCCCGAGCGTCGGGAACGCCAGGGCGGCGAGAAACGCGAGCAGCTCGCGCCACAGCGTCACGTGGTGCAGCGCGAGGACGGCCACCGTCACGAGCGTGCCGGCGGCCACCGCGAGATGGAGCCCGGCGGTCGGGATCGGGCGCACGAGGACGCCCCATACCTCGGCCGTGGTGATCGCCGTGACCGAGAGCGTGCCGAGCGCGGCGAGGCCAAACAGCGGCGCGGGCGTGGCCAGGACCGGCAACGGCACCGCCTTGCCGAGCTTGAAGCCGGCCTGTGTCAGCTCGTCGGCGATCGACTGCACGTAGTCCAGGTTGGTCTGCATCTCGTCAACGCCGGCGGCCGTGGAGAGAAACGGCCGGACGTACAGGATCCGCACGTTGCGCTCCCGGGCCGCGAGCACGAACTTGTCGCGCGCGTCCGCCGGCGTCGACGTCGCCAGCTCCTGGGGCGTCATGCTGAACACGCGAATCATCCGGGGGGCGACCAGCTGCGTCAGACCGTCTTCGCCCTTCTGCTTGCGCGTCGCCGTGAACGCTTCGATGCGCCCGAACGTAAAGCCGGACTGCTTGATCTCCGCGGCCACATCGGGGATCAGCGCGTCGTAGCCGAGCACCTGGTCGCGGTCGAAGATCAGCGTAAAGGCCTGCCCCGCGTCCCGCAGATCGGAGAAAAACCCGTCGAGCCCCCCGGGGGCCACATAATGGAAGTTCAACACGCGGAGTTCCGCGGCGAGTTCGTGCTCGTGCAGCGCCTGAATCGCGCCGGGGGGCACCCCGAGCGAGGCGTCCTCAACCTCCTGGCCCCGCGCGGCGATCTCGAGCACGGGTCCGCTGCCCTCGCGCAGCACGGCGTGGTCGGCCCCCAGCTGATCGGCGAACCCGCGCTGGACCAGTCGCAGGACGGCCGGATCGCCGAGGACGTACGTGCTGTTGGGATGGATCCGCCCTTGGCGCGCCAGGTCCAGCAACGGTCCCCCGACCGCGCCGGTGCGGACCGCATTCAGCACGTCGGTCCCGGTCATGTAGGAGATCATCCCGCGATCCGCGAGACGCCGGAGCGACGCGGCGTACAGCGCGACGCCGCGGACGCCTCGCTCGTGTAACGCGCTGTAGAGCGTGCCGAGGTCCACACCGTCGCGCCGCGCCAGCGTCGCCCAGTCGTCGCCGTCGGCGGTGATCTCCACGGTGTGGTAGGCCCGCTCGACCTGGTACCGCAGCGCCAGGATGACAAAGGACGCGCCGATGCCGAGCACCGCGCAGACGGCGAGCGCGGTGTACCGCCGGAACATCGCTCGAACCAACGCGGTCACGGTGCCATCCGCGCCGCCGGCGCCGCGGAGTCCCTCGGCGCGCCGGCCGTCTCTCCGGTTCCGCTCCGCACGACTTCCCCCTCCGGGATCACCTACGAATCACCGGCCGCCGCATCCACGATCAGCTCGCCGCCAGCCACGGTCACGCCGGTGAGATGCAGCCCGAACGGCAGCACGCCCACGTCCAGCACGGGGTTGAGGGGCCTGAGCAGGCGGCGGACCATCGGCGCCGGCACCGGCACACCCGCGACGGTCATGTGATCGAGCACGAGATCGACGGTCCGCGATCCTCGCAGGACGAGCCGCCCGTCGCCGGCGGCGTGCACGGGAAGCCCGAGAACGGCGATCGTGCCGGCGACGTGCAGGCGCCCGGGCTCAAGGCTCACGCGGGCGTCCCGGAGTTGCGGCTGCGCGTCCAGCAGGTCCTGGAGCGCGTCCTCGGACACGACGATGCGCGCGACGGCGGAACCGAGGCGGCGGATGGTGATGTCGCGCCCCGCGTAGAGGGCCGCCGCGTCGATCTGCACGCGGTCCAGGGTCGCATCGAGCGAGCGGACGCGCAGCGAGCCCACGCGGAGGTTCTGCGCGGCCACGGTGAGCGCGTCCATGCGCCCGGCCCAGAGCGCGGGCGGCCACGCGGTGACGTGGACCCGAACGCGCTCCGCGCCGAGCGTGCGAGCGAGCGCCATGTCCAGCGCCGCGGCCGCGATGGCGGGACCACCCGCGCTCGCCCCGATGGCCAGGGTCAGCACCGCAACGAGCGCCCACCACGCGCGGGAGACGCGGGCGCGCCGCCGGGGGTGCGCGGGCGCCGCGGCCGCTTCCCCGTGAGGCATCCCGGTCCGGGACGCGTCCCCCGCAGGCATCCGCCGCCCTAGGGCCGCGCCGGCGGCGGGTCCCCGCCGCGCTCGGACGCGGCGGCGCCCACCTCGTCCGTCCCGGGGGACGGGCGGCGCGTGCGCAGGTACGCGTCGATGAACGGGTCCAGGGCGCCGTCGAGCACGGCCTGCGTGTTCCCGGTCTCCACGCCCGTCCGGTGATCCTTGACCAGCGTATACGGGTGCAGCACGTACGATCGCAGCTGGTTCCCCCACGCCGCGTCGCGGTGCTCGCCGCGGATCGCGGACAGCCGCTGCTGCTGCTCCTCCTGGCTGCGTTCGAACAGCCGGGCCTGGAGCAGCTTCATGGCCGTGAGCTTGTTTGCGTGCTGAGAGCGCTCGTTCTGGCACTGCACCACGATGCCCGTGGGCAGGTGCGTGATCCGCACCGCGGTCTCGACCTTGTTCACGTTTTGTCCCCCGGCGCCGCCGGACCGGTACGTGTCCACGCGCAGCTCGTCGTCCCGGATCTGCACCTCGGTCGGCTCGACTTCCGGGATCACGTCCACGAGCGCGAACGACGTGTGGCGCCGGTGCGCCGCGTCGAACGGCGACAGCCGTACGAGACGGTGGACGCCGCGCTCCCCCCGAAGGTAGCCGTACGCGCTGGGGCCCGAGATGATGACCGTGGCGCTCTTGAGCCCGGCTTCTTCGCCGGGCGACCTGTCGACGATCTCCGTCCGGTATCCGTGGGTCTCGGCCCACCGCAGGTACATGCGCAGCAGCATCTCGGACCAGTCCTGCGACTCGGTCCCGCCTGCGCCCGCATGCACGGAGAGAATGGCGTTGCTCGCGTCGTGCTCGCCCGAGAGCAGGGTGGCCAGCTCGACCCGGTCGAGCCGGCCGGCCACGGTCCCGAGCTCGCGTTCCACGTCGGCGAGGATGGCCGCGTCGTCGCCGGCGGCCAAGTCCACGAGTTCGCGCAGGTCGCGGACTTCGCGGTCGAGCCCGTTTAGCTCGTCGATGCGGGCGCGGAGCGCGGCGACATCCTGGGAGACGCGCCGCGCCGCGTCTTGATCGTCCCAGAAGCCCGGTTGCTGCATCTGCCGCTCGAGCGCGGCGAGGCGGGTGCGCTGGCGGGGAAGGTCAAAGATGCCTCCCGATACCTGCGAGGCGCTCCTGGTAGGTCTCGAGCGTGTGCTTGAGTTCCTCGACCGTCACTACCCAAACCCCCACGTGATCACGTGTCCTGCGCGGGCTGCCCGCCCCCGGAGCCGCCTCGTTCCCGCGCGCACAGCAACTCATTATAGCACTCACCACGGCGAAAGCAAAAAACCGAGCGCGATGATCCCGACGCCGTGGGCGAGGGCCAGCGCCGGGATCTGGGCCCACCTCGTCCGGATGGCGCCGAACGCGAGCCCGGCGCAGCCGCTCCAGATCATGGCCTCCGCGCCGCGCGGGGACGCGGCCAGCATGCCCAGCACCGCCGACCACGCGACCGCCAGCCGCCAATTTCGCCAGGCCGCGGCGGCCTCGTAGACGAGGCCGCGGAGCCACCACTCAAAGGTCAGGCCGACCACGACGATCTGCACCGCGCCGCCGGCCCACCAGCCTCCGCGCGGCGCAACGAGCGCGACCCGCAGCCCCTGCGCCGCAAACGCCTCGACCACGATGCCCGCGATGCAACCCACCACGGCCAGCGCGACGGCCGCGGCCGGCACGAACCCGGCCAGTCGCAGCCCCACGCCGTACCGCGACCGGCCCGCGGTGAGGAGCGCCGTTGCGGCCAGCGCCGCCAACACGGGCACCGGCAAGGGGACGCCCCAGACGGCGACGTCGGAGGTCGGCGCCTCCCCGAACGCCCACGCCGCGCCGGCAAGGGCTCCGAGCGGGGCCGCGGACACCAGCAGCAGGCGTGCGAATCCCGCATCGGCCGCCGACATCGCAGGGCGCCGGCGACGAACGAGCACCAGCCCGAGCGCGGCGAGCGCGCCCCACGGGAGGTAGTCCCCGTACCGGGCGTACGGCGTCAACGCGGTCCTCGGTGTGACCGGCCACACGATCGCCCCGCGCGCGCCGAGCGGCAGGCGGGCGAGGACGCGGCCGCGGGGATCGATGATTTCGCTGATGCCGCTGTTGGCGGCGCGGAGCAGGTAGCGCCGCTGCTCGATCGCCCGAAACACCGCCGCGGCGGCGTGCTGCTCCGGCGCCGCGGGACCGGAGAACCACGCGTCGTTGGTGACGACCGCCAGCAGGCCGGCGCCCTCGAGCGCGGCGCGGCGCGTGAGCTCGGGAAAGACGCTCTCGAAGCAGATCGCGACCCCGACGGGGCCGTACGGCGTGCGCAGCGGCATGACGGCGCGGCCCGCGCGCTCCCCGAACTCGGCGAACGGCACCAGGCGCACCTTGTCGTACCGCCCGAGGAGCGCGCCGGATGGTGAGAACGCAAACGCCGAATCGGTGAGGCCGCCCTCGAGGTTCGTCGCGATGAGGGCGACCGCGCGGCTCCGTGCGAGATGGCCGATCTCGGCGCGCGCCGCCGGATCGCCGGCGATGTCGCCGGGGAACGCCGTTTCGGGCCACACCACGAGCCGCGCCCCGCGCGCGGCGGCCGCGGACACGAGCGAGCGGAGCACGCCCCACGCCGCGCCGCCGTCGCGTCGTGCGCCTGCCCACCGCACGGGCTCGTCCGGCTGGACGACGGCCGCCACGAGCGCCCGGCCCGCTCCCGGGGCAGGCGCATGCAGCACCGTCCAGCCCCAGGCGAGCGCGGCCGCGACGAGGCCGCCGGCCACGAGCGGGCCGATCCTGGCGCCGCGCCCGCTCAGCGCTTCCGCGATCGACGCGTTGCCGAGCACGACGATGAAGCTCACGCCCCAGATCCCCGCCACCGAGGCGATCTGCGCGGCGGCGAGGAGGCGGTGTTGCGACTCGCCCGCGAGCGCCCAGGGGAACCCGAGCGGGCCGTGGCTCCGGAGAAACTCAACCGCCACCCAGGCGAGTGGGAGCCAGGCCGCGCCAACGGCGCCCCCGCACTCGCGCCGCGCCCACGCCGCGAGGCCCAGGGCGATGGCCGGAAAGACGGCGAGGAACGCGGCCGCCAGCAGCCACACCGGGGCGCCGAACGCGACGAGCCACCACAGCACGCCCCCGAACGCGACGAGGCCCCACGCATAGCCAAGGCGCACGCACACCGCGGGGGGGTGGGCCGCGGCGGCCACGCCGAGCGGGACGAGCGCCACCCACGCCAGCCACCCGACGTCGTAGGGAGGAAACGCGACGGCGTAGGCCGCCCCGGAGACGAGCGCGGCAAGGAGCCAGGGCGCGGACACGCCGAGGCGCGCGGCAGCGACCCCGCCGGGGCGGTGCCGCGGGGTTCGGTGGGATGGATCCGGGGTGGGAGTGGTCGGGGCCGCCGGGCTACTCGCCCCGGCCATGGCACTTCTTGTACTTCTTCCCGCTGCCGCACGGGCACGGGTCGTTGCGGCCGACCTTCGGCGCGCGCACCTGCGTCGCCGTACCGCCGCCCCCGGCCGCCGCCGCGGCCGGCCGCCGGCCGTCCCCGGTGTCCGGGCCGCTCTCGTGGGTCACGCGATACCCGGTCCGCCCGGCGGCGCCGCGCACAGCCGGCGCCACCGCTTCGGCCGGCGCCGCCTGCTGTACCTGCACCATGTAGAGGAAGCGCACCGTCTCCTCTTGCACGTCCGACTTGAGCTGTTCGAACAGGGCGTAGCCTTCCTTTTGATATTCGATGAGGGGATTCGCCTGACCGTATGCGCGGAGGCCGATGCCCTCACGGAGCGCATCCATCACGTACAGGTGGTCGATCCACTTCCGGTCCAGGGTCTGGAGCAGGATGATGCGCTCGAGCTCGCGCATCGTCTCGGGTCCGACGAGCCGCTCCTTCGCCTCGTACGCGGCGAACGCCGCGGCCAGCAGGCGCTCCTCCACGGCGGCGGCGTCCGCGCCGCGCAACTGCTCCGCGCTGAGATCCGCGGGCAACGGGACGGTCTGCCCGAGCTCCTGCAGGAGCCCCTCGAGGTCCCACTCCTCCGGCCGCACCTCGCTCGAGCAGAAGCCCGCCACGACGCCGGCCACGAGCTGTTCGATGAAATCGACGATGTTGTCGCGCAGGTTCTCGCCGAGCAGCACTTTGCGCCGCTCCCCGTAGATCACCCGCCGCTGGACGTTCATCACGTCGTCGTACTCCAGCACGTGCTTCCGCACGTCGAAGTGGTACGACTCCACCTTCTTCTGCGCGTTCTCGATCTGCCGGGTGACGAGCCCGTGCTCGATGGGCACATCGTCTTCGATTCCCAGCCGTTCCATGATCCCGGCGATCCGTTCGCCGGCGAACAGCCGCATCAGCTCGTCGTCGAGCGCGACGTAGAAGCGCGAGGACCCGGGATCGCCCTGCCGCCCCGCGCGGCCGCGCAGCTGATTGTCGATGCGCCGCGCCTCATGGCGCTCCGTCCCGATGATGTGCAGGCCGCCCAGCGCCCGCACCCGTTCGGCGCCCCCGGGGTCCGGGGGATTGCCGCCCAACAGGATATCGACGCCGCGGCCGGCCATGTTGGTCGCGATGGTCACGGCGCCCGGCCGGCCCGCCTGGGCGATGATCTCGGCCTCCCGCTCGTGGTACTTGGCGTTGAGCACCTGGTGCGGGACGCCCCGCCGCCGGAGCAGCGCGGCGAGCGCCTCGCTCTTCTCGATCGACCGCGTCCCCACCAACACCGGCCGGCCCTTCTCGTGCAACTCGGCGATCTCATCCGCGACCGCCTTGTACTTGGCCTTTTCGTGCTTGTACACGAGGTCCGGCGTGTCGATCCGGATCATCGGCCGGTGCGTGGGGATCACGATCACCGGAAGGTTGTAGATCTGCGTGAGCTCGGCTTCCTCCGTCTTCGCCGTGCCGGTCATCCCCGCCAGCTTGTCGTACATGCGGAAGTAGTTCTGGAACGTAATCGTGGCGAGGGTCTGCGTCTCCTTCTCGATCTTGACGCCTTCCTTGGCCTCGATCGCCTGGTGCAGCCCGTCGCTGTACCGCCGCCCGAACATCAGCCGGCCCGTGAACTCGTCGACGATGATCACCTGGCCGTCCTTGACCACGTACTCGACGTCCCGGTGAAACAGGGTGTGGGCCCGCAGGGCTTGCTGCGCATGGTGCATCAGCTCGATGTGTTGCGGGTCCGTGAGGTTGTCGATCCCCAGCGCCCGTTCGAGCTTCGTCACCCCCTCCTCGGTGAGGGTCGCGGTCTTCAGCTTCTCGTCGACGCGGTAATCCTGCTCGGCCACCAGGCGCGGCAGCAACCGCGCGAATTGGTAATAGAGCTCGGTCGACTGCTCCACCTGACCGGAAATGATGAGCGGGGTCCGGGCCTCGTCGATGAGGATGAAGTCGACCTCGTCCACGATCGCGTAGCGCAGCTCCCGCTGGACGAGATCGTCGCGGCGGATGACCATGTTATCGCGCAGGTAGTCGAACCCGAACTCGTTGTTCGTCCCGTAGGTGACGTCGGCCAGGTACGCCTCTCGGCGGTGCACCGGCCGGAAGTGCACGAGCCGCTCGTCGCCGTGGGGCGTCGGGTCGCGATAGGCGGGATCGTAAATGCCCGCAAATTCGTGGGTGATCACCCCGACGCTGATCCCCAAGAGGTGATAGACCGGTCCCATCCACCCTGCCCCGACCCGGGACAGGTAGTCGTTCGGGGTGACGAGGTGCCCGCCGCGCCCTTCGAGCGCGTTGAGGGCGAGCGGCAGCGTGGCGACGAGCGTCTTGCCCTCGCCGGTCTTCATCTCCGCGATCTTGCCGCTGAACAGCACCGCGCCGCCGATCAATTGCACGTCGTGGTGGCGCTGCCCGAGCGTGCGCTTGGCGGCCTCGCGGACCAGCGCGAAGGTCTCCGGCATCACGTCGTCGAGCGGTTCGCCGCCGTGGACGCGCTCCCGAAGCTCGTCCATCTTGCCGCGCAGCGCGTCGGTGGACAGTCCCTCGATCTCGGGCTCGAGCTCGTTCACCTGCCGGACGAGAGTGTCCCGCAGGTGCTTCACCGTGCGCTCGCTGCTGTCGCCCAGCAGCTGTTGGAACAGCTTGAGCATGCGTCAGTCGCTCCTGAGGTGGCCCGCGGCGGTTCTCATCGGGATGGGCCGGTCCCGGCCGGCGCGGTCGCGTCGGATGCGCCGTGTTCCCGATGCCGGACTACTTGAACGCGCGTCACAGCCTGGCCGTTATGCAAACGTATGCACGACTCCGGCACCGTGTAGTCTAACGCGATCCACGCTCATTATAGTCCTCCATGTCCAACAACAGGGAATGCGCGGCCGCGCCGCGGCCCGCGCGGCGGCCGGGTCGGGCGACGCGGCTCGAGCCGCCGGGGCGTCCCGCCTACGGCGCGCCGAGCGCGAGCACCGTCCGATTGACGGCGTCGAGCGCGGCGTGGACCATCGCCTCCCGCGGCTCGCCGCGCACCACCGCGGACCCGCTGAGCGTCTGCTCCTCGGGGCCAAGCCACGAGACGACGAGGAGCGCGATCTGATGCGACGCCGCCTGCACGACCGTCGCCGCCTGGACCAGAAACAGCTGGTCGGCCCGCAGGTACGTCTCGACCGCGCGCAGGGTGGCCTGTCCGACCAGCTCCAGCAGCCGTGAGGCCGCGCTCGGGCCCGCCGCCGCCCCTTCGTAGACCAACCCGTCGTGTTCGAGCTGCACCCTGACCTCCGCGGACGAGCGCAACCGGGAGACCGTCAGGCCCACAAACTTCAGGCGCGCGCGGGCGGGCGCAGCAGGCGCCGACTCGGGCTGCCCCGGCCTGAGCCCCGCCACGCGAACCTGCGCGGGTTCCAGGCTGATGCCGAACTGCGACGCCAGGGCGGCCACCACGTCGGCCACGATGACCTTCGGGCTGCGTTCCGCCGACGCCAGCACGTGCACACGTGCGACGCTCCCATCCTCCCCGAGATCGATGCGCACGGCCGACACGCCCTTGAGGCGACGGACCGCCGCTTCGGCCTCGTGCGCCAGGGATCGTCCCGCCTGGTTCATCGCCGCCCCCCTCGCTCGCCCGTCGTCACGCGCCGTACAGGTTCCGTTCCCGGTGCGACCCTTCCTGTCCGCGGACGGCCCTACAGATGCCAGCGGGCGCGCAGCGTCGCGAGTCCGCCGTCGCGATCGAGCTCCCGGAGCGCCGCGGCGACGAACGCGGCAAGGTCGGGCGCGGTTGCGGGCACGTCGATGACGAACGGGACCCGTTCGCCCACGCCGGCGGTCACGTGCAGGCCCGGGTGAGCCGCGGCAAAATCCAGCGCGAGCGGCGCATCGGTCACAGCCGCCTGGGCACGTCCCGTTGCCACCGCCGCGAGCGCTTGTGCGGGCAGGTCCGTCACCTCCACGTTCGCTCCCGCACTCCGCGCGACGTCAAGGGCGCCGCCGGCCGCAGGGACGGCGACGCGGAGGCCGCGAAGCTGGCCGGCGGCCGTAATCGCGGCGCGGGCCGGCGACAGGATCGCCTGCGACGACACGTAGTACGGGGTGGAGACGGCTCCCGGGATCAGGCCCGGGCCGAGGGCCCCGGCGGCCGCGTCCGCGTCCGAGGGGATCCCGGCGCCTTTGAGGACCGCAATCGGCGTGTCGATCACGCGCAGCCGCGCGCCCAACGACTCCGCGAGGAGTGTCGCCAGCTCGACGTCGAACCCGGCCGGAGTGCCGTTCTGCCGGTACGCCATCGGCGGATACGACAGGTCCGCGGCGACGCGAAGCAACCGTGTGTGCCGGATCCGCTCGACCGACGGGCCGCGCGCCGCGACGTGGGGCGGCGCCGGCATGGGAGGAACCTGCCCCGTCCGAGCCGCGCACGCGCTCACCACGACCGCGGCGGCAAGCACCACCCCGTACCGGATGGCATCGCTCGCCCGCGTCCCTCCGCTCACCCGCCGCCGCCCCCGCTCCGACGACCGCGGCCAGCATCGGCGCGCGCCGTTGTCGTCCCCCGTCATCGTTCTACCCTTCTCCGCCGCCGGGCGGACCGCCCGGTTCGGGACCACCGCGGCCGGAGGGACCGCCGTCGCGCCCGACGAACGTCACCGCCGGAGGTGAGCTGCTCCATGACTCAGACCCATCCGGCACTGCGGCGCGGGGCGATGCGGATCGTCATGGTCGTCCTCTGCGTCGCGGCGCTCACGCGCGCGGGCGCCGCCGCCCAGCCGTCGTATCCCTTATACTACGACTTTCAGATTCCGCTCGCCTTGCCGGGGTTCTCGGTGACCGACACGGCGACGCAGACGCCGGCGCTCGGAGGGGTGATCCCGCCGTCGGGTACGGTGAACTCCGACGACAAGGTCCAGACCTTCTACACCGGGACCTTCGCCGGCGGCACGCTCGGCGGCCTCACCGTCAGGGGCGGTCAGTTTCGGTATGGCACCGGCGCGAGCAAGTCCGCTGGCGGCGGCAAGTTTTCCCTGACCACCGACGCGGGTACCGTGACGGGCGACATCCTGATGACGACGGACGGGAATCGCACGACGCTGCTCTTTTTTGGCACGTACCTCGGCACCCGGATCGAGTTCGCCCTCGCGGCCCAGGGCGGCATGGAGATCGGCGGGCCCGGGTATACCGCGACGGGCCTGGCCCAGACGGGCTTTGCCTCTCATGAAGCCTACATGGCCGCCGTGCAAAAGGCTGTCGCCTCGGGCTCCGCGACATCGCGGCAGCAGGTCATCGCCGCCGCCGACACAAACGCGCGCCTCGTCAAGAGCTACCAGGATCGCGGACACTAGCGCAGCATCTTTGATGCTTGACGAGGGTAAATGGGCCGGCCGGATCTGCTCGGAGCGGGCGTTCGACGCCCGCGGTATGCACGTGGGCCTCGGCATTTTCGATTGCGCGGCGGACAAGGCGACAACCTGGAATCGGGCAGGCGTCGGTCTGCGGAGCGAAGAGTAGGTCCGGCCGGCTCGAACCCTTGCCGGAGTTGGGCAATGACGTGTTAGCGCGTCGCTTCCCGTGACGGCCTAGACGCCTAGGTGCCGGAGGACGTGCCCGAGCACGCGATCGGCGTCGAAGTATTCAGCCGCCAGCTCGCGCGCGGCCCGGGCATGCAGCGCGTAGTCCGCGGTGATCCGGGCGAAGCTCTCCACGATCTCGTCCATGGTGCGGAACGCAAACAACCCGCGCCCGACCGGCACGGCGGCGCCAAACCCGGTGTCCTGGGTCACGACCGGCCGCCCGGCGGCCAGGTAGCACGCGCTGCGGTCGCTGAACCACCCACTTCGCAGCCGGATATTCTGGTCCTTGGCGACCGTAAACTCGCCGCGGGACCGGCGGACGTAGTCCCGGTACGGATCCAGGTCGTTGGACAGCGCCAGCGCGTCCCGCACGCGCCAGCCACTTCCCTCGAGCAGGCGCACGGCGTCCGGGTCCCCGCAGGCGAGCGTCAGCTCCAGCGGAACCGGCACCCGGCGCGGGAGGTCGATGAACTTCATGAACTCGACGTGCTTGCTCCACCGGTAGACTTCCCCCCGCCACTCGATGTCGTTGGACTGCCTCCAACTGGCGACCGTGGTAAACGGCGCGTCGTCCGGGGGCGGCCCGGCGGCCCACCAGTCGAGGATCACCGGCGGGCGCGTCGGGATCCAGGCAAACCGCTCCACGGGCACGCCGCAGTCGGCCGCGCCGAGGTTCTCGGCGTACGTGAAATGGTGCGTGTGCGCGCCGAGAAACGCGATCGCCGCGGCATCGCCCTTGGCGACCTCGATCTGGCTGCGCACTGGGTCGGTCTCGAGGTAGACCCGCACGGGCACGCGCAGGTAGTCCTCGCCGAGCAGCGTCGCGCCCGACAGATTGAGCAGCGCGTCGGCGCGCGCCAGGACGCGGTGGAGTTGGCGCTCGTCGAGCCCGTAGGCGCGCCGCCCCTGGGAGGCCGCGCGAAATACCCAGCGGTCTCCGAGATCGCACCGTGCCATCAAGCGGCTGAGATAGGCGACGGTGTAGCTCGGGTCGTCCGTCACGGCGTTGCGCTCGGCATCGTACGGCCAGGCGCCGGTATCTTCCACGTAGGTGACGTCGCAGCCGCACCGCTGGAAGCCGTGGAGGTAGTGCAGGGTCTGCCACGCGACGCCCGCGAACGGCAGCCGCCCCGCGATACCCAGGACCACCAGGGTGGGACGACCGGTCATGAATCGCCGGCCCCGTCGGGCATCCCGGAGCCCGCGAGCGCCGCCATCGGGCCCGCGAACACGGCCTGCTGCCGGCACAGCCGGGCGTACAAGCCGTTGCGCGCCAGCAGTTCCGCGTGCTTGCCCTGCTCGACGATCCGCCCGCCGTCGACCACCAAGATGCGATCGGCCCGCTGGACCGTGGAGAGCCGGTGGGCCAGCACAAACGTGGTCCGGCCGCGCGCCAGCCGCTCCAGCGCGGCGAGAAGCGCGGCTTCCGTCAGCGCGTCCACCTGGGAGGTCGGCTCGTCCAGGATCAGGATCGGCGCATCCTTCAGGAAGGCGCGGGCGATCGAGAGGCGCTGCTTCTCACCCCCGGAGAGCGTCGCGCCCTTCTCGCCGACGATCGTGTCGTACCCCTCCGGCAGGCGGCGGATAAAACCGTCGGCGCTCGCCGCCTCGGAGGCGGCAACGATCTCCTCCCGCGTTGCATCGGGCCGGCCGTACGCGATGTTCTCCCACACCGTGATCGGAAAGATGAACGGCTCCTGCAGCACGAGCGCAATCTGTTGCCGCAGCGAGCGCACCCGGAGCCGCGCCAGGTCGTGGCCGTCGAGGGTGATGCGGCCGGACCACGGATCGTGGAAGCGCACGAGCAGGTTGGCCAGCGTGGTTTTGCCGGCGCCGGTGGGTCCGACGATCGCGATCATCTCGCCCGGCTGCGCCTCAAAGGACACGCCGTGCAACACGGGCCGGTCCGGCTGATAGCCGAACGTCACATCCTCGTAGCGGATATGGCCGCGGACCCGGCCGGCAAGCGTATCGGGGCCGTCCCGCACTTCAGGGGCCGTGTCCAGCAACTCCAGGACGCGTTCCGCGGCCGCGCTCGCGGACTGGACGGTCGATGTCGTGGAGGTGCCGGCCTGGAGCGGGACGTAGAGGGCCGCGAGATACGAGAGAAACACGAGCAACGTCCCCACCGTGGCCCGGCCGTGGAGCACGTCCATGCCGCCGACCCACATGATGCCGGCGGTACCCATCGCCGTCACCAGCCCGACGAGCAGGCTGAACCGCGCGTCGGCTTGCGTGGCGCGCACGTACGCGGACGCCGTGTCCCGCGCGTAGGCGCGAAATCGCGCGTACTCCATCTCCTCGCGCGTAAAGGCCTGCACCGCCGCGATCGCGCTGAGCGTCTGCTCGACGACGGACATCATCCGCCCCTCCAGGTCGCGCCGCCGCCGGTGCCGGGTCCGCATCGACTCGCCGCAGACCCGGATCGTGAGCGCGAGGAGGGGGGCCACGACGAGCGACAGCGCGGTCATGCGCGGTTCGAGTTGCCACATGACCGCGAACATCGCGACGAGGGTGGCGCCGGAGCGAAGCAGCGGGTGCAACGCGCCGTTGAGCAGCGCCTGCACGCAGTACGAATCCACCGTGACGCGCGAAATGGAGTCGCCGACCGGGCGCCTGCGGTGGAACGTCAGCGACAGTCGCTGCAGGTGCAGGAAAAGATCCGCACCGAGGTCGTAGACCATACGTTGTCCGAGACGCACCGCCGCGGTGGTCTCCAGCATCGAGGCCACCGCGCCGGCCGCGACGATGAGCACCGTCGCGACGCACACCCACACGAGTAGCCCGCCCGCCCCCGACGTCCCCGGAAGGGCTGCCGCCGCACCGTGCAGCCATCCCGGCAACGGACGCCGCTCCAGCACCTGATCCACTAAGAGCTTCGTTGGCCACGGGCGCAACACGTCCATGGCGATGGTGACGACCATCACGCCGAGGACGCCGAGCGCTTCGCGCCAGTGGGGCCGGAGGTAGCGAAAGAGGCGAAACTGTGTTCTCATGATGCGGCGTCGCCATGCATACTACGCATATTTACCCAGACTCCGCGGGCGTCCCGGCGCACGGTCGAGCCATCCGGCGAGAACACTCCGGGTGTCCGCCAACGTACGGGATAGACGCCCGCAATCTGCCGGAAAGGCGCGGTGAAGATTTGAACGAGATGTTCGAGGGTATGACACAAATAGATCGTGCGTCTCCGACGCCGGGTGGTGCGGCGCGAGTCCCTGCGCGCCGTCACGACACGGATGCCACGACTCTGAACGGCCCGTGGATCCAGGGCGGCCCTCGCCGGTCGTCCCACCTACTCGGACGCGCGCGCCGCATCCACGCGATGATCTGGACACATGAACGAGATTAACACGCCGACAGCCCTGCACGGCGGCGCCGGGCGGCCCCTTGCCGCGCTCGCGCCGCGCCCCCGGGTCGCCGGAAAGTTGCTGTACGCCGGCGATCGTCCGTTGTGGATCAGAGGCGTCACATACGGGCCGTTTCGACCGCGGGAAGACGGCACCGAGTATCCCGCGCCCCACGTGGTCGACGCGGACCTTGACCGGATGGCGGCCTACGGGTTCAACGTCGTCCGCACGTACACGGTTCCCCCGTTGTGGCTCCTCGACGCCGCGCAGCAGCGCGGCCTCCGGGTGCTGATCGGGTTGCCGTGGGAGCAGCACATCGCGTTTTTGGACGACCCCGGCCGCGCCCGCGACATCATTACGGCCGCGCGGGCCGGCGTGCGGCGGTGCGCCGGGCACCCGGCCGTGCTGTGCTACGCGGCGGGGAACGAGATTCCCGCCTCCATCGTGCGGTGGCACGGCGCGCCCGCGATCCAGCGCTTCATCGGGCGCCTCTATGACGCCGTCAAGGCTGAGGATCCGGCGAGCCTCGTCACCTACGTGAACTACCCGACCACGGAGTACCTCGATCTTCCGTTTCTCGATCTCGCCTGCTTCAACGTCTACCTGGAATCGCAGACCCGGTTCGAGGCGTACGTGGCCCGGTTGCAGCACATCGCCGGCGACCGGCCGCTCGTCCTCGCCGAGCTCGGGTGCGACACGGGGACCCACGGGCCGGGCGGATACACGATGACGGCGGAGCAGGTTCGCGCGGCGTTCGCGGCCGGCTGCGCGGGCGTCTGCGTCTTCGCGTGGACAGACGAATGGCATCGCGGCGGGTACGACATCGAGGAGTGGACGTTTGGCCTGACCGATCGCGACCGGGCGCCCAAGCCGGGGATGACGGCCGTGTGCCGCGCCGTGGCCACGGCACCGTTTCCGAGCGACGTTCGGTGGCCGCGCATCTCCGTGATCGTGTGCAGCCGCAACGGCGTGCGAACCATCCGCGAGTGCCTGAAGGGTATCCAACGCCTCGACTATCCGGACTACGAGGCCATCGTCGTCGACGACGGGTCGATCGATGGGACCGGGGCCATCGCCCGGAGCTACGGGTTCAAGACCATCAACACCGGCGGCGCCGGGCTCAGCGCCGCGCGCAACGCCGGGCTGGCCGAGGCCACCGGGGACATCGTCGCCTACCTCGACGACGACGCCAGCCCCGAGCCGCATTGGCTCCGCTATCTCGCGCTGGCGTTTGCGCGAACTCCGCACGCGGTGATGGGCGGGCCGAACCGCCCGCCGGCCGGTCCCGATCAGACGCCGGACCGGATCGCCGAGTGTCTGGCGCACGCGCCGGGGACCCCGACGCACGTGATGCTCACGGACGACGAAGCGGAACATGTTCCCGGTTGCAACATGGCGTTCCGGCGGACCGCGCTGGAGGCGATCCGCGGGTTCGACCCGCAGTTCCGGGTCGCCGGCGACGACGTGGACGTCGGCTGGCGCATTCAGGGGGCCGGCGGCACCATCGGCTTTTGCCCCACCGCGCTGGTCTGGCATCGCCGCCGGAACACGCTCGCGGCCTATTGGAAGCAGCAAGTTGGCTACGGCCGTTCCGAGGCGCTCCTCGAGCAGAAGTGGCCGGAGAAATACAACTCGGCCGGCCACCTGACGTGGCGCGGCCGGGTGTACGAGGCCGGCGCGGCCTTGCACCGGGGGCGCATCTACCACGGCACGTGGGGGCTCGCGCCGTATCAGTCGGTATACGCGGCCCCGTTTCATCCGCTGTGGTCCCTTCCCTCGATCCCCGAGTGGTATCTGGTCGTCGCGGCGCTGGCCGGGCTGGCGCTGCTCAGCGCCTGGTGGCCGCCGCTTCGCGCGGCCATTCCGCTGCTCGGGCTGTCGGTCGGCGCGCTCGTGTACCATGCGGCGATGGGCGCCGGCCGGTCGCCGGCGTGCCGGCAGATGCGGGATCCCGTGGAGCGCGCGCGGCGGTACGCCGTCATGCTCATGATCCACCTGCTCCATCCCGCGGCGCGGCTCTACGGCCGGCTGCAGAACGGCCTGACACCCTGGCGGGCGCACAAGGTGGCGGGCTTCAGCGCGCCGTGGCCGCGTCGCTCGGCGATCTGGAGCGAGACATGGCAGTCCACGGTGGCGTGGCTGGAGACGATCGAGCACGACCTCCGGGCCGAAGGCGCGGTGGTCTTTCGGGGGGGCGACTTCGACGACTGGGACCTCGAGGTCCGCGGCGGCGCGCTCGGCGGGATGCGTCTCCGGATGGCGATCGAAGAGCACGGCGGCGGCCGGCAGCGCGTGCTGCTGCGCTCCTGGCCCCGGTTCTCGGCGTGGGGACTCCTCGCCTTTGCCGTTTCCGCGACGCTGGCCATGGGCGCCTGGGGAGACACCGCGTGGGGCCCGGGGCTGGCGCTCGGCGCGGTCGCGGCCGCGCTGGGGGTGCGGATCGCACGCGATATGAGCGCGGCGACCGCGGCGTTCCTCCGCGTGGTCACACACCTGCGGGGGGCGATCGTGCTCGGGATGGAGTTGCTCCCGTGGAGATCGGTACGGACGGCCGAATGGTAGCAGATCCCCGGCCCGTGCGCTGATTCATCGGGTCACTGAGCCCTAGCGTTTCCCAAGCCGTTGACGCGCCGGGCCTCGTCCGGCCGGGCGGCCTGTGGTATGATACGCGCGGATGGCGGCCGGCACAGCGCCGAGGCGCGGCGCGCGTAGCCGCCTCTGAGGATCGAGCATGAACCTACGCAGCATCTTGTGGACGGTCATCTGTGGCACGGTCGCCGCGATCGGGCCCGGGTCCGCGTCCTCGGCATCGCCTCCCACGATCGCGGTCACGATGCCGGTCGGGGGTGTCGTCAACGTCCCGGCCTCGGGCGTCACGCTGGCCGAGGTGGCCCCGGCAGGCGTGGCGGGCGCGTGGGCGGACGGCGATCACGTGACGGTGTGGGGGATGCAGCAGGGCACGGCGACCCTCTTGCTCACCTCTCCCGATGGGATCGAGGCTCGCCCTGTTCAGGTGACCGCGCCGGGCTCGGCGCAGGGACTGTTCGACCAGGGGTCGTGCGCCGTGCCGCTCGGAGCGGCGGCGACGAGCGCGTCCGTCGCCAACGCGACCGCGACGGAAGCCTATGGAACGCCGAACCACACTGTCACGTGGTCGCCCGGCGAGTGGCGGGCCTTTTGGGACTTCGCCGGTAGCGGGACGGCCAGCCTGACCGCCGCCGACAGTCTCAGCACGCCGCTTGCGATGGTGGGGGTCCCGAACCGTCCCGGGGTGGCCATGAGTTGGGACCGGTGGAAGCTCACCGCAAATCAGAGCGTCGGCGCGCTCGCCTACCAGATGCCGCTCGGGTCCGGCATGATGATGGAGGTCGGCGATACCACCCTGGGGCCGATCGGCGAAGCGACCGTGGCGGCGGGCGACGTTTCGGCATCCAGCGTCGCCCTGCTCTCCCCGACGGGGCAGGTGGTGACCGGGGCGCAGACCAGCCTGGCCCTTGGGCCGTTTGGCGTCGGGTACGCCCTCGGACCGGCCGGGGGCGCCCCATCGGTCCAGTACCATGCGGGACCGCTTACACTGTCCGCCGCGAACTGGCCCGGCGAGGGACCGAGCGTCGGCCTCAACTTCTGGTTCCGAAACGGTACGACCGTGCAAGGCAGCTGGGGCCAGCAGACCGGGTGGAACGCGCAGGTCCAGATGCCGCTCGGCCCGGGCACCGCGCCGCGGCCTTCGAACAACGCGGCGGCGTTGACCGGGGTGGTGCTCCCCGATTGGAGTGTCTGCGGAAGCGGCGGCGCGCCGGTCCTGACATCTCGTCCGCAGTAGCCGCGCTCGCGCCGGTCCGCGCATCCCCACGTGACCCGGCCACGATCGAGGCGCTGATCTTCCCAACGGGGGGGCGCGTGAATTGAAGTCGCCACGGCACCGGACGCGCCGCGCCGGGGCTAGTCGTACTGGATGCGCGGGTCGGCCCACCCGTACAGGACGTCCGCCAGCAGGTTGCCGAGAACCGTCAGCACGCCGACGATGACGACGATACCGAGCAAGACCGGATAGTCGCGGCTGCCCGCCGCGTCCCAGAACAGCAGGCCCATGCCCGGGTAGTTGAAGACCGTCTCGATGATCACGGCGCCGCTGAAGAGGATCGGCAGCGACAGGCCGACGAGCGTGATCAGCGGCAGCAGCGCATTCTTGAAGGCGTGCCGGACGAGCAGCCGCCCCCGGGACACGCCTTTGGCTTCCGCGGTGCGGATGTAGTCCTGGACCAGCGCCTCGATCATCGACGACCGAACGTATCGGCTCCAGCCGGCCACCGTCAAGAGGACGAGCGTGGCCACCGGAAGCACGAGGTGCACCGCACGCGCGCCGAGGCTTGGATGCGCGTCCGTGGGATTGGTGATGCCGCCCGCCGGCAGCCAGCCCGTCTTGTAGGCGAAGATCGAGACCAGGATGATCCCAAGCCAGAAGCTCGGCATCGAATAGAGGAAGTACACGGCGCCGGTCAGCACGTGATCCAACCACGAATTGCGGTGCGTCGCCTGGTAGATGCCCACGGCGATCGCGATCAGGTGCGAGATGGCGATCGCCGTGACGACCAAGGTCAGCGTGCGCGGCAGGTTCGTGATGATGAGCCGCAAGACGGTCTCGTGGTAGGTGTAGGCGTAGCCGAAGTCGCCCCGCAGCAGGTGCCCCAACCAGATCAGGTATTGAACGCCGAGCGGCTTGTCGAGTCCCAGCGCGTGGTTGATCTGCGCGACGAGCTCGGGCGTCGCTTGATCCCCGAGCATGGCGGTCGCCGGTCCGCCGGGCACGATGTGGATGAGCACGAAGCTGAGGAACGTCAAGAGCAACAACGTCGGGGTCGCCTCGACGGCGCGCCGGAGGACCAGCCGGGTCACGCGACGGAAACCTCCCCCGGCTCCCCGGCCGGCGCGCGCGGGGACGACTCGCGGAGGGAGGCTGGGCCAGCCGGCATGCCTCGGCGGTCCACCTACAGATCCCGGCGCAGGCGCGTGTCGAACGCCTCCCGCAGCGCATCGCCGAGAAAATTCACCGAGACGATCGCGATGAGCAGCGCCACGCCCGGCGGGTACACGAGCCACCAGGCATTCTGCGGGAGATAGGACATCGACGTGGCCAGCATGGCGCCCCAGTTGGGCGCCGGCGGCGGCAGCCCCAGACCGAGGAAGCTCAGGGCCGCCACCAGGAGCACGGCGTCCGCGATCCCAAACGTCGCGGTCACGACGATCGTTCCGACGGCGTTAGGCAGCAGGTGCCGGAGCGCGACCCGGAGCCGCGAGGCGCCGGCCGCCACCGACGCCTCGACGTACGTGCGCTCCCGGAGCGAGAGCACCTCGGCGCGCACGAGCCGGCTCACGGGGTGCCACGCGACGAACCCGATCAACACGACGAGCAGCGCCGCGCTCGGCTTGAAGACGGAGTTGACGAACAGCAGCAGAAACAGCCCGGGGACGGCGCGTAGGAGGTCCACCACGCGCATCATGACGGTATCGGCCCACCGGCCGCCGTACCCCGCCGCGAGCCCGTACGCGATGCCGATGACCAGCGACGTCATGGCCGCGGCGAACCCGACCTCCAGGGAGAGCTGCCCGCCCACCATGAGGCGGCTCAGCACGTCGCGCCCGAGTTCATCGGTCCCGAGCGGATGGGCGGCCGACGGCGGCCGCAGCGTGTGCAGGATGTCGACGGCGGTCGGGGCGGTCTGGTACACGGGCGGGCCGAGGAAGCACAGGCCGGCGATGAACCCCAGCCCTGCCGCCCCGGCCCACGTGAGCGGATGGCGGCGGAGGGTTTTCCAGTTGCGGGCGTAGCGGCCCTCGGCCGGCGCCGCCCTGAGCGCCACGCGTCCGGTTGCCGCGCGCTCGGCGCTCACCGCCGCGTCTCAGTGGCTGCGCCACCAGTACTGCGGCAGGATCTGCCCCGTGAAATCGTTGCGCGTCTCGATCACGCCGTGCACGTCCTTCTCCACCTCGTAGAGGCCGAACTGGCGCGGCATCCAGATCTGGGGCAGCACCTTCGCCACGTACTCTTCGTAGGCGTTCATCGCGGCCTGCGCCGCGGCCGGCGTCGGATGCGGGGCCAGCGTGGCGTCGATCAGGCGGTCCAGCTTCGGGTCGGAGAACTCGTAGAAATTGTACGCGGCCCCGGTCTTGTAGATGCCGTCGCCTGTCGGATAGCTCGCGCCCCAGACCCAGCAGATCCCGCCCTGGATCTGCCACTGGTCGGCATCGCTTCGCAGGTGCATGCCGACCATCTGGGCGAACGTTCTCGGCTGCAACTGGACGGCGATGCCTTCCTTGGCCCAGTCGCTCTGAATGAGCTGCACCATCGCCTCGATCGTCGTGTTCCCGCTGACGTACTGCATCGTGAACTTCAACTGCTGCCCCCGCGCGTTCGTCATGACCCCGTCCTTCATGGACCAGCCGTGCTCCGCGAGCACGCGCCGGCCGCCCGCCGGATCGAACGGATACGGCGGGGTCCGCAGCTTGGGGTCGAGGAACGTCGGCGGAATCAGCGGGACCGGCCCGCTGCCGATGACGCCCTGACCGTGGTACAGGGTGTCGATGATGTCGCGCTGGTCGATGCCCATCGCCATCGCCTGGCGCACGGGCAACTGCCGGAGGAGCGGCCCGACTTGCGGGTTGATGAAGTTGAGATACAGCCGGCAATACCCGTAGCTCGTGCTCGTGAAGAACGTGTAGTTCGGGAGCTGATTCCGCGTCTCGTAGTCCGTGGGCGGCAGATAGCCGACCTGAACCGCGCCGGTTCTGAGGGCTCCCACCTCCGCGGCGTCCGACGTCTGGTACGCGTAGATGAACCTGTCGAGATACGGCTTGTGGCCGCTGTACGGGGGGTTCGGCACGAAGGACCATGATTGCTTATCGACCGCCGACTCCATCCTCCACGGCCCGTCGACCACCGTGAAGAACGATACGTTGTTCCCATTCTTGGTGACGTAGGCCAGCTCCGCGGCGGGATCGTTGGGGTACTTGTTCCAGTCGTGCGCCGGGAGCGGCCGGAACTGTGACAGCCCATCGTACTCGAACCAGAGCTGGTTGACCGGGTGTGTGAGGGTGACGGTAAACTCGGTCGGAGTAACCACCGTGACGGCCTTGACGAAGTCGGGGATGCCCCCGAAGCCCGCCTGGGCGTACGGCCACGGCCGCGGCGCCGACTTCGCGCTCGCCGCCTGGATCAGGTGCCAGGTGAAGAGCACGTCGTCCGCGGTGAC
This sequence comes from Bacillota bacterium, assembly GCA_021324255.1. Taxonomy (GTDB): domain Bacteria; phylum Sysuimicrobiota; class Sysuimicrobiia; order Sysuimicrobiales; family Segetimicrobiaceae; genus JAJPIA01. The sequence goes on from JAJPJL010000124.1 coordinate 40,880, forward strand.
CGGCTTCCCGTCCGACCAGTGCCACTTGGGATCCATACGCACGGTGTAGACCGTGCCGTCCCGGTTCCAGGAAATGGCGCTCGCAACGCTGTGGCTGTAGTCGATCTTGCCGTCCGGGCCGACCCAGAACAGCGGTTGGTACATCATGGTGTTGGCAAGGCTGTCCACCACGGTGTTGTACGCGGCCGGCCGCAGAGGCATGTACCAGTTGATGTCCTGCGGGCCCACGGCGTACACGACGGTACCGCCGGTCTGCGGGGCCGCCTGGGCCCCGGCGAGCGTCCCGGCGCCGTACGCGACGGGCAGGAGTGCCGTAAGCGCCGCGACAGCATACCATAGAAGCCCGCGCACAGCGGGCAATCCGTTCACGTGACCCCGCACGGTGGGCGTGCTCATCCGTTCACCTCCATGCGCGCCGGCGTCGTCCTGTGGCTCTCATGGTTCCCCGTGGGCCGCCGCCTCCCCTCGCCCGGCGTATCGCCCCCCGTCACGCGCTTCGTGCGCCGCCATGGCCCGGGCGGCCACGGTCGACGTGTGACGTCAGTACCGTGACCGGCCGTGTCCGGCCGGTCGCGGCCCAATCCATCATCGTGTGGTTGCTCGTGCCGTGAGTTGCTCGGGATGCCGGAATCGCGGCATTAACGCAGCAGGAAGCCCTCGCCCACCGGGTCGTCGGCATCCAGCACAAACGTATGAAAGCCGGTGAGAAACGCCTGGCCCGTCACCTCCGGGACGACCGCCGGCACGGCGGCGACCGTGGTCGCCTCGACGAGACGCCCGGTAAACCGCGTCCGGGCCAGGCTCTCGTTCACAAACGGCCGGCCGAGCGCAAGGCGCCCCGATGCCCAGTGCGCGGCCATGAGCGCCGACGTGCACGTGCCGCACGGCGACCGGTCCACTTCGCGATCGGCAAACACGGTGAGGCTCGTCTGATCCGCGCCGGGATGCGCCGGCGGCCAGTAGGTGACCACCCCGTAGAGCCCCCGGATGTCCGGCGCAGCCGGATGCGCCACATCGGCCGCCGCTTCGGTCGCGGACCGGATGGCCGTGCTCGCGTCCACGAGGCCGCGCAGCGGACCGGGCGAATCGCCGAGGCCGGCGGCCTGCGCATCGACGAGCGCGTAAAAGGCTCCGCCCCACGCCACCGTCACCGGCACCGCGCCGAGGTCAGGCACCCGCACGGAGACCGGCGGCAGCGCGAAACTCGGAACGTTGCGCATCGTGACGTCCCGCACCCGGCCGCCGGCGACGCGCGCCCGCGCCCGGACGAGGCCCGCCGGCGTGTCGAAGGCCAGGTGCGTCTCCGGCGTCTGCGCCGGAACGTGTCCCGTCTCGATCAGGACCGTCGTCAGCCCGATGATGCCGTGCCCGCACATGGTGCTGTAGCCCTCGTTGTGCATGAACAGGACACCGTAGTCCGCCTCGGCCGTGACCGGCGGCGTCAGGATGCAGCCGTACATGTCCTGATGCCCCCGGGGCTCCCACATGAGGAGCCGGCGGACGGCATCGAGCCGCTCGCTCATGTAGCGGCGCCGCTCGAGCATCGTCGGACCCTGAACGGTCGGGATGCCCCCCATGACGACGCGCAACGGCTCGCCGGCGGCGTGGCAATCGATCGTCTGGACCAGTCGCGCGTACCCCATGACGGTGAAGTTCGCCGGGCCCGGCCGCTCCTCCCGGGCAGGGAGTCGGGCGCCGGACCGCCAACACAGCAGGCCATGAACCGGAAGTTCTTGACGCCCGATGAGGTCGCAACCCACCTGCGCGTATCGGCCGAGGTGATCCGGCGCCTGCTCCGCCGGCGCGAGCTGCCGGCCATCCGCGTCGGCCGCGCGTGGCGCGTCGAGGAAGACGAGCTGCGCCGCTGGATCAGCCGCCGGCTCGTCGGGGTGACGCGCGCACACACGGGCGGGCCCTGTCTGTGCGGCTGCGGGAACGCGACGGCGACGCCACGGGCGCGCTTCTTGCCCGGGCACGACGGGAAGCTGATTCACCGATTGATGGCGGATCGGGGGCTCACGTTCGACGCGGCGCGCGAGGCGGTGCGCCGCCTGCACCGGCCCCGCGTGCAGGAGCGGCTCTTCTAACCGCGTCTAACCGCGTCTAACCGCGGGCGAATTGCACTTTCAGGAGGAGCAGGGTATCCTCTGGATAGGCACGGCGGCCGCGGCGACGCGACCGCCGCGGGGACCCCGGGGAAGGAGGGTGTCGCGACGGCCTCGCGGCGCTGATCGAATGGAGAAGCGGTACGTCGTCGACCTGCGGCGGGCCTTCGGAAAGCGCGTACAGGAGGCCCGGCACGCCGCGCGCCTGAGCCAGGCGCAACTGGCGCGCCAGCTCGGCCTGCGCAGCGGCGTCGCGGTCGGAGACTGGGAGCGCGGCAAGGCCCTCCCGAAGTTCGAGACGTTCCTCCGGTTGTGCGAGGCGCTCAACCAGCCCCCGGCGTATTTCATCGAAGGCTATCGGGACCGCCCGCAAAAGGATCCCGCCCAAATGCTCCAGCAGAGCCTGGACGCGATCGAGCACCGCGGCGCGCAGCGCCACCTGGAGCTGCTGCACCGCCTGGAACACCTGCCCGTGGAGATCGGCCGCAGCATCGCGCCGGAGGAGCTCCGCGCGGCGCTCGAACGGATGCGGTTCGAGGACGCCGCGCCGGTCGCGGAGGCGCGGCTTCGGGCCGCCCTCGGCCACCGCCGCGGCGGCGGCGGCGAGGACGCCGAACGCGCGGCCGCGCGCGAGGCGTTGCGCCAGGGGTGGGACGCCGCGCGCGAGGCGTTGCGGGAGTGGCTGCAACAACGCGGCAAGATCGTGTGACCCCGCCGCGGGTGTTCGTGTACGGCACGCTGCAAGACGAGGCACTGGTCGTGCGCCTGATCGGGCGCCGGCTACCCTGGCAGCCCGCGGTGCTCCCCGATCACGAACGGCGGCTGGATGCCGCGATCGGGTACCCCGTGATCCACCCGGCGCCGGGCGCGCGCGTCCACGGGCGGGTGCTGGACGGGGTGGACGCGGCCGCCCTCGCCGCGTTCGACGCCTACGAGGGCGGCGAGTACCGCCGTCAGGTCGTGTGGGTCGAGACCGAGGGCGGCGCGGTGGACGCGTATGTCTACGTGCCGGTGCGGGACGGAGCTGGGGCGGCGCGGGCCCGAGATGCGGGCGGGCGCGCCTAGTGCAGCATCTCTGATGTTGGACGAGGGTAGATGGTCGGCCGGATCTGCTCGGAGCGGGCGTTCGACGCCCGCGGGCGCGCGCGCGTCCCTCCGCCCTTCCGATTGCACGGGGACAAAGCGACAACCCGGAATCGGGTAGGCGTCGATCCGCGGAGCGAAGGGCAGGTCCGGCCGGCTCGAACCCTGGCCGGAGTTGGGCAATGACGCGCTAGGTGGCGCGCCGTGGATAACGCTCCAGCGCCCCGCGCATCCGCTCGAGAGCTTCGGTAATCGCCTCCACCGAATTCGCGTAGCTCAGCCGCAAGAACCCCTGGCCGTGGGCACCGAAGGCGGTGCCGGCCAGCACCGCCACTCCCGCCTCCCGGAGCAGGTAGTCCTGCAGCCGCGCGGCGTCGGCGTCCACGCCCTTCGTGCTCGGAAACGCGTAGAATGCGCCGAGCGGCTCCCGGCACGCCACGCCCGGAAGGGCGTTGAGCCCTTGCACGATCACGTCGCGCCGCCGGCGAAACTCCCGCACCATGCGGTCCACGCAGTCCTGCGGCCCGCGCAGCGCGGCGATCCCGGCGATCTGCGTGAATGCCGCGGTGCACGAGTTGGAGTTCACCATCAGCTGCGTGACCCGGGCGGCGAGGTCCGGCCGCATCACGCCGTAGCCGAGCCGCCACCCCGTCATCGCGTACGTCTTGCTGAAGCCGTCGAGAATCACGGTCTGCGGCTGCATGCCGGGCAGGGACGCCGGGCTCTCGAACGTGCCCTCGTAGAGGATGCGGCCGTAGATCTCGTCGGACAGCACCGTGATCGGCCGGCCCCGCACCATCTCCGCGATCGCCTCCAGGTCGCCCCGGGCCAGCACGCCCGCCGTGGGGTTGTGCGGCGAGTTGAGGACGACGAGGCGCGTCCGCGGCGACAGCAGCCGGCGGAGATCCTCGGGATCGGCGCGAAACGCCCGGTCTTCCCGCAGGACCCACGGGACCGCCCGGGCGCCGGCGAACCGCGCCACCGACTCGTAGATCGGAAAGCCCGGATCGGGATAGATGACCTCGTCCCCCGGGTCGATCAAGGCAAGCGTCACGAAAAAGATCACCGGCTTGCCGCCCGGCGTGATGACGACGTGCTCCGGGGTCACGTCGATGGCGCGCGTGCGGGCGACGTACTCGGCGATCGCCGCGCGCGCTTCCGGCAACCCGGCCGCGGGCGTATAGTGCGTGAAGCCGTCGCGCAGCGCCCGGATCCCGGCCTCCTTGATGTGCTCCGGGGTGTCGAAATCGGGCTCGCCGATCTCCAGGTGGATGATGGACCGGCCCTGCGCCTCGAGCGCCCGGGCCCGCGCGAGCACCTCGAACGCGGTCTCCGTGCCGAGCCGGCCCATGCGATCGGCCAGGTGCAACGCGGGCGCGGCCGGATGGACGCTCATCGCCGCCTCCCAGCCGTGCGGCTCATGTGCCCTCTTCCCACGAGCTGAGATAGCGGAGCTGCTCCGGCGTGAGGGCGTCGATCGTCACGCCCGACGCCGCGAGCTTGAGGCTCGCGACCTGACGGTCGATCGCGGACGGGACCGTGTGGACCGCGGGCGCGAGTTGTTCGCCTTCGCGCGCGAGGTATTCCATCACGAGCGCCTGGTTGGCAAAGCTCATGTCCATGACGGCCGCGGGATGCCCCTCGGCGGCCGCCAGGTTGAGGAGCCGGCCCTCGGCCAGCACATAGACGCGGCGGCCGTCGCGCAGGCGGAACTCCTCCACGCCGGGGCGCACGGTCCGCCGCTCGTCCGCGAGGTCGGCCAGCGCCGGCAGGTCGATCTCCACGTCGAAGTGCCCCGAGTTCGCGACGACCGCGCGATCCTTCATGGCCTCGAAGTGTTCCCGCCGTACGACCGACGTGTTCCCGGTGACCGTTACGACCACGTCGGACACCCGGACCGCGTCCGCCATCGGCATGACGCGATAGCCGTCCATGAGCGCCTCCAGCGCCCGCGTCGGATCCACCTCGGTCACGATGACGTGCGCGCCCAGTCCGTGCGCGCGCATCGCGAGGCCCCGCCCGCAGTTCCCGTAGCCGGCGACCGTCATCGTGCGTCCCGCCAGCAGCAGGTTGGTCGCGCGGATCAAGCCGTCCAGCGTGGACTGACCGGTGCCGTAGCGGTTGTCAAAGAGGTGCTTCGTCAGCGCATCGTTGACGGCCACGATGGGGTATCGCAGGACGCCGGCCTGGGCCATGCTGCGCAACCGGATGACGCCGGTCGTGGTTTCCTCGCTGCCCCCGCGAACGCCGCCGAGCAGCTCGGTGCGATCGTGGTGGATCGTGGACACGAGGTCCGCGCCGTCGTCCATCGTGAGGTGCGGCTTCGTGTCGAGCACTTGATGGATGTGGCGGTAGTAGGTCTCACGATCCTCGCCCCGCCGCGCGAAGACCGGCAGGTGCCACTCCGCGACGAGCGCCGCCGCCACGTCGTCCTGAGTGGACAGCGGATTGCTGGCGCACAGCGCGACCTGCGCGCCCCCGTCCCGGAGCGTGCGCATGAGATTCGCCGTTTCGGTGGTGACGTGCAGGCAGGCCGCGATTCTCACGCCCGCGAGCGGCTTCTCGCGCGTAAATCGCTCCCGGATTGCCCGCAGCACCGGCATCTCCCCGTCGGCCCAGCTGATCCGATCCCAGCCGGACGAAGCGAGGCCTACGTCCCGGACGTCGCCGTTCACCACACACCTCCCAGCGGCCCGACGCTTGCCTTCGACGGGGGCATAGCGGCCCCTGCCGCCGCGGGGCGCGGCGCGGAGGCCGGCGCTGAAATACGTTCCGCGGCGGCGAGCGTTTTCGCTACACAACATAGATGCCGGCGCCGCCGGCGATGAAGGGATGGTCGACTGAGACGATGGACAGCGTACATCTGGTCGCGATCAACGGTCTCGGCGCGGACCGGGCGGCCGCGGACGGCGCGCCGAGGTCCGGGACCGACGAGATCGAGGCGTTGGACGCCTACTCCCGCGCCGTCGCGGGCGCGGTGGAGCGGCTCGGGCCCTCGGTGGTCAGTCTGGCTGTGGCGCGTCCCGCGCCCGAACGGTTTCGACGCCGGGGGTTGCGTGAGCTCCGCGGGGGAGGCAGCGGCGTCATCATCGCGCCCGACGGGTACGTCCTCACCAACAGCCACGTCGTGCACGGGGCGACGCACGTCGACGTGCACCTGTCCGATGGGCGCACGCTGTCGTCGGAGGTGGTGGGGGACGATCCGCCCACCGACCTCGCGGTCGTGCGGGTACCCGAGGGAAGTCTCCCCGCGGCAACGCTCGGGGATTCGTCCCGGCTCCGCGTGGGTCAGCTCGTCATCACGATGGGAAGCCCCTTGGGGTTTCAGGCGACGGTGACCGCGGGGGTCGTCAGCGCGCTCGGACGGACGCTTCGCGCCGAAAGCGGCCGCCTCATCGAAAACGTGATCCAAACCGACGCGGCGCTCAACCCCGGCAACTCCGGGGGACCGCTCGCCGACGCGCGAGGCCTCGTCGTCGGCATCAACACCGCGGTGATCGCCGGGTCGCAAGGGCTGTGCTTCGCGATCCCCGTGAACACGGCGACCTGGGTGGCGTCGCAGGTGATCCGGCAGGGCCGGGTGCAGCGGGCCTACCTCGGCGTCACGGCGCAGACCGTGACGCTGGACCGGCGCATCGCCGTCGCGTCCCGGGTCGCGGCGGCCACCGCGGTGCGGGTGATGGAGGTGCAGCCGGGGAGCGCCGCGGCGGCCGCGGGCCTGCGGCCGGGCGACCTCATCGTGGGCGCCGACGGCCGTCCCGTGGCGACGCTCGACGACCTGCTGGCGGCCGTGGGCGGGCACGCGGTGGGCACGAGGCTCACGCTGGACGTGCTCCGAGGCGACGGCCGGCACGCGATACCGGCGTATCCCGTGGAGATGCCGGCGGAGCGCCCGGGGTAGATCTCCCGGGGTTGTTAAGGAACCGTGACCGAGTTCACACGCGCCTATGCTACAATCACGCGCGATTTCGATCACGGAGGTGCGTGCATGCATCGCGAAGGACACCGCATCCGGCGCGCCGCGGGCGCGGCGGCGCTCGCCGGCGCGATCTCAGCGCTGGCGCTCGGCGCCTTCATCGGACTCGGCCGGGCGCAGGCCGTCACCACGCTCGCGGGGACGATCGCGTCCTCCTCGTCCGGGACGATCGTCCTGACCACGCCGGGCGGCGCGAGGACCGTCAGGACCACGACGGCCACGAACTTCATCCGCCGCAGCCCGGCGAGCCTCGCCGACATCAAGCCGCGTGACTTCATCGGCGTGGACGCGACAAAGAGCGCGAACGGGGAGCTGAGCGCCGTCTCGATCAACATCTTCCCCCCGGCCTGGGAGGGCAAGATCCGCGAGGGGCAGTGGCTCATGACCTCCGGCGACACGATGACGAACGCCGTCGTGGCCAGCTACGTCACCGGCGTGTCGGGCAGGATCTTGACGATGACTCACCAGGGCAGCACGTGGAAGATCACGGTGCCGCCCTCGACGTCGATCCACCGGCTCACGCCGATCACGATCGCCGCGCTGCGGCCGCAGATGCACGCGATGGTGCGGGGTAAGGCCAACGCCGACGGCAGCGTCACGGCGACCTCGGTGTCGGTGGACGCGGGCCCCATGCCGTAGGTTCCACCGCGGAGGAGGCGGGAACGGCCGCCGAGAAGCGGATAGGGTGCACGGCCCGCCCCGGCGGGCCGTGACCCTGCTCCAGGAGGCCGCACCATGCCCCGCACGCGCACGGCCGGCTTGACCCCGGACGAAGCCAAACGCCTGCATCGCGAAGCCCTCGTCATCGACACCCAGCAGCCGCCGATCACGACGGGCGCGCTGTTCACGCCCCGCATGAAGCAGGCGCTCGAGGAGGCCGTGCGCAAAGGCGCGACGGGGCGCGACGAGGTGTCGCCGCGGATGGCGGCGATGACGGCGGACGAACTCATGACGTCGTCCGAGGCCAGGGCGCAGTACCTGGGGCTGTGGGACCGTTCCGGGGTAACGGTCGCGTGCGGCACATTTTCAGGATCCCACCGCTATACCGGCGCGTTCGAGCGCGCCAACGAACTGATCAGCCGCGCGTACGGGATCGTCCATGCGCTCGGCGGCAAGGTCGAGATCTGCAGGAGCGCCGACGACATCGAGCGCGTGCACCGCCAGGACAGACGTGGCGTCGTCATCGACTTCCAAAATACGACGCCGTTCGGGGACGAGCTGGACCGCATCCAGCACTTCCACAATCTCGGCCTGCGCATGGTACAGCTGACCTACAACCTCCGCAACCTCGTGGGGGACGGCTGCACCGAGACCACCCAGGGGGGCCTGTCGTACTTCGGGCGCGAGGTCGTCCGGCGGCTGAACGAGGCGCGCATTCTCGTGGACGTCAGCCACTGCAGCGAGCAGGTGGGCTGGGATGCGCTCAAGATCTCGACGGCGCCGGTGATCGTCTCCCACTCGTCGAGCAAGGCCGTGTGCTACCACGACCGCGGGAAGACGGACGAGCTGGCCAAGGCCATCGCCGACCGCGGCGGCTATTTCGGCGTGGTGGTGATCCCCGGCTTCATCTCCGACAAACCCGAGGTGCCGCTGGACACGTTCGCGGAGCACGTGGCGCACCTCGTCGACGTGTGCGGCATCGATCACGTCGGCATCGGCACGGACAAGATGGGCCCCGGACCGGGCACGGAATCCCTCGTCGAGTATCCCGACACGTTGCCGCGGCACGGCTCGGGAACGTTTGACTGGGCGGGCTTCCGCCTCAAGGAACACCGGCTGCTCGGCGACCACGTCTTGCGCGGCTACGAAAGCTTCGGCGACTGGCCCAACCTGACGGTCGCGCTGGCCAAGCGCGGCTTCAACGAGGAAGAACTGCGGAAGCTCCTGGGCCTCAACTACCTGAGAGTCTTCCGGGATGTCTGCGGGTGACGCTCCGCCGGGGCCCCCGCGTATCGCGGCGCCCCGCCGGGGGAAGGATCCCGCGAGGCGCCTACCGCCGCTCGGCCCGGGCGGCCGGCGTCCGCCCCGGTGAGGTGAGCGCGAGGACACCGCAAAGCACGGCGAGGATGAGCGGCATCTCCCAGCCGCCGCGCGTCCAGTAGTACCCGCGCGCGAGATTCACCGTAACCCCGGCCACGACCATCTCGATCCCGATCAACGCCGCCGCAACCGGGACGAGGACGCCGAGCAGCAGGCACACGCCGCCGAGGAACTCGACCAGCGTCACCGCCCACGCCCACCCCACGCCGGGGACAAACCCCATGCGATGCAGCTGCGCGGCAAACTGCGGCACCCGCGGGTCCGCGAGTGCCGCCGCCAGCTTCGGCCATCCGTGGGTGATGAAGATCACCCCGACCAGCATCCGCACGACGGCGAGACCCCGCCGTTGCTTCTCGGCGTGCATGGATGGACACCCTCGGGCATCCGGCCCCCCGCGCCGGAGGACTGACGGCTCGCGACCGCGTTACTCGATGAAATCCTTGAGGCGCTTGCTGCGGCTCGGATGCCGCAGCTTCCGGAGCGCCTTGGCCTCGATCTGCCTGATGCGTTCGCGCGTCACGCCGAACTCCCGCCCGACCTCCTCCAGCGTGCGCGGGCGCCCGTCGTCCAGCCCAAAGCGCAGCCGGAGCACCTTTCGCTCCCGGGGCGTGAGCGTTTCCAGCACGCCCTCGAGCTGCTCCTTGAGCATGGTAAACGACGCGGCCTCCGCGGGGGCCAGCGCGTCCTGGTCCTCGATGAAGTCGCCGAGGTGACTGTCCTCTTCCTCGCCGATCGGCGTCTCCAGGGAGATCGGTTCCTGCGCGATCTTGATGATCTCCCGGACCCGCTCCGTGGGCATCTTCATGATGTGGCCGATCTCCTCGGGCGTCGGCTCCCGGCCGAGTTCCTGGAGGAGCTGCCGCGACACCCGGATCAGCTTGTTGATCGTCTCCACCATGTGGACCGGAATCCGGATCGTCCGCGCCTGATCGGCGAGGGCGCGCGTGATCGCCTGCCGGATCCACCACGTGGCGTACGTGCTGAACTTGTAGCCTTTGCGCCAATCGAACTTCTCGACCGCGCGAATCAACCCGAGGTTGCCTTCCTGGATCAAGTCCAGGAACAGCATCCCGCGGCCCACGTACTTCTTGGCAATGCTGACCACGAGCCGCAGGTTGGCCTCGATCAGCCTGCGCTTGGCCTCCTCGTCCCCCCGCTCCATCCGCTTCGCGAGCTTGATCTCGTCCGCGGAGTTGAGGAGCGGCACCTTGCCGATTTCCTTGAGGTACATCCGGACGGGGTCGTCGATGCTGACCCCTTCGAGCGGCTCGAGCTCGACCGGCTCCGCCTCGTCCTCGTCGTCGCTCTTCTTCTCGGCGTCCTTCGGGTCGTCCACGACCTTGATTTCGAGATCCACGAGCATCCCGTAGATCCGGTCGTACTCGTCGAGGTTGTTCTCCACCTCGGGCACGGCCTGGATCTCGTCGTAGGTGACGTACCCGCGCTGTCGCCCCTGCTCCACGAGCTGGCGCAGCTCCGCCGGCAGCGTGGCAATCGCGCGCTCGGCCTCGAGCTTCCGCTTCGAAGCGTCGGCGTCCGTTGTGACCTGTGCTCTCCGTGTCCTAGACACTTACCTTCAACTCCCTGAGTCGTTCCTTTTCAGTCCGGGCCTTGAGCAATTCCGCGGCAAGACCGTCGCGCCGCGCATCGTCGCCCGCCCGCACCGCCTCGCCGTGGGCGTCCATCAATTGCGCGATGCGCTCTTCGAGATCGCAAAGCCTAATCTTTTGTACGCAGCCGCCGGCCACCTTGTGCATATCGCCCCGCACCGGCGGTTCGGCAATCAAAAATCGGCTCAGGAGCGAGATCGCCGTCTCCTCCCGCAGCCGCTCGCGCAACGCCCCCGCATCTTCCTCGGCGGCCTCCGGCCCGAGGAGCGCCGCCGCGAGGACCCGGCACCCGGGATCCCGGAACATCTCCGCCGTTACCGCGCGCCGCATCGGCGCGCGGAGGCCCGGCTCCGCCACGAGCAGGTGCACCAACAACTGCTCCGCGGCGGTGCGGCCGCTGGACTCCGGGATCGGCGTCGCGGCCGCCGGCCTGGCCGGCCGCCGCCCGTGATCGCGCGTTCCCAGGCGCCGCAGTTCCCCCCGGATCGCGTCCTCTCGGACCCCCAGCCGCTCCGCCAGTACCCGGACACACTCCGCCTGGCGGACCGGATGGGCCATCATATTGATTAACTGACTCATTTCGTCAACAATTCCAACCTTTCCTTCAACGGTCCGCGCGTCGTGCCGCCTCATGGCGACCTCGAGCCGGTACTCGAAGATCGGTAGCGCGGCGGCCAGGACCGATCGAAACCGCTCCGGTCCCTGGGTCCTGAGGAACGAGTCGGGGTCGACCCCCGGGGGCAGAACCGCCACGCGCACGGGCAATTCCGCCTGCCCGAACAGCGACACCGGCATCGTGAACGCGTCTTGGGCCGTACCGATCTCGCGGCCGGCTTCATTGAAGACGCCGATGCCCCGGGTCGCCGCGTCGGCGCCCGCGGCGTCCGCGTCGTACACGAGCGTCACCCGCGACGCGAACCGCTTGAGCAGCAGCACCTGATCAAGCGTCAGCGCCGTGCCCAGGGACGCCACCGCCCCCTCGATCCCGAACTGATGGCACATCAGCGCATCGATGTAGCCCTCGACCACTACGGCGCCGCCGGACTCCCGGATCGGAGCGCGGGCCACGTCCAGCGCATAGAGCGTTTTCCCCTTTACGAACAGCGGTGTCTCCCGCGAGTTCAGGTATTTGGGCGCCGTGTCATCGAGCGCCCGGCCGCCGAACGCTACCGGACGCCCCTGGAGGTCGCGGATCGGAAAGACGATCCGGTCGCGGAACGTATCGTAGTAACCGTCGCCGCCCTGCCGGCCCGTGGCCAACCCCGCCTGCTCGAGCGCCGCCGGCTCGAACCCGCGGGCCCGGAGCGCGCGGAGCAGATGATCCCATCCCGGCGGCGCGTAGCCCACCCCGAACCGCTCGATTGTGTCCGGGGTGATGCCGCGCCCGGCGAGGTAGTCACGGCCCCTCCGCCCGGCGTCCGCGGCAAGCTGAGCGCGGAAGAACGCCGCCGCCTCGCCCACGGCCCGGAGCAGCCGCTCCCGGTCTCCCGCGCGCCGCTCGGGCTCGGCGCCCTCGTCCAGCCGAATACCGGCGCGCTCGGCCAGCTCTCTGCGCGCCTCCGCGAAGGGCACCCCGCCGGTCCGCATGACGAAGTCGAACACATCCCCGCCGGCGTGGCACCCGAAACAGTAGAAGAAGCCCCGCTCCGGATTGACCGTAAACGACGGGGTCTTTTCGGAGTGAAACGGGCACAGGCCTTTGTAGTTGCGGCCGGCCCGCCGCAAGGTCACGTGCGCGGACACGACCTCCAGGATGCCGACCCTGCTGCGAATCTCGTCTGTGACGTCCCTCGAGCGCCCGGCCATCCCGCCAACCCTTTCGCGTCCGCGAAAAAGAGCCTTATCGCAACCGATAAGGCCCCCGACCCGCCGATGCCTCTTTATTCTCCGCGCCGGGACGGTGATCCTCTCATCAGGCCGTCTTCATCTCGCCGAGGTACGCCCGGCGAATCATCTCGTTCTCGCGGAGGCTCTGCGCCGTCCCCGAAAGGACGACCTGGCCGGTCTGCAGCACGTAGCCCCGGTGCGCGATGGACAGGGCCATGTTCGCGTTCTGCTCCACGACGAAGATGGTGGTGCCCTGCCGGTTGATCTGCTGGATGATGTCGAAGACCTGCTCCACAAAGGCCGGGCTCAGGCCCATGGACGGCTCATCCATGCACAAGAGCGCCGGCCGCGCCATGAGGGCGCGGCCCATCGCCACCATCTGCTGCTCCCCGCCGGAGAGCGTGCCGGCGAGCTGGTGCCGCCGCTCCTTCACCCGGGGAAACATGTCGAAGACGCGCTCCAGATCCGCGCTGATCCCGGCGTGGTCGGAGCGCGTAAACGCCCCCATCTCGAGGTTCTCGTACACGGTCATGCGGGGAAACAGCCGGCGCGCCTCCGGGACGGGCGCGATCCCCCGGCGGACCCGCTCGGCCGTGGACACCCCGTTGATCACGACGCCGCGGTACCGCACGGTGCCCCGTGTCGGGCGCACGATCCCCAGCACCGTCTTCATCGTCGTCGATTTGCCCGAGGCGTTCCCGCCAAGGAGGCAGACGATCTCGCCCGCGAAGATCTCGTAGCACACCTGCTTGAGCACGTGGAGGCCGCCGTAGTGCGTGTCGACGTCCCTAAATTCCAGCAGCGGCTGTCCGGCCGAGGTAGGCACGGATGACCTCCGGGTTCGCCTGGACGTCGCGGGCCAGCCCCTCGGCGATCTTCTCGCCGTAGTCCAGCACGAAGACGCGGTCCGTGATGTCGTTCACGACGTTGAGCTTGTGTTCGATCATCAACACGGTCAGGCCCATCTCCCGCAGGCTCCGCACCTGGTCCGCGAGCTCCAGCGTCTCCGCCGGGTTCATGCCGGCCGTGGGCTCGTCGAGGAGCAGGAGCCGGGGGCGCGCCGCAAGCGCGCGCGCGATCTCGAGCCGGCGGCGGTTGGCGTAGGACAGGCTGCTCGCGAGATGGTTCACCCGAGGCACGAGCCGGTTGCCGAACACCGCGAGGATCTCCATGGCGCGCTCCCGGGCCTCCCGCTCTTCGCGGCGCGTGAGCGGCGTGCGCAGCACGGCCCCGACCGCGCCCGTGTGCAGCCGCGCGTGCATCCCGACGAGCACGTTTTCGAGCACGGTCATGTCGTTGAACAATCGCAGCGTCTGAAACGTCCGGGCGATCCCCCGCTCTACGACCGCGTGGGAGGGAAGCCCGGTGATGTCCTCGCCCATGAACCGCACCGTGCCGCCGTCCGGGCGGTCCAGCCCGGTGACCACGTTGAAGAACGTCGTCTTGCCCGACCCGTTGGGTCCGATCAGCCCGACGATCTCATGGGGATCGATCCGGACGTCCACGTCCTTGATCGCCGTGATGCCCCCGAATCGCTTGACGAGCCCGCGCGTCTCGAGCATCGGCGTTCCGGAGGCGGCCTCCTCCCGGCGGACGGCGCTCAGCGACGCGCCGATGCCGCCCCGCGTCGGGTGCGCCGCCTGCTCCGCCAGCGACAGCGCGGCGACGGTTCGGGTCGCCGGCAGGAGCCCCTGCCGGCGGAAGAGCATCATCAAGACGAGGATCACGCCGAAGATCAGCTCGATCGATTGCACGAGGTCGACCTGCTGGAGCCCGGGGCTGTTGACCAGCCGCCCCAGCGCGTGCACCCACTGCGTCAGGTCCTCGAGGAACCACGACTGCAGGAGCTGCAGCAGGAGCGCGCCGACGACCACGCCGGCGGGGTTGCCGGTCCCGCCGAGCACGATCATCACGAGCACCATCACGGAGACCGGGAACATGAACATCTCGGGCGTCGCGGTCTGCAGCTTGGCCACGTAGTAGGTGCCCGTCGCGCCGGCGAACGCCGCGCCGACCGCGAACGCCAGCAGCTTGAGGCGGGTGCGGTTGACGCCCATGGCCCCCGCGGCAATCTCGTCCGCGCGGATCGCCATCCAGGCCCGGCCGATGCGCGAGTCCTTGAGCCGGTAGCTGACGAACAGCAGCACCGCGATCATGGCGACGCCGACGTAGTAAAACGGCGTCGCGTTCACACCGAACCGGTAGCCGAAGATCTGCGGGGAGATCACGCCGTTGAGCCCCATCGCGCCGTTCGTGAGCGACGGGGTGTTGCGCACGACGATGGGAACGATCTCGCCGAACCCGAGCGTCACAATCGCGAGATAGTCCCCCCGGAGCCGCAGCGTCGGCGCGCCAAACAGGATGCCGAACAACGCCGCGATGAGCGCCGCGCCGGGGAGCATCAACCAGAACGAGACGTGCATCTGCACGACGTCGGGCACGCCGTCGACGTGGAAACGGCTCACCAGCCCCAGCCACTGGAACGGCTGCCACGCGGCGTTCCACAACGGATGGACCTGGCCCGAGGCAAAGATCCCGTACGAGTACGCCCCGATGGCGAAGAACGCGGCGTATCCCAGGTCGAGGAGGCCCGCAAAACCGACGACGATGTTGAGGCCGAGCGCGAGGATGGCAAACGAGCCCGCGTTGGCCGCGGCGTCGACATCGCCGCCGTTGCGGTCGATCACCGGGAACAGCAGGACGGCCGCGGCCAGCGCGGTGAGCGCCACCGGCCGGCGCGCCGCCTCCGGGATCCAGCGCACGGAGGCCGCCGCCGCGCCGGCCCACGGGCGCGCCCGGGGCGCCGGGAGCGGCTCGGCGCTCGCTGCGGCGGCGGGCGTGGGCGAGACGTCGGCCATGCGCGTCAGGACTTCTGCGGCGCGGACAAGCCGAAGAGACCCGACGGCCGCAGGACGAGCACGACGATCAGGATGGAAAAGATGATGACGTCGGTCCAGCGCACGGCGAGCACCTGCCCTCCCACCGACTCGATGAGACCGATCACGAGCCCCCCGATCATCGCGCCGGGGATGTTACCGATGCCGCCGAGCACCGCCGCGGTAAACGCGCGCAAGCCGGCCGTGTACCCGATGATGAAGCTCGTGTAATTGTAGTACAGGCCGAAGACCAGGCCGGCCGCTCCCGCGAGCGCGGAGCCGACGAAGAATGTCAGCATGACGATGTGGTCGACCTCGATGCCCATCATCCGGGCGGCTTCCTGGTCCTGAGCGGTCGCGCGCATCGCCTTGCCGAGCTTGGTCCGCCGGACGAAGACGTGCAGCGTCCCCATGAGCACGAGCGACACCCCCCACAGGAGCACCTCGCGGAGCCGGAGCACGGCCCCGCCGACGCTCCATGCCACGGCGGGCATGGGGTTCGGGTAGTTGAGCGCCGCGGCGCCCATGGTCAGCAGGACGATGTTGTACAGGATGTA
>JAJPJL010000121.1 GCA_021324255.1 Bacillota bacterium
CGTCGATGTGCGTCACGCCGGCGTAGCGCCGCTCCGCCTTGCCGCGCGGCCAGCACATCACCTCGACGCAGTCGTACCCGCTCTGCGCGGCCACGTGAAACACGTCTTCGAGGCTGAGCTCGGGGAGAATCGCGCTCACGAACCCAAGCTGCATCGGGTGCCTCCTGCGGACGTGCGGCGTCCCCGGTACTTTCCCGCGGCGGCGCGGGGCTTCCTACTCGGCCGGCGCGGCGCGGGCGTAGATCCACGCCAGCCCCAGCACGATCGCGCCGTAGAGCATCTGCTTGCCCGCCTGCGAGACGTTGAGGATCGTCAGCAGGCTGTCGAGCACGGTCAGGATCAACGCGCCCAGGATCGTGCCCCCGTAGCCGCCGCTCCCGCCCAGGATCGACGTCCCCCCGATCACGACCGCGGCCACGGACTGCAGTAGATACGGGGTCGCGAGGTTCAGGTCCGCCGCGTTCGTGTACCCGACGAGGAGGATCCCCGCGATCGCGCTCAACACGCCGCCCAGCACATACGTCAGGAGCAGCACCTGCCAGACGCGGATGCCGGCCAGGCGGCACGCCAGCGGATTGTCGCCGACGGCGTAGATGGCGCGGCCGAGGCCGCTGCGCGCGAGGCCGGCGAGGAGCGCGATCGCGAGCGGCGCCCACACGAGCGTGTCGAGCGGCAGGTATCCGAGGACCGTGCCCGACCCGAGCTGGTGCACGGCGTCCGGCACCACGGGTACGCCGTTCGTAAACGTGAGGCTCGCGAGCGTGAGCGCGCCGCCGAGCACGCCGGCCATCCCGAGCGTCATGATGAGCGGCTGGACGCGGCAGACCCCGATGCCCACGCCGTTCGTCATCCCCACGGCGAGGCCGAGCGCGAGCGCGACCGCAACCGCCTGCGCCGTGCCCCGCGCGCCGAGCCCGGCGATCAGGTAGGCCGCGGCCGTGGCCGTCGCCGAGACCGACAGATCGATGCCGCCCGTCAGCATCGCCAGCGTCTGCCCGGCCGCGAGCGCGCCGAGCGGCGCCGCATACAACAGCGTGGTCGACAACTGGTGCGGCGTCACGAAGCCGGGGCTCACCGCGTCGGTCGCGGCGAGCAGCAGCACCAAGATGCCCCCGAGCGTGAGCGCCGGCCGGTCGGCGAGCGCTCGTCGCGCGGCCGGCCAGCGCACCTCCGGCCGTCCGGTCGCGGTGTAAGGCGTCATGCGCCGCGCCTCCGGACGAGCACGAGGCCCGCCACCATCACGACCAGGACGACGATGGCCCCCTGCACGACGAGGCTGAAGTTGGGGTCGACCCCTTCGAAGGTCAGCAGGGTGTTGATCAGGGTGAGCAGGAGCGCCGCCGCCACCGGACCGATCATGCCGCCGCGCCCTCCGGCGAGGCTCACCCCGCCGAGCACGGTCGCGGCCACGCTCGTCAGCGTGTACGAGGTCCCCGCGGCGGCGTTGCCGTTCGTCGTGCTGGCGGTCAGCGCGAACCCGCCCAGCGCCGCAAACGCGCCGCCCATGGCGTACGCGGTGACGCGCGCCCGGCCGACCGCGACGCCGCTGAGATACGCGGCCGCGCGGTTGCTGCCCACGGCGTACAGCGCCAGGCCGGCCGGCGACCGGTGCACGGGCTCCCAGAGGATCGCGAGCGCCGCCAGGATGACCACGAGACCCGACGGCACGCTCCCAAGCTCTCCCGTCATGAGGGCGGCGAACCCCGCCGGCGCCGCGCCGCCGGGAATCGGCATGATGTGCAGGGCGAGCCCGCCCCACACAAACCCCGTCGCGAGCGTCACGATGATGTCGGGCACGCCGGTCGCGACGATGACGGCGCCGGTCAGCGCCCCCGCGGCCGCCGCGACGGCCATGAGGCCGAGCGCGATCAGCACGGCCTGGCCGTTCGTCGCGTGCGTCATGAGCAGGGCGGAGACGACGTTCACGAGGCTCATCATCGGTCCCACGGAGAGATCGATGCCGCCGGAGAGCACGACCGCCGTCTGCGCCATCGCGGCGAGACAGAGCGGCAGCGCTCCGTCCACGAGCGACTGCATATCGAAGACGTTGAGCGTCGGGTGCACGAGCTTCTCCACGGCGAGGAGCGCCCCGAGGAGGCCCACGATCGCCACGGTCCACGCGCTGCGCCGGACCGCGCGCAGGGCGGCGATCGGGCGGCGGCCCGCGGCGCCCGGCGCCGGCGGCCCCGTCACCCCGGCGGTTCCTCCCGCGCCAGCCCGTGGACCACGCGGAGGAGCGTGGCCTCGTCGGCGGCGCGGGCCGGCAGCTCGCGCACGACGCGCCCCTCGTAGAGCGCGAGCACGCGGTCGCAGACGAGCGGGATTTCCGGGAGCTCGCTCGTAAACAGCAGCACGGCCGCGCCCGCCGCCGCGAGGTCGCGCAGCAGACGATGGATCTGGCGCTTCGTCCCGACGTCGATGCCGCGCGTGGGGTCGAAGCACAGCATCACGCGGAACCCCGCGGCGAGCCATCGCGCCACGACCACCTTTTGCTGGTTGCCGCCGCTCATGCGCCGCACCTGGCGTTGCGCGCGCGTATCGATGGCGAGCCGCGCGATGGCGGCGCCGGCCCGCGCCCCTTCGTCGCGGAGGTCGATGGGGCCCCATCGCGCCGCACGGTTGTACAGCGGCAGGGCGATGTTCTCCCGGACGGACCGCTGCGGGAGCAGCGCGTGGACCCGATCCGCGGGCACGAGCACGACGCCGGCGCGGATCGCGTCGTACGGGGTGCGCGGCGCGAGCGTCCGGCCGGCGACGCGGATCTCACCCGCATCGGCCCGGCGATTCCCCGCGAGGCAGTCGAAGAGCGCGTCCTGGCCCTGCCCCTCGAGCGCGGCGACGCCGACGATCTCACCGGCGCGGAGGCTCAACGAGACCCCGCGCAGCGCGCCGGACACCGCGAGCCCGCGCGCCTCGAGGAGGAGCGGCGCCGCCGAGGCGCCGCCGGCGCGGTCCCGCACGGCGGCGTCCGGCCGCGTGCCCGCGCCCGGCCCGGCCGGGCGCAGCGCCTCCGGACTCGCCGCCATCGGCCCGAGCATCAACGCCACGATCTGCTGCTCCGCGCGCTCCGCGAGCACGAGCGTGCCGACGTCGGCTCCGTCCCGCAGGACCGTCGCGCGGTCGCAGATCGTCCGCACTTCCACGAGCCGGTGCGAGATGAACAGCACCGACCGCCCCTGCGCTCGCCACCGCCGGATCACGTGGAACACGCGTTCCACGAGGTCCGCCGGGAGCGCGGCCGTGATCTCGTCGAGGATCAGCAGGCGCGGCTCCCGCGCCAATGCCCGGGCCAGGTCCAAGATGCGGAGCAGCGGCAACGGGAGGTCGCCGGCGAGATCGTCCTCGTCGACGCCGAGATCCATCGCCGCGAGCCAGCGGCGCACGCCCGCGGGATCCGCCCCGGTCAGCCGGAGATTTTGGCGCACCGTGAGGTCGGGCACGAGCGACGGATCTTGAAACACCGCGGCGAGCCCGGCGCGCGGCGCCGACGCCGGGGACGCGAAGCGCACCGGCCGGCCGCTCATCTCGATCGTGCCGGCGTCGGGGCGAATCACGCCGGTCAGGATCTTGACGAGCGTGCTCTTGCCGGCCCCGTTGGCGCCGAGCAGCGCGTGCACTTCCCCTGCGGCGACGGTCAGGCTCGCCGAGCGGAGGGCGACGACCGCCCCGTATCGCTTCGAGACCCCGCGGACCTCCAGGAGATTCACCGCCGGCATCGGATGCCGGCCCATGCGCGCGGGGGCCGCGGCCTGCGGCCGGGCCCCCGCATGGTGCTATCGTCCCGCGCGGGCAACGGCTCCCACTAGAGGTGGCCCTTTAGAGGCCCTTGCAGGCGAACAGCTGCTGCTGCGTGTAGTGCGTGTACCCCGCCACGCTCCAATCCACGCTGTACGTGGCCGCCTGCGTCGGGAGGTAGTGGGCCTGAAGCGCGGCCAGATCGTGGACGTTGTCCCACACCTCCGGCGTCAGCAGCGTCTTCTTCGGGGCCGTCTGCCCCTGGAGGACGCGCAGCGCGATGTCCGCGCCGACGCCGCCGATCGTGGCGGGATTGGTCACCGCCGCGCCGACGAGTCCCTTGCTCCGCATCGTGATCAGCTGGTGCACGAACTCGTTGTTGTCCGCGCCGACGATCGGCACGAAGGCGCGGTGCGCCGTCGTGAACGCGTTGACGGCCGTGTAGTCGATCCCGGACGTCCACACGCCGGCGATGTCGTGATGGGCGTTCAATAGATCGAGCATCTCCTTGCCGCCCGGGGCCCACTGCCAGCCGGTGTAGGGCTTGGCGATGATGTGGATCCCGGGATAGGCCTTGAGGGCCTCCTGGATCCCGTTGTACCGGTCCGTGTCCGCGGGCGCGCCCGCGATGCCCTGCAGCAGGACGACGTTGCCCTGCCCGTGAAGCTGCTTCGCGAGCCACGCCATGCCGAGACGGCCGTACGCGACCTGATCGTTCGCGGCCTGGTACGGCAGGTCCGAGCTCACGAATTGATCGACGATGACGACGACGATCCCCCGCTGGGTCGCCTCCTGGATCACCCCGTTGAGGCTCGTGGCGTCCGGCGGATCGATGATGAGCGCGTTGACGCCCGAGGAGATGAGCGTGCGGATCCCGGCGATCTGCTCCGCCGCTCCACCGTTGATGTCGCTCACGAGCACCCGCCGCACGAGGGCCCGGTGGGCCGCCGCTTCGGCCTTCACCGAGCAGATCATCTCCTCGCGCCAACCGTTGCCCACGAGGTTGTTGCTGACACCGATCACCCACGGCGCCCTGGGGCGCGCCTGCGCGGACGCGGGGCTTCCCGGCACGGACCACGCCACCGGGACGAGGGCGAGCAGAGCCAGCAGGCCGAGCCCGAGCCGAGCACGGCCGCGGGCGGCGGTCCACACACGGTGCAACGCAGTGTCCATCCCGACACCCCCTCCAAGGTGATGCGTCGTTCTATCGGATGACCATCGGCAGCAGCGTCTGGTGTTCCACGTCGATCAAGCCGCGGTCGGACAGCTTGGCCTCCGGGCTCACGGCCAGCGTGAGCGAGACGATCCCGGTAAACGCGCGCTCGCCCGCCAGCCCGGCGGCCTCCGCCGCGCGCCGGAATGCCGCCACCTCCCGGGCGACGTCCGCGGCCGGCCGCGGCGAGAGCAGCCCGGCAATCGGCAGCGCGATGCCGGCGGCAACGGCGCCCTGGCGGACGAGCACGATGCCGCCCCCCCGCTCGGCGAGCGCGCGGCACGCCGTAAGCATGTCGCGCGGGTCGGTGCCGACCACGGTCAGGTTGTGCGAGTCGTGCGAGACGGAACTGGCGAGCGCGCCATCGCGCGGCCCGAACCCGCGGATGACCGCGCACGCAACACCGCCGTGGCCGCCGTGGCGTTCCACGACCGCGAGCCGCGCCACCCGATCGCCGCCCGCGGCGGGCAGGACGACCTCGCCCCGGGTGACCCGGACCGGCATCTCGCCGTACGTGGTCCGCACGGGCGCGCTCCGGCCGTTGAAGTCGATCACCCGGATCGTCACCTCGCCGTCGGCCGTCTGCGGGAGGCGGATCTGAAACGATTCGGCGGTCAAATGCTCGGGCAGCCGGACGGTATTTTCGCGCTCCAGCGCGGCGGCGGGGCGGACCGGGCCCCCGACGTCCACCACGCACCGGCCGTCAGCGGCCACCAGGCGGCCCGCGCGGTAGACTTCATGCACCCGAAACCGGCCGAGGTCGCTGAGCAGCACCAGGTCGGCGATCCGCCCGGGGCTCAGCGCGCCGAGGTCCCGGCGCCGGAGACGGTTCGCGGCGTTGAGCGTGGCGAAGCGCACGACGTCGACCGGATCCAGTCCCTCCTCGACGAGCCGCCGCGCGACGTGGTCGACGTGGCCGTGGTCCAGGAGATCCTGCGGCACGACGTCGTCCGTGCAGAGGATCACGTTGGGCAGATAGCCGCGGCCGCGCAGCGCCGCGGCCATCGCCGCGGCGTTCGGCGACAGCGAGCTTTCCCGCACCTCGAGGTACATGCCGGCCCGGAGCTTCGCGAGGGCGTCCACCGCCTCCCGGTTCTCGTGGTCGGAATCGATCCCCGCGGCCGCGTACGCGGAGAGCATGCGGCCCCGCACCCGCGGCGCATGCCCCTGCACCAGCCCGCCCGCGGCCTCCGCGGCGTCGATGAGGTCGAGCATCCGCCGGTCGCCGCGGATCACCGCCGGATAGTCCATCACCTCCGCCAGGCCGACGACCCGCGGCCAGCGCAGCATCTCCTCGATCTCCGCGCGGCCGAAGCTCGCGCCCGCGGTCTCCACGGCCGGCGCGGACGGCACGCACGACGGGGCCATCACCAGGACCCGCAGCGGCAGGTCCGCCGAGTCGTCGAGCATGTACCGCACGCCGCGCAGCCCCACGACGTTCGCCAGCTCGTGGGGGTCGATGAGCACGGTGGTGGTGCCGTGGGGCAGCACCGCCTCCGCGTAGTGCCGCGCGGTGACCATGCTGCTCTCGATGTGCACGTGGGTGTCGATCAGCCCCGGGATCGCCCAGCATCCCCGGCGGTCGCGTTCCTCGCGGCCCCGGAGCGGCGGATCGCCGGGCCCGGCGATGTGCGCGACGCGCCCCTCCGAGATGCCGAGGTCGCCCGGCAGCGTCTCGCCCGTGAACACGTTCACGATGGACAGGCCCCGCAGGACGAGATCGAGGTCCCGGCGCCCCGCGGCGGCGGCGACGAGGGCGGCACGATCGTACCCCGGCGCGTCGTCCCATGCCATCAGCGTGCGCCCCGGCGGGCGCGGCGCCGGCAGGCCGTCACGGCCGCGCCTGCCCCGGCGCGTAGCGCAGCAGCACCGGCGTCTCGATCCACGAGACGAGCCCGTACAGCAGCACGGACACGGTGGTCACCAGCATCCCGGCCGCCCACAGGACCGTGAATTGGAACTGCGCCCGCGCCGTGATCATCACGTAGCCGAGCCCGCGGCCGGTCGCCAGCCACTCCGCGACGATCGCGCCGAGGATCGACGCGAGCGCGGAGATCCGCACCGCCGCAAACAGCGCGGGCAGCGCACTCGGGAGGCGCACCTTCCACACGATCATCCACGGCGCCGCACCGTAGAGCGCCAGCAACTCGACGGCCTGCGGGGACGCCGATCGCAGCCCCTGCAGCACGTTCACCAGGGTCGGAAAGAAGGTGATGATGCCCGTGATCACGGTTGTGCCGAGCACTCCCCGGCCGAACAGTAGCACGAGCAGGGGCGTCATCGCAATGACGGGCACGGACCGCAGCACGATCGCGGCCGGCATCAACGCGCGCTCCACTCGCGGATACATCACGAACACCACCGCGAGGGCGGCGGCCGCCAGCGTGCCCGCCGCAAACCCCGCCGCCGCGTCCTCGACCGTGGCGCCGAGGGCTTGGGCCAGCAGGGCCCGTTCGCCGGGCGCCTGCGGCCCGGAGACGAGGTCCCGCACCACCGCCGCGGGGTCCTTGGCGAAGAACGGGCTGAGCTGGAACAGCACGATGAACGCCTGCCACAGCGCCAGGATCACCCCGATCGACACGGCCACGAGCGCGGCCTGGCGCAGCATCCACCACACGCCGCCGCCGGCGCCCGTAAGCCGGGTGATGGAGGGCGCGACGTCCAGCGGCGGCGCCCACGTGACGAGCAGGCGCGCGGCCGCGCCGGCGAGGGCAAACCCTGCGCCCGCCAGGATGCTCGAGGCGATCGCGAGGCCCCACACCCGCGGCGTGTCCAGCGTCGCCATGGCGTTGACCATGGCGATACCGAGGCCGCGGTCGCCGCCCAGGAACTCCCCGAGCACGGCGCCGAGCACCGCGCCGGGGGCAGCCACGCGCAGGCCGGCGAGGAGCCAGGGCACGCTGGCCGGCAGGCGGACCTTGACGAGCGCATGCCGGCCGCCGGCACCGAGCGTGCGGAGCAACTCGAGCGGCGCGCTCCCGGCCGACCGGAGGCCGAGCAGCGTCGCGATCAACGTCGGAAAGAACACGGCGAGCGCGGCGAGCGCCACCTTCGGCTCGTCACCGGGCAGGACCACCGCGATGATCGGCGCGACGGCGAGCAGCGGCGTGGCGTAGATCACGATCGCGACCTGCATGACGAGCGTCTCCAGCCGCGGCGCCTGCACGATGACCAGCGCCAGCGCGATGGCGACGAGGTTGCCCCACAGAAACCCCCGGCCCGCCTCCCC
>JAJPJL010000088.1 GCA_021324255.1 Bacillota bacterium
GGGCGGGCCTGCCGGTCGGGGAGCCCGTCGGCACCATGGTCGTCGATATCGGCGGCGGGACCACGGAGGTGGCCACGATCGCCCTCGGCGGCATCGTCACCGCCCGCAGCATTCGCGTGGCGGGGGACGAGATGGACGACACGATCATCCAGTACGTGCGCAAGGCATACAACCTCCTGATCGGCGAGCGCACGGCGGAGGAGATCAAGATCACCATCGGCTCCGCCTGTACGCAGCAGGAGGAGCCGACGATCAAGGCGCGGGGACGCGATCTCATCTCCGGGCTCCCGCGCACACTCGTGCTCACGAGCGCGGAAATCCGGGAGGCGTTGGTGCCGCCGGTGCAGACGATCATCGAGGCGGTGCGGATGACCCTCGAGCAGACCCCGCCGGAGCTCGCGGCGGACGTGATGGACCGCGGTGTGCTGCTGACCGGCGGCGGGTCGCTGCTGCGCGGCCTCGGCACGCTGCTCGCGGACGATCTTCGGATCCCGGTCCGTCCGGCCGAGAGCCCGCTCTGCGACGTCGTGCTGGGGACGGGGAAGGTGCTGGAGCAGATGGAGACGCTCCGCCGGGTGCTCCTCACGAGCAAGCACGTCTAGCGGGGTTAGGCGCGGGCGCTGTCGGCTGCGGGCGGGCTGGAGGGCCGCGCGCGCATGTTCGGCAGCGCCGCCTCGGCCAGCGGAGGGAACCGGTAGACGGCGCTGAGCCCGCCGAGGAACCCCGCCAGCATGTCCGCCCCCGAAGTCTCGCCCACGCCGGTCACGGCCCGCGCCGCCGCGGCCGCGGCCTCGGTGTCGCTCCCGCCCAGCGCCGCGAGCAGCGGCAGCCACCGCTCCGCGACCTCGCCCGCGCGGGCGGCCCGGAGGTAGGCTGCGCTGATCTCGTGTGTCCGCGGCGCCGCGGTCTCGACGAGCTCGTCGGCGATCTCCTGCAGCGTGGCGTCCGGGCGCCGCTCCTGCGCCAGCGCGAGCGCGAGGAGCACGCCCGCGAGAAAGTCGTCCCCGGACGGAGTGAGCCCGGGCCCGAGCCCCGCGAGCGACGCGGTGACGACCTTGAGACGCCGGCGGTTACGCTGCGCCAGTCCGTCGACGAGGCCCGCGATGAGCGCGTGGCTTCGCGGAAAGTGCGCGACATCGTGCAGGGGCGCGGGCAGGTCTTCCTCTTGCAGGTACGGGAGCAGCCGTGCGAGGCTCGCGGGCGACGCCGCGTCGACCGCCGCCTGGTACGCCGCGGCGAGGCAGCTCGACAAGACCAAGTCGTCCTCGGCGAGGCCCGGATACGCCTTGGGATCCCACAGCGTTCCGGCGGCCAGACCGATGTGAACCGCGTCGCCGAGGCTGAGTCGGGCGCCGTCCCCGGCGACGGGTGTGCCGGCCGCCAGGTCCTGAAACACGGAGGCCGGCCCGGCCGGGATCACGATGCTGAACGGGCCGTTGCCGAGCGGCTGCTGCACCACCGCGTACACGGCGCCGTCCTCGTCCAGGAGGTAGCAGCTCCGCGGATGCGCCGCGAGCACCTCGCCGCTCCAGCCCGGCTCGCGCATGACCCGGGCCACCCGCCAGCTCATCGACACAGCTTCGAATTCGTGCGCCATACGTGTCCCCATTATGGCATGCGAGCGACCGCGATGCACGATCCCGCCGCGGCCGCGCTCGCGGTCGCCCCCGCCGCGTGCGGTCACGGGACGGCTCACCGGCCCGGGCCCGCGCGGGCGGACGTCATGTGCCGCGGGTGAGTTGCTGCTCGAGGCACTTGAAGAACTGCCCGATCAGCATCTTGCCGACGCCGCCCAGCATCCGCTGCCCGACCCCGGCGATCATGCCGCCGATCTGCATGTCTCCGACCCATTTGAGCAGGGTACTGTCGCCCTGCGCCTCGAGATCGACGATGCCTTCGCCTTTCATGAAGCCACTCCCGCCGCTCCCCTCCAGCACGAGCTTGTAGTGCGACGGCGCCCGCTTGTCCGTGATGGACAGCGTTCCCTTGTAGCTGCCGCGGACCGCGGCGATCCCGATGGTCAGCGTGGCTTCGTAGCGATCCGGCTCCAACTCCCTGAGCTCGTGGAGCCCCGGCGTGCAGCGGCGAAGCGCCTCGGGGTCGTTGAGCATCTTCCACACGGTCTCGATCGGAGCGGGAAGCGTGTTGGTCCCCTCGAGTTTCATCGATCCCTCCGGGCCTCGACGATGAGCTGCCGCAGCCGGCTCGGGCTGAGCGGCGCCTCCGTGATATGAATTCCGAGCGGAGCCAGTGCGTCCTCCACCGCCTGCGCGATGACCGCCGGCACCGGGATCACGCCCGCCTCGCCCGCGCCCTTGACCCCGAGGGGATTGAGCGGCGACGGCGTCTCCACGTGCTCGATCTCCAGCGGCGGGACCTCCACGGCCGTGGGGAGGAGGTAATCCATGAACGTGGTGCTGAGCGGCTGCGCCTCGTCGTCGTACGCGAGCTTCTCCCAAAACGCGCCGCCGAGCCCCTGCGCCACGCCGCCCTGGATCTGGCCGTCCAGGATCATGGGGTTGATCACCCGGCCGCAGTCGTGGACGACGACGTACCGCTCCACTCGGAGGAGGCCGGTCTCCACGTCGACGGCGACGATGCACGCGTGGACGCCGTTGCTGAACGTCCCTTGAGGCGGCGCGAAATAGCGCGCGGCCTCAAGGCCCGGCCCCTCCCACTCCTTGGGCATCGTAAAGCGCAGCGGATTGGCCGCGCGGGCGAGGGCGCCCAACGTCACGGAGCGCCCGGGCACGCCCCGCACCCACGCCGTGCCCTCCCCGAGCTCGATCTCCTCGAGCGGCGCCTCGAGCACGGACGCGGCGACCAGGCGCGCCTTGGCCGCGACGGCCTGGGCCGCCAGGGCAACGGCGTTGCCGGCGACCGTCGCCGAGCGGCTCGCGAACGTGCCGGTACCCCATCCGAACAGGCCGGTGTCCCCGGTGTGGACCGTGATATCCTGCGGCGGGACGCCGAGCACGTCGGCGGCGATCTGCGCGAGAGAGGTCATGTGCCCCTGTCCCTGCGTGCCGACGCCGGTGGCGATGAAGACACGCCCCGAGGGCTCGACCGTCACGCGGGCTCCCTCGTAGGGGCCGATGCCGGTGCCCTCCACGTAGCAGGCGACGCCGCAGCCGAGCCACCGGCCGCGGGCGCGGGCCGCCGCCTGCGCCGCCGGCCAGCCGGCGTAGCCGATGCGGTCGAGCGCCCGCTCGAAGCACGCCGGGTAGTTGCCGCTGTCGTACCGCAGCGGCGCATTGTCCTGGTAGATCACGCCCACATCGTAGGGAAACTCGTCCGGCTGGATGAAATTGCGGCGCCGCAGGTCCGCGCGATCCATGCGCATCTCCCGCGCAGCGCGGTCGAGCAGCCGTTCCATGACGAAGACGCCGTGCGGCCGGCCGGCGCCGCGATACGGGCTCACCGAGGTTTTGTTTGTGAACACGGCGCGGAACTCACAGTGGTAGTTCGGGATGCGGTACGGCCCGGGGAGCGTGGTGCTCGCCACGATCGGCACAATGAGGCCGTACGGGATGTAGGCGCCCGCATCGTAGAGGAAGACGGTGCGCACGCCGAGGATGCGCCCCTCGGCGTCCAGCGCGATTTCCGCGTCGTGGATCTGTTCCCGCTCCTGATTGGTGGCCACGAAGTGCTCGCGGCGGTCCTCGATCCATTTCACCGGGCGCCCGAGCCGCATCGCCGCCAGCGGGACCAGGATCTCCTCCGGATAGAACATCATCACCTTCGGTCCAAACCCCCCGCCGACGTCCGGTGCGACCACCCGAACGTCCTGTTCCGCCAGCCCGAACATCGCGGCCAGCCCGTTGCGGATCGGGATCGGGGCCTGGGTGCTGTCCCACACGTCCAGGCGCCGCGCCCGGGCGTCCCACGCGGCCGCCACGCCGCGCGTTTCCATGGGGCACGCCGCGCCGCGATCGATCCGAAACCGCTCGCGCACCCGGTGGGAGGCCGTCGCGAACGCCCGCGCGACGTCTCCCACGCGCTGCGTGTAGTGGGCGCACACGTTGGAGTCCATGTCCTCGTGGACCCGCGGCGCGTCCGGGGCGGCGGCCGCTTCGAGCGACGCCGCCACGGGCAGGGGATCGTACGCGACCTCGATCAGATCGCAGGCGTCCTCCGCGAGGTACCGGCTCTCCGCCACGACGAACGCGACGGGCTCGCCGACGAAGCGGACCGTGTCCCCGGCGAGCGCGCTCTGGGTCTTGTGGTGCGCGAGGGCAGGGTGCGGGATGAGCCTGGGCAGTGGCCCGCCGAGCGCCCCGAGGTCGGCGTGTGTCAGCACGGCCAGCACGCCCGGGGCGATCCGGGCGCGCCCCGTGTCGACGCGGCGGATGCGCGCGTGCGCGTGCGGGCTCCGCAGCACGGCCGCATGTGCCATAGCGGGGAGACGCACGTCGTCGACGAAGAGACCACGTCCGGTGAGGAGCGCAGGGTCCTCGTTGCGCGGCACGGGAGCGCCGACGTAGCGCGTGCTCATAGGAAGGTGTACGTTTCGATGATCCGCAAGACGATTCCTATAGCGCCGCGGCTCGCCGGCGTCCGTCCCGCGGCAGCCCGGGCGCCGCGCCGGGGGTATTTTGTGTATCTCCTCTGCTGCGGGGACGGGACGCTGTACGCCGGGTACACGCGTGACCTCGCGCGCCGGCTCGCCGCCCACCGCGCCGGACGCGCCGCCCGGTACACGCGCGGCCGCGGACCGTGGGAGTTTGCCGCGGCGTGGCGGTGCGACACCGCGGGCAACGCGCTGCGGCTCGAGCGCCTGCTGAAGCGCCTCGGCCGGGCTGGACGCCTGCGCCTCGCGGGCGGTGCGCCGCTCGGCCGCGTCGTTCCCGCGGCGGCCGCGTGCGGCGCGAGGCGCGTCCGCCCACCGCGCCCGGCGCGGGACTCCGCGGGCGCCTCTCCTCGTTATGCTACAATGAAGAGGTTTGAAACGTCGAAGGGGTTTGAAACGTCGTAAGGGTTCGCACCTGTAGGGCTTGCGCAATTGGGTCATGAGCGCGTGACTCGCCGGCTGCGGCTCGGCTCGCCGCGGCGGCACGGCGTCGCGCGGCATTCCCGAGGGAGAGGTGAAAGTTCCCGATGGCGTCTGCACCCCGGCCGGCAACGTTCGGCGGCATCCCGCAGATCCTCGACGTGCTCAAGGAGCAGGGCTATATCGCGGACCGCGCGCTTGCCACGTCGGTGCATCTGAGCATCGTCTTGAACAAGCCGCTGTTGATCGAGGGCGAGGCGGGCGTCGGCAAGACCGAGGTCGCGAAGGTGATGGCGCGCGCCCTCGGCACGGATCTCATCCGGCTGCAGTGTTACGAGGGGCTGGACGTCCACACGGCGCTCTACGAATGGAACTACCAGCGCCAGATGCTCCGCATCAAACTCGAGGAAGCGAGCCTCCGGCCGGTCGAGGACAAGGAGCACGTCATTTTCAGTGAGCCGTTCTTGCTGAAGCGGCCCCTGCTCCAGGCGATCACCGCGGAGCGCGCGCCGGTGCTGCTCATCGACGAGGTGGACCGCGCGGACGAGGAGTTCGAGGCGTTCCTTCTCGAGGTGCTCTCCGACTTTCAGGTGAGCATCCCGGAGATCGGGACGATCACGGCGCGCCAGATCCCGTACGTCGTGCTGACCAGCAACCGGACGCGGGAGCTGAGCGACGCGCTCCGGCGGCGGTGCCTCTACCTCTGGATCGACTATCCGTCGTTCGAGAAGGAGCTCCGTATCGTCCACTCCAAGGTGCCGGCGATCAACGACCGGCTGGCGGAGCAGATCTGCGCGTTCATGCAGCTCGTTCGGACGGTCCCGCTGTCCAAGGTGCCCGGCATCGCGGAGACCCTCGACTGGAGCGCCGCGCTGCTGGCGCTGCATCGCGAGCACCTGGACGCGCAGGCCGTCGAGGAGACCCTGGGCTGTCTGTGCAAGGATCAGGAGGATCTCGTGCGCGTGCGCGCGCAGTATCTCGCGCCGATCGTCGACGCGGTGCGCACGGCCGGTCCCGCGACCGATGGTTGGAACCCCGAACGAATCGCGTCCCTGGCCGCCCAACTCCCCAAGCCCCGCTGAGGCGGGCGGCGCGCCCTCGCGAGCGCGGCGGATGCGCCCCGGCAATCTCGGCGCGAACGTCACCCTGTTCGGGCGCCGTCTGCGGGGCCGCGGCCTCCTCGTGGGCGCGGCTGAGATCGGCGACGCGCTGCGCGCCCTGACCGCCGTCGACATCGCCGACCGCGAGGAGGTGCGCGCGGCGCTGCGCACCGTCTTCACATCGTCCGCGCCGGACCTGCCCGTCTTCGAGGAGGAGTTCCGGCGATTCTGTGCGGAGGCTGCCGGGGCGGACGCGCCCCCCCTTCCGAGCGCCGAGGACGACGGGGCGCAGGGTCCGGAGGGCGCCGCGGGCGACACGGAGCGCGCCGAATTGAGCGTCACCGAGTGGTCGGGCGATGAGCCGGCGCCGGACGACGAGCGGTCCGTGCCGGCCTACAGTCCCGCGGAGGTGAGAGCCCGCAAGGATTTCAGCGCGTTTTCCGCCGACGACCTCACCGCCATCTCGCAGCTCATCATGCTCATTGCCCGGCGCATCGCCACCCGGCTGTCGCGCCGCATGCGGTCGGCGCGCCGCGGCACGCTCGTCGACCTGCGGCGGACGATGCGGCGCAGCCTGCAGTTCGGCGGCGACGCGGTCGAGTTGCTGTGGCGGCGGCGGCGGGTGCGCAAGTCGAAGCTCGTGCTGCTCTGCGACGTCAGCGGGTCCATGGACATCTACAGCCGCTTCCTCGTGCAGTTCGTCTACGCGCTCCAGGACGCGCTCGGGCGCGTCGAGTCCTTTCTGTTCAGCACATCGCTGACGCGCGTCACGGACGCCCTGGACCGCCGGGACATCCAGAGCGCCCTCGCGGAGGCGTCCCGGCGCGTCCCGGACTGGTCCGGCGGCACCAAGATCGGCGCGAGTCTCAAGACGTTCAATGAGCGTTACGGGGCGCGCCTCCTCGATCCGCGCACGATCGTCGTGATCTGCAGCGACGGGTGGGACACGGGCGACCTCGAGATCTTGGTCGACGCCATGCGCGCCCTGCGGGCGCGCGCCGGCAAGGTGATCTGGCTCAACCCGCTCCTCGGCAGCCCCGGCTACGAGCCGGTGACCCAGGGGATGAGCGCGGCGTTGCCCTACGTCGACGTCTTTGCATCCGCGCACAGCGTGCGCAGCCTGCGCGAGTTGGAGCGCCACCTGCGGGGTCCGCGCCCGTCGCCGCGGGCGCGGGCCGCGCTGCGGGCGAGCGATGCCGGAGGACATGGGTCATGAGAGAGCTACGGGACATCTTGAGTCGCGTCGCATCGCTGCGCGCCCGCGGTGGATCGGCCGCGATGGCCACGGTAGTCCGCGTGCGGGGATCCACGTACCGGCGCGAGGGCGCGCGGCTGCTGATCCTGCCGGACGACAGCACCGACGGGTCGATCAGCGGGGGATGTCTCGAGGGCGACGTTGCCGAGATCGCCCGGGAGGTCCTGGCGACCGGCCGGCCGCGCCTCGTCAGCTACGATCTGACGTCCGACGACGACGCCGTCTGGGGACTCGGGTTGGGCTGCAACGGCGCGATCGACGTGTTCATCGAGGCGGTGGCCGACGCCCGCGCCGATGAGACCGTGGCGGCGCTGCGCGACGGCGTCGAAGAGCGGCGGGCGACCGTGCTGGTGACGGTGCTCGGCGCGCCGGCCGGCGGCCCCCCGGTCGGCGCGCGACTCGTGCTCGCCGGAGACGACCGTCGCGTGCGGGGCACGCTCGGCGACCCGGATCTCGACGCGCGGGCGGTCGAGGCGGCGCGCCGGCAGCTCGCGGACCGCCGGTCCGCCGTGGTGGCGCTCGAGACGCCGGCCGGCGATGTCGAGGCGTTCGTGGAGGTCGTTGCGCCGCCGTTGCCGCTGTTGATCTGCGGCGCGGGACACGACGTGGTGCCGGTGGTGCGGATGGCGCACCAGCTCGGCTGGTGGGTGATGGTCGCCGACAGCCGTCCGGCGTTTGCGACGCGCGAGCGGTTTCCCGAGGCGGATGAGGTCGTGCTCGCCGCGGACGCCGAGGTTCCCCGGAAGGTGCGGATCGACGGCGATACGTTTGTCATCCTCATGACGCACAACTACCTGCACGACTTGGCGCTGCTGCGCGGCCTGCTCGCGACGCCCGCGCGGTACGTGGGCGTGCTCGGACCGAGACGGCGGACGGAGCGGTTGCTGGCCGACCTGGCCAAGGAAGGGACCGACCTCGACGCCGCGGCACGGGAGCGCCTGTTTGCGCCGGTGGGGCTGGACCTCGGCGCGGAATCCCCCGAGGAGATCGCGCTCAGCCTGCTTGCCGAGGTGCTCGCCGTGCGCAACGGGCGGAGCGCGCTGAGGCTGCGCGACCGGCGCGGGCCCATTCACGAGACCGGACCGGATACCGGCGCCCGCGCTCAGGTGCGGAACGCGGTCGTCTGCCAGGAATAGCAGGCGCAACGGCGTGATCGCCGCGCTCGTCCTCGCCGCCGGCCGGGCGATGCGGATGGGCTCGCCTAAGCTCCTCGCATTACTCGACGGCCGCCCGCTCCTGCACTGGGTCATCGCGGCGGCGCGCGCGGCCCGGTGCGACGAGGTGGTCGTCGTGGTCGGGGCCCAGGCCGATGACGTCGCCGCGGTCGCCGCGCAGGCGGATGCCCGGACCGTGCTCAACGCGCGCTATCGCGAGGGTATGGGCACCTCGCTCGCGGTCGGGATCGCCGCGCTGCCGGCGGACTGCGACGCCGCCGTCGTCCTCCTCGGAGACCAGCCGTTCGTGACGCCGGCGATGATCGACGCGCTCATCGACGCGTACCGGACCACGCGACGCCCGCTGGTGGCAACACGCTCCGGCGGCGTCCGTGGCACGCCGGCGCTCCTCGGCCGCGCCATGTTCGATGAAGCGAAGCAGCTCGGAGGCGATACGGGCGGCCGCGTGTTATTCCAGCGCCATCCGGACCTCGTGACGGACGTCGACCTCGGTCCGGGGCCCGCGATGGACGACGTGGATACCCCGGACGATTTGGAGCGGGTGCGCCGGGCGTGGGCCGAGCGGCGCGGCCGGGACCCGGCGGGACAAGACTCCTGATCGATCAGATAGCGGCGGCGGACGCGACCCGTTGCCCCGGGCGGCGTCCGTCGTCGTGCCCTGCTACGTACACCGACGACGCGCTACCATTCGTCGTCGCCCGGCGTCCCCCATTCGTCGTCGTCGTCCTCGACAATCTGGCTGCGCGGATCCTCGTCCTCTTCCAGCCAGTCCAGATCCTCATCCTCCTCCGCGCGCGCGGCAGGCAGATCGTCCCGGCGGAGTTCTTCTGCCTCCGGCCCGCGGACGATGCCCGGGCTCGCCGTCTCGCGCGTCTCCTGACGCTTCCGTTCGACGGTCGCCCGGCTCGCCGGCTTGGCCGCGCGGGCGCTGGCCGTCTTCTTCCCAGTCCGGGTCGCCGCGCGCGACGCCGACTTCGCCGCGTGCGTGGCGCCGGTCTTGCGCCCGCGTGACGCCGCCTTCCGGGTCATGCCATCACCTCCGCACCTAAGATCACGGTGTCTATTATAGCCAACAGGTCAAGCGCCTCACGGCGTTCGGCCCAAGCGTGCACGGACGATGCCGGCCACCCGCTCAACCTCGCCCGCGAGCCCGCCGGGATCGAGGCCGGCGACGGCCGGCACCGACGCCCACACCTCGCGCGCGCCCGCGCCCGGTTTCGCGGCGCCGACCTGGACGGCGGGCCGGTCCGGGTCGGCGAAGCCTTCGAGAAAGACGCAGTCCGGCGGTGCGCCCCGGGCGCTGCGGCAGAGGTCGGTCACCAGGCGCACCGCGCGGTCCGGCCCGCCGATCGCGCCGTCGATCCGGAGCATCGTCTCCTCGGGTCCCACGACGGCCACGAGCCCGGGCCCCGCGTCCCAGAGGCGCGCGCTGTCGCTTCCCGGCCGGTCGGCTGCGAAGCCGTGTGCCGCATGCTTGACGGCGGCGGCCGTGATGCCCCACGCGCGGAGACGGCGCAGCACGCCGCTCAGGACGGCGGTCTTTCCGCTGCCGGACTCTCCCACCACCCCGATGACGAGCGGCGCCGGCTCCGAGCGGGGCACCGCAAGCGTGTTCGCGGTCTCGGGCCGATCGAGCAGCAACGCCGGCACGCGCGACGCCGCCGGGAGCGGCGGAGTGCCGGGCGCGAGCAGGGCGAGCGCGTTCGCGTCGAGGATCGCCGCGTAGTTGCCGGCGCGGCTCCCGTCGAGGATCGCGATTTCCGGCTCGCCGTCCGCGGACTCGCGGACCTTGCCCCACAACGCCCGCTGGCGGTCGGCCGCGCGCGGTACCGGCGTGGTGAGCGTGACCATGCGGACGGGCCGGACGGCGTCGCGCCGCCCCGCGAGGCGCAGGACCGCGGGGCGGCCGAGCAGGTGGTAGGCGGCGAAGCACGCCACCGGCGTCCCGGAGAGTCCCAGGGCCCACCGGTCGTCGAGGCGGGCCGCGAAGAACGGCCCGCCCGGCTTGAGGTCGACGCGGCCCACGATCCGTCGCGCGCCGAGATCAAGCCATGTTCGATGAACGGCGTCGTACCGTCCGACGGACACGCCGCCGGTCGAGACCACCACGTCATCGCGCGCGAGCGCGCCCGCGAGCGCGGCGCGCAGGGCATCCGGATCGTCTGGCACGACCCCGCGATAGAGGACGTCGCATCCCAGGCCGGCGAGCGCGCCGCAGAGGGCGATCGAGTTGCTGTTGATCACGCGTCCGGGCGCAAGCACCGCGGCGTCCGGCCCGGCCTCCTCCAGCTCCGTGCCGGTCGCGACGACGCCCACACGCAACCGGCGGCGCACGGCAACGGCCTGCACGCCGGCGGCCGCGAGCGCCGCGGCGGTCTCCGGCGTGATCACGGTCCCCGAAGCCACGAGGAGGGCGCCGCTTCGGATGTCTTCGCCGGGCTCGGCGATGTGGCGGCGCCCCGCCGGGGCGTGGTCGACGCGTATCGCGGCGCCCTGCGGCCGGACCGCCTCGATGGGGAGGACGCGATCGCCGCGCGCGGGCATCGGCCCGCCGGTCGTGATGCTCCAGGCTTCTCCCCTCGCGGGTCCCGGCCCCGGGGGGCCGCCCATCCGCACCGCGCCGGAGACGCGCAGCAACACCGGGCGCTCGGCCGACGCATCGCGGAGATCGTCGTCATGACACACGTACCCGTCCATGGCCGCGCGGCTGAAATGCGGTACCGGAGCCCGGGCCGCGACGTCTTCCGCCGCAACGCGTCCCGTGGCCTCGCGAACGGGCGCCCGCTCCGCCGGAACCGGGCTGGCTTCCGCCAGCAGCAGGTCGAGCGCGCGGTTGAGCTCCATGGGCTGTAGCTTCCACGACCGCGGGATGACGCCTTCACCACGGCGGGCATGCCGCGCCCGCATCCACGCCCCCGCGCGCGCCGCGTCTCCGCGCGCTATCCGGGTGTGGTCCCGACGATCCGCCAAGTGTAGGTGAGTTCGGCCGCCTTACGCAGCATCGCGGACACGGAGCAATAGCGGTCCTGGCTGAGCTCCACGGCGCGCCGGACCTGCTCCGGCTTGAGCGCCCGGCCGGTGAACACGTACTCCAGGGCGATGCGGGTGAACACCCGGGGGTGCTCGTCCGCACGCTCACCGGAGACATGAATCTCAAGGCCCTCGAGCGGCGCGCGCATCTTCTCCAAAATCGACACCACATCGATCCCGGTGCACCCGCCGAGCGCGAGGAGGACGGTCTCCATCGGCGACGGTCCCGCGCCGCCGTGCTCCGGCGTCGTGTCCAAGGTCACGGTGCCGCCGGAGCCGGCGGTGGCGGCGAAGGCCAGCCCCCCGGTCCAGCGTACGGTTGCCTGCATCGATCCCTCCCTTGAAAACGCTCGTCCGCGCCACGCGCCGGCGCCCCGCGGCGCGGACCATGGCGCCGTGCGCGGATTCGGCGGCGCGCCCGGTCCGCCCTCCACCCCGGACCAGGAAAGGGCTTTCCCGCGGGTGAAGGAAGCACGCGGGCACGCGTGAGGAGGCGCGCATGGAGATCCATGTCGTTGGCATCGAGAACCCCGGCGGGCTCAACCTGATCCTGGGACAATCGCACTTCATCAAGACCGTCGAGGATCTCCACGAAGCGCTCGTCGGAACCGTACCGGGCGTCCGATTTGGCGCGGCGTTTTGCGAAGCCAGCGGCGTGCGTCTCGTGCGCACGACCGGCACCGACCCCGAGCTCGCGCGGCTGGCGGCGCGCAACATGCAGGCGGTCGGGTGCGGGCATGCGTTTCTCGTCGTGTTGGGCAACGCGTACCCGGTCAATGTGCTCGACGCCGTGCGGCGCGTCCCGGAAGTCTGCCATGTGTACTGCGCTACCGCGAACCCGTTGCAGGTGATCGTCGGCGAGACCGAGCAGGGCCGGGGTATTCTCGGCGTCATCGACGGCCAGCCGCCGCTCGGCGTCGAGGGGCCCGATGACATCGCCGCCCGCCATCAATTGCTCCGCAAGATCGGGTACAAGCTGTGAGCCGTTCGGGGCCGGGCGACGCGGTGCCGGGCGTGACGGTCCCCGATACCGATCCGCGGGACCGCCTGAAACGCGACGCGGCGGTCCACGCGGTCACCGCGGAGGTCCGCGACGGGATGGTCGTAGGCCTGGGCACGGGGACCACGGCCGCGTTCGCCATCGAGGAGCTCGGGCGGCTCGTGCGCGAGCGCGGGTGGCGCATCCGCGGCGTGCCGACCTCCGAGCAGGCGGCGGCCCTCGGCCGGCGCGCGGGTATTGTCTTGACCACCCTCGAGGAGACGCCGGACGTGGTGATCGACGGGGCCGATCAAGTGGATCCGGCGCTCAACCTCGTCAAGGGCGGAGGCGGCGCGCACGTGCGCGAGAAGCTGCTCGCGCTCGCCGCCCGCCGCGTCGCGATCGTGGCCGATTGCCACAAGCTCGTGGCGCAGTTGCGCGGCCCGATTCCCCTCGAGGTGGTGCCCTTCGCGGAACCGTGGGTGACGCGCGCGCTCCCGGACCGGTGGCCGGGCGGCGTTGCTCGGCTCCGGCTCCGGGACGGGCGGCCGGTGCGGTCCGACAACGGCAACCTGCTCATGGACCTCGAATGCGGGACGATCGCGGATCCGGCGGCGGGCGCCGCCGTCCTGGACGGTGTGTCGGGGATCGTGGATCATGGCCTGTTTGTCGGTCTCGCCGACGTCGTCTACGTGGCGGGGGCCGATGGTGTGCGGCGGCTGTCCGGGGAGCGCCGGCGTCCATGACGCCGCCCGGGGGACCGTGGCCCGCCGTCCTCCACCCGCTCGGGCAGCGCCTCCTGGGGCTGCCGCCCGGGACGCTGCTCCTGGTGGTGGTGTGGACCCTCGTCTGGAAAGGCTTCGCGTTGTGGCGCTCCGCGCGGGCGGACCAGCCGGTGTGGTTCGTGGTGCTGCTCATCGTCAACACGGCGGGCATCCTCGAAATTCTCTACCTGGTGTTCGTCGCGCCCCGCCGCCCGCCGGCGTCGCCTCCGGGCGGGGCCTCGGGAGCTGAGCCCTCCGCGTCGGTGTCGAGTGGTTCGGATCGGTAGGGCCTCCGCGTTCAGCGCGGTCTGAGGAAGGGTCAATGGGCTATCAACCCATTGAACACTACGGCGTGGTCGGCGATCTCCGGACGGTTGCGCTGATCGGCATGGACGGGTCGGTCGATTTCATGTGCTTTCCGCGGTTCGACTCGCCGGCCGTCTTCTGTGCGCTGCTGGACGACCGGCGCGGCGGCCGCTTCGCGATCCAGCCCGTGCTCGGCGATGCCCAGCCGCGTCAGCTGTACCTTCCCGACTCCAACGTGCTCTTGACGCGGTTTCTGTCCGAGCACGGCGTGGCCGAGATCTCGGATTTCATGCCCGTGCGGGATGCGGCGGGGGTCCGGGCGCTCGTGCGCCGGGTCAAGGCGATCCGCGGCGACATCCGCTTTCGCCTCGTCTGCGCGCCGCGCTTCGACTACGCGCGCGCGCATCACCGGGTTGAGGCCAGGGGTTGCGAGGCGGTGTTCATCCCGGACGGCGCGCACCCGCCGCTGCGCCTCCGCAGCGACGTCCCCCTGGAGGTGCGGGACGGGACGGTGGCCGCGGAGTTTTCGCTGCGCTCCGGCGGCGCCGCGGCGTTCGTGCTCGAAGACGCGTCGCACGGGCCGGACCGTCCGACCGCGAGCCCCGCGTACGTGTCCGCGGCGTTCAAGCGCACGCTCAACTTCTGGCGCGGGTGGACCGGACGCTCGAGCTACCACGGGCGGTGGCGCGAGATGGTGTACCGGTCCGACCTGGTCCTGCGCCTCTTGGTCTCGGACCCGCACAGCGCTCCGGTGGCCGCGGCCACGTTCGGGCTGCCGGAACGCGTCGGGGGCGAGCGGAATTGGGACTATCGGTACACGTGGATTCGTGACGCCTCCTTCACGCTCTCCACGCTGGTCCAGGCCGGCCACCGGATCGATGAGGCGGACGCCTTTCTGCGGTGGATCGAGGCCCGCTGCCACGAGGCCGGCGGCCCGCAGCCGCTGCAGCCACTCTATCGCGTGGACGGCGGCGCGAACCTCGATGAGGAGATCCTGCGTGATCTCGAAGGCTACCGGGGCTCCGTCCCGGTGCGGATCGGCAACAGCGCCTACGCGCAGCGCCAACTCGACCTCTACGGCGAATTGCTCGATGCCGTGTGGACCTTTCGCCGCCACCGGGCGCGCATCTCGCAGGACCTCTGGGCGGCGCTCCGGCGGATGATCGACTGGGTGTGCGGGCACTGGGCGGAGCCCGACGAGGGGATCTGGGAGGTCCGGGGCGGGCCGCAGGAATTCCTGTACTCCCGCCTGATGTGCTGGGTGGCGCTCGATCGGGCACTGCGGCTCGCCGCCGGCGACGGGCTGCCGGCGGACGTGGACCGGTGGCGGCGGGTCCGGGCGGAAATCGCCCGGGACATTCACGAGCGGTTTTGGGATCCGCAGCGCCGCGCGTTCGTGCAATCCAAGGGCTCGACGGCGATGGGGGCGGCGACGCTCCGGATGCCGCTCGTCGGGTTCATCGGCGCGACGGATCCGCGGTGGCGATCGACGCTCAGGGCGATCGAAGAGGACCTCATCGACGACTCGCTGGTGCACCGCTACCGCGTCGAGCAGTCGCCCGACGGGCTCACCGGTCACGAAGGGGCGTTTTGCATCTGCTCGTTCTGGTACGTGCAGTGCCTCGCGCGCGCGGGCGACCTCGAGCAGGCGCGGTTGATCTTCGAGAAGATGCTGGGGTACGCGAATCACCTGGGCCTCTACGCCGAGCAGCTCGGTCCGCGCGGCGAGCACCTCGGTAACTTTCCGCAGGCGTTTACGCACCTCGCGCTCGTCAGCGCCGCCTACGACTTGAACCGGAGACTCGACGCGGCCGGCCGGGGTGACGCGGCGCCCGTGTCGCCCGCGCCGCCCCGGTGAGAGGACGGATCCCCCGGGGCCGGCGCCCGTGGCGGATGTCCCGGCCGTGCGGCGCTCGGCTACCGGGGCAACCGCGGGTCCAGGACGTCTCGCATGCCGTCCCCCAGCAAGTTGAACCCCAGCACGGCGAGGGAGATCGCGACCCCGGGGAAGATCGCCGTGAAGGGCGCCGCGACCATGAACTGGCGCGCCTCGTTCAGCATGCTGCCCCACTCCGGCGTCGGCGGCGGCGTGCCGGCGCCGAGGAACGACAGGCCGGCCTCGATGACGATCGCGCTCGCAAACCCGACGGTGACCTGCACGAGGATCGGCGCGACGCAGTTGGGGAGCACGTGCCGCCACAAGATGCCCCAGTCCGTGCGGCCCAGCGCCCGCGCCGCGTCGACGTACTCCTCCCGGCGGCGCGCCAGCACGGCGCCGCGCGCGACGCGGGCCACGACCGGCACGTAGACCACGCCGATGGCGATGATGCCGCTCGCCGTGCCGGGCCCGAGCGAGGCCACGAGCCCGATGGCGAGCAGGATCGCGGGGAAGCACAGGATCGCGTCCATCGCCCGCATCGCCATCGCGTCGAACGGTCCGCCGAGAAACCCCGCCGCGGCGCCGATCGGCAGGCCGGCGCCGGTGGCGAGCAGCATCGACAGCAACCCCACCAGGAACGAGAGCCGCGCGCCGTAAACGACCCGCGACCACTCGTCTCGCCCGAACTGATCGGTGCCGAACCAATGGGCGGCCGACGGCGGCCGGAGCGCTTCGGTCATGTGCATGCCGAGCGGGTCGGCGCGGGCGACGAGCGGCGCGCCGGCGGCGGCGGCGAGGAGGGCCGCCACGAGCACCGCTCCCAGGAGGCCCAGCCGGTGCCGCAACAGCGCCCGCCAGGGCCGCGTCCCGCGCATCAGTCGTAACGGATGCGAGGGTCCAACAGGGCGTAGCCCACGTCGACGAGGACTTGGATCACCGTGGCGAGCGCCGCCACGACGAGGATGATGCCCTGGAGCACCGGGTAGTCCCGGCTCTGGACGGCCTGCACCGTCAGCTGTCCCACCCCCGGCCACGCGAAGATCTGCTCCGTGATCACCGCGCCGCCGAGGAGCACCGTGACCTGGAGGCCCAGCACCGTCAGCGTGGGCAGGACGGCGTTGCGCAGCACGTGCCCGGCGACGACATGGGAAAACCGCAGCCCCTTTGCGCGCGCCGTGCGCACGTAGTCGTGCCCCAGCTCTTCGAGGATGCCCGAGCGTACCATCCGCGTCAGCACGCCGGCGAGGCCGAGCCCGAGCGTCACGGCGGGGAGCACGAGATGGCGGAGGGCGTCCCCGGGATCGCGCAACAGCGGCGTGTACCCGATCGAGGGAAACACCCGCCAGTGCAGGGCAAAGAGCAAGATCAGGAGCACGCCGAGCCAGAACGACGGGATCGACACGCCCGCGAGCGCGATGCCCATGGCGCCGAGGTCCCAGACGGAGTTGCGCCGCACGGCGGCGAGGATGCCCGCCGGCAACGCGATCCCGAGGCCCCACACCCCCGCGGCGGCAGTCAGCTCGAGCGTGACGGGCAGCTTCTCCCTGAGGATGGCCGCCACCGGCGCGTTGGTCTGCACCGAACGTCCCAGGTCGCCGCGCAGCGCCCGCCCGATCCACCATCCGTACTGTGCGACCAGCGGCCGGTCCAGGCCCATCGCGTGCCGCAGCGCCTGTTTCGTGGCCTGGTCCACCTCGGTGCCGAGCATGGCATCGACCGGATCGCCCGGGATCAAGTGCACGAACGAGAAGACGACGACCGACATCAGCGCGAGGGCGATCGCGAGCGCGAGAAGCCGGGCCTGCAGGTAACGGAGCACCGGGCGGGGAGGGAGGGGGCGCGGGCGGCGCCCCCTCCCGGCGCGCCTACTTCGAGAGCCAGACGTCCTGCACGCCGCCTCCGGCGTAGGACAGCGCGCCGATGACCTGCGGCGCGAAGCCGTGGACCGCAGACCGCCAGCCGACGCCGGAGTCCCCGCTGCCGAAGATCAGCATCGATGCATCGTCCTGCATGGTTTGCACCACGCGCATGTACAGCGCCCGCTGCGCGCCCGGATTCGACTGGGCGCGCGCCTGATCGAGCGCCTGATCCAGCGCGGGATCGCTGATGAAGCCGCCGATCGACCACGCGCCGCCGCCCGTGTGGAGGTAGCGATAGTA
>JAJPJL010000115.1 GCA_021324255.1 Bacillota bacterium
CTCGTCGCGTCCTTGAACTCCCGCATGGCCTTGCCCACCGCGCCGCCCAGGCCGGCCAGCCGGCTCGGGCCGAACAGCAGGATGATGATGGCCAGCACGATGATCAGCTCCCAAAACTTCGGTCCCATCGTCGCGCACCTCCGCGGCTCGATTATAGCACCAATGAGGGAGCGCCCGCGGCCGGCCGGCGGTTCCGTCCGTCGCGCGCGGGCGGGCAGGCGCGGCGGGCCCCGGCGCGCCGGGAACCCGCGGTCAGAGCATCGGGTGCGCCGTGATGATCGCCCGCGCGATCTCGACGAGGCGCTTGTTCTCCCGCTGGCTCTGAATTTGCATCCGGCGGAACGCCTCCGCCTCGCTGATCCGCAGCCGGTCCATGAGGATCCCCTTGGCGCGCTCGATGACCTTGCGCGCCTCGAGCGCCTCGGACAGGGTCGCGACCTCTTTGCGCAGCTCCTGAAACTCGGCGAACCGCGTGCGGGCCGTGAGAATCGCCGGCAACAAGTCTTCCTCTCCCACCGGCTTCACGAGGTACGCGAAGACGCCCGCGGCCGCCGCGCGCTCGACGAGGACCTGGTCGGAGTAGGCCGTGAGCAGGATGATCGGCACCGCCCGCGCGCGGCTGATCTCCCGCGCCGCCTCGATCCCGTCCATCTCGGGCATCTTGATGTCGAGGATGACCAGATCGGGCGCCGTCTCGCGCGCGAGCGCCACGGCCTCGCGCCCCGTCGTCGCCTCGCCCACCACCTCCATCCCGAGCGTGGCGAGCTGGGTCCGGAGCGTGATCAGCCGGATCGCCTCATCGTCCGCGATGAGGATCCGGGAGCGCGGGCTCATCGCCGGAACGTAACCTCGGCGATCGTGCCCCCATCGACCCGCATCTCCAGCCGCCCGCGGAGGTCGCGGGAGACGAGCGTCCGGACGATCGACAGCCCGAGGCTCTCGACCCGCTGCGGGTCCAGCCCCGGCGGCAGCCCGACGCCGTCGTCACGCACCGTGACGGTGACGGTCCCCCCCTCCTCGCGGAGCGTGACCCGCACCACCCCCTTCGCGCGCGCCACGAAGGCGTGCTCGATGGCGTTGGTCAGCAGCTCCCCGAGCACGAGGGCCAGCGACGTCGCCTGCTTGCTCGGCAGGAGGATCCGCGGCCCCTCGACGTGCACCTCGAGTCGGGTGCCCGGGGTCCCGAGGTCGCGGCACACGGTCTCCGCGATCGCCTCGGCCAACTGCCGGGCGTCGGCCTCGCTGATGTGGTCGAGCGACAGCAGCCGGTGGACGGTGGCGATGCTCTTCACGCGGGCCAAGCTGTCGCGAAGCCGGCTGGCGACCTCCGGCGACCCCGCCTCGCGCCCTTCGAGGTAGAGCAAGTCGGCCAGCGTCTGCAGATTGTTCTTGATGCGGTGGTGCATCTCTTGGAGCAGGGTGCGGAGCTGCTCGTTGCCGGCCACGAGCTCTCGTTCCCGCCGCTGGATGACCTCGGCGCGCTCGTCCAGGTACGCCTGCCCGATCGCCAGCATCTCGAGGTCGATCGCCTCGTTGATCCGGTCCGCGGCCCGCATCACGTCCCAGGGAAACGCGAGCCACAACCGCCGCCGCAGCATGTGCTGAATTTCCCGCAGCACGGCGAGGCGAAACAGGGCCAGGGCCTGCTGGATTTCCTCCAGCGAAAAGCCCCGCCGCAGCTGCTCGCCGG
Organism: Bacillota bacterium; assembly: GCA_021324255.1. Taxonomy (GTDB): domain Bacteria; phylum Sysuimicrobiota; class Sysuimicrobiia; order Sysuimicrobiales; family Segetimicrobiaceae; genus JAJPIA01. Next base: position 1,691 of record JAJPJL010000115.1, read on the forward strand.
CGACCGCGCGGGCGGTCTCGTACACGGTGTCGCGCGCCCGCGCGTGCTCCTCCGGCGTCCACGCGCGTGTCACGGCGAGGAGGACGCGCAGGCCCTCGGCCCCCCACGCCGCGGTCTCCGCGGCGTCGCGATACCGGGGGACCCGCCGCCGGAGCGACTCCTGCCACGCGGCGATGATCGCGTCGTGCGCGCGGGCGAGGTGCGCGCCCGTGGCTTGCACCGCCAGCCGAAACAGCACGTCGCCGAGGCGTCGCCACGGCCGCAGGGCCTCGGGCAGCGCCGCGCGGACCTGGCGGGGCGCGAAGACCGCAAACGTCCGGCGGGTCATGGGCCGTACCGCCCCGCTAGCGTGTCCTCACCGTGACGAACTCCACGAGCCCCTGGAGGCTGTCACGGGCGGGCGAGTTGGTGAGCGCCCCCAGCGCCGCCGCGGCCTGATCGGCGCGCGACCGGGCCACGCCGAGCGCGTAGTCGACCGCGCCGCACCGCGCGAGGATCTCCCGGACGTCCTGGGACACCTCGCCGCCGGCGTCGCCGTTGCTGCGCGCCAGCACCGCGGCCAGGTGCTGCCGGTCCGGCTCCGGCGCCTCCAGGAGCGCGTAGATGATCGGCAGCGTCACCTTGCCGGTCTGGATGTCGCTGCCGATCGGCTTGCCGAGATTGGACGGGTTCGCCGTCAAATCGAGCGCGTCATCGGTGATCTGAAACGCCATCCCCCATTCCAGCCCGAACACGGCCAGCGCGCTCGCCTCCGCCTCGCGGGCGCCCGCCGTCATCGCGCCGCACCGGCACGCGGCGCTCATGAGCTGCGCCGTCTTGCCCTCGATGATGTCGAAGTAGACGGTCTCATTGGTGTGCGGCGTGTTGCCGTACTTGATCTGTTTGATCTCGGCCTGGCTCATGCGCACCGTGGCCCAGGCCATCGCCGCGGCGAGATCGGTCCGGTGGAGCCGGGCCAGCAGATGAAACGCCTTGCTGAAGAGATAATCGCCGAGCAAGACGGCGACCTGATTCCCCCACACCGCGTTCACGGTCGGCTGGCCGCGCCGCAGGTTCGCGGTATCGATGACGTCGTCGTGGACGAGCGAGGCGACGTGGATCAACTCGACCGCGCCGGCGATCTCCAGGCGCGCCGCGCGCTCCGGCGTGCGCGTGGCGCCGTTCGCGCAGGCCAGCGCGCTGAGACACACCAGGGCCGGCCGGATCATCTTCCCGTGGCTCCGCAGCACGTGCGCGACGAGATCGCCGATGAAGGGGTCGTCGCTCACGAGCTCCGCGCGC
>JAJPJL010000096.1 GCA_021324255.1 Bacillota bacterium
AGACGTGTTTCACGTGGCCGCGCAGAGCGGGTACGACTGCGTCGAGGTGATGTGCTGGCCGCGCGGCAAGGCGGAGCGGCGCTACGCCGGCGTGACGCACATCGACGCCGCCGCGCTGGACGAGCGGACGGCTGCCGACCTGCGCGGGCTGATGCGCTGGAGCCGCGTCGGGATCTCGGCGCTCGGCTACTACCCCAATCCGCTCGCCCCCGACGAGGCCGAGCGCCGCGTGGCGCTCGATCACCTCCGGGCCGTGATCGACGCCGCGGAGCGCCTCGGCGTCACCTGCGTCACGACCTTCATCGGCCGCGATCCTCGCCGGTCCGTCGACGACCACTGGCCGTTGTTTCGCGAGGTCTGGCCGCCGCTGGTGCGCTACGCCGCGGAGCGGCGCGTGCGCATCGCCATCGAGAACTGCCCGATGCTCTTTACGCAGGACGAGTGGCCGGGGGGCAAGAACCTCGCCGTCAGCCCGGCCGTCTGGCGGCGGATGTTCGAGGAGATTCCCGACGCCGGCTTCGGCCTCAACTACGACCCCTCGCACATGATCTGGCAGCGCATGGACGAGATCCGGCCGATCCGCGAATTTCGCGCGCGGCTGCACCATCTGCACGCGAAGGACGTGCGCATCGACCGGGAGCGGCTGGACGAGGTCGGGATCCTCGCCACCCCGCTGTCGTATCACACGCCGAAGCTGCCCGGGCTCGGCGAGGTGCGGTGGGGGGCGTTCTTCTCCGCGCTCACGGACGCGGGGTACACGGGCCCCGTCTGCGTCGAGGTGGAAGACCGCGCCTTCGAGCGCAGCCTCGACGATCGCAAGCGCGCGCTGCGGCAGGCCGCCGCCTACCTGCGGCAGTTTCTCCCGCGATGAACCGCGGGGACGGCGGAGGGGGCGCCGCCGGGGAGCCCTGAGATGGCCCGCGACCTCCCGATCCGCGTCGGCGTGATCGGCGCCGGGTTCATCGGCCCGGCGCACATCGAATCGCTCCGCCGGCTCGGGTTCGTCGAGGTCGTCGCGCTCGCCGGCAGCAGCCAGGCCTCCGCGGAACGCAAGGCGGCGGCGCTCTGCGTTCCCCGGGCGTACGGCGACTACCGGCGCCTGATCGCGGATCCCCAGGTGGACGTCGTGCACATCACCGCCGCGAACGTGCTCCACTATCCCGCGGCCCGGGCCGCGCTCGCGGCCGGCAAGCACGTCGTGTGCGAGAAGCCGCTGGCGATGACCGCGGCCGAGTCGGGGGAGCTCGTCCGCGCCGCGGAGGCCAGCGGGCTCGTCCACGCCGTGACGTTCAACGTCCGCTTCTACCCGGTGCTGCAGCACGCCCGCGCCCTGATCGGCCGCGGCGACCTCGGGCCGGTGACGCTCGTGCACGGCGGCTACTGGCAGGACTGGCTGCTCCTCGATACCGACTACAACTGGCGCGTCGAGACGGCGCAGGGCGGCGCCCTGCGCGCGGTCGGCGACATCGGCTCGCACTGGCTCGACCTCGCGCAGCACCTCACCGGTCTTGCGATCCGCGCGGTCTTCGCGGATCTCGCGACCGTGCTGCCCGTCCGCCGCAAGCCCGCGCGGTCGCTCGACGCCTTCGAGACGGCCGAGGTCGAGCGGACGCCGGTCCGGGTGGACACGGAGGATGCGGCGAGCGTGTTGCTCCGGTTCGGGGGCGGCGCGCACGGCGTGATGATGGTGTCGCAGGTGAGCGCGGGCCGCAAGAACCGTCTCGCCATCGAGATCGACGGCGCCCGCGGCGCGCTGGCGTGGGACGGCGAGCGGCCGGACGAGCTGTGGCTCGGGCACCGCGAGCGGCCGAACGAGGTGCTCATCAAGGATCCGGCGCTGCTGGATCCGCTCGCGCGGCCGTACGCGCGCTACCCGGGCGGCCACGCCGAAGGCTTTCCGGACAGCCACACGGCGATCGCGCGCGCGATCTACGAGTACATCCGCGCGGGCGGGCGCGCCTCCGGACGGGCGCCCGGCTTTCCGACGTTCGCGGACGGCCACCGCGAGGTCGTGATCGCCGAGTGTATCGCCAGGAGCGCGCGCGAGGAGCGGTGGGTCGAGGTGCCGGTCCCGTGATCCGGGTCGGGATCCTGGGGGCGGGGTTCATGGGCGAGGTCCACGCCGCGGCGTGGCGCAGCGTGCCGGGCGTTCGCGTCGCCGGCATCGCGACGCTCGATCCGGCGGCGCGCCCCTGGCTCCGCGGGTTCGACGGGCGCGTCGTGACCGATCCCCGGGTGCTGATCGCGGCGCCGGACATCGACGTGATCGACGTGTGCCTGCCGACCCCGCTGCACGAATCCAGCGTGTGCGACGCCGCCCGCGCCGGCAAGGCCATCGTCTGCGAAAAGCCGCTCGCGGCGACCTTCGCCGCGGCGGAACGGATCGCGGCGGCGGTGGCGCGCGCCCGCGCGCCGTTCATGCCGGCCCACGTGGTCCGGTTCTTCCCCGAGTACGCCGCGGCGCGCGACCTGGTACGCGGCGGCCGCATCGGCCGCCCGGCGACCGCCCGCACGTTTCGCGGCGGCCCGCCGCCCGGGTGGGCGCCCTGGATCCTCGACCCCGCGCAGTCGGGCGGGCTGTTTGTCGATCTCTTGATCCACGACTTCGACTACCTGCGCTGGGTGCTGGGGCCGGTGCGGCGCGTGCACGCCAGGGCCGCGGCGAGACCGGACGCGGGCGCGGGCGCGGTCCACGGCCTCGCCGTGCTCCGGTTCGCGAGCGGCGCCGTGGCCCACGTGGAAGGGTCGTGGGCGTACCCGGCCGGCAGCCCGTTTTGGACCCGGCTCGAGCTGGCGGGGCCGGACGGCCTCATCGTGCAGGACAGCCGCCGGGCGGCGCCGCTCGTCCGCCACCGTCCGCCGGATGCGGCCGAGCCCCGCTACCCGCAGGCGGCGATCGACCGTGGTCCCTACGCGCGCATGCTCCATCACGTCGCGGAGCGTCTCGAACACGGGTCCGCGTTCGACCCCGGCATCGACGACGCCGTCGCCGCGGTCCGCATCGCGTCGGCGGCGGCCGCGTCCGCGGCCGCCGCCGCGCCGGTCGAGGTGGGCGCGTGAAGGTCGCGGTCCTCGGCTACGCGCACGTGCACGCACCGGCCTACGCGGGCCGTCTCGGAGAGGTCCCCGGGGTGACGCTCGCCGGCGTCTATGATCCCGATACCGGCGTCGCCGCGTCCGCGGCGCGCTCGCACGGGGTGCCGCACCGTGCGACGCTGGATGAGGCGATCGGCTCCGCCGACGCCGTCGTCATCGCCGCGCCGAACGCCGATCATCACGATCTCGCGGTCGCGGCCCTGCGGGCCGGGCGGCACGTGCTGTGCGAGAAGCCGCTCGCGACGCGGCTCGAGGATGCAGACGCGATGATCGCGGAGGCGCGGGCGCGGGGGGCGGTCCTCGCCACGGCCTTTCCAATGCGGTTCGCGCCGCCGATCGTGGCGGCGTACCGGGCGGTTCGCGGCGGCGGCCTCGGGCGCGTGCTGGCGCTATCCGGCGCCAACAACGGGCAGCGGCCGTCCGTGCCCTGGTTCAGCGACCCGCGGCGCGCGGGCGGCGGCGCGGTGATGGACCACACGGTGCACCTGGCCGACCTCATGCGCTGGTTGCTGGACGACGAGGTGGGGGAGGTCTACGCCGAGGTGGGCACGTTGCTGCACGACGGCCCGATCGACGATGTCGGCGTGCTCTCGATCCGATTCGCGGGGGGTGCCGTCGCGACCATCGACGCGAGCTGGAACCGGCCCCCCGGGTATCCCGCGTGGGGCGGGCTGGAGCTGCGCATCGTGGCCGAGCACGACGTGCTCGACGTTGACCCGTTTGCGGAACGGCTCACCCTCTACGGTCGCGAGCGCGCCATCTGGGTCGACTGGGGAGCGGACGCGGACCGCGCCATGCTCGAGGCGTTCGTGGCCGCCTGCCGCGGTGCGTCCAACGCGCTCGCGCGGGGCGAGGACGGCCGCGCGGCGCTCGCCGTGGCGCTCATGGCCTACGAGTCGGCGCGCACGGGCCGGCCCGTGCGCGCCGAGGCGGGAGGAGCGCCGCGCAGGTAGCGCCGCGGCTCCGGGCCGGGCACTCGGCTCAGCGTCCGCGCATGACCCGCCAGAGGGTCTCCTCGTTGAGCGGCAGATCGACGTGCCCGACGCCCAGCGGCGCAAGAGCGTCCGCGACGGCGTTGGCCAGGGCCGCGGGGGCGCCGACCGTGCCGGCTTCACCGACGCCTTTGGCTCCCAGGCTGGTGTAGGGGGACAGGGTTTCCGTGAACTCCGCGGTGATCGATGGGGCGTGCGGCGCCCGGAGCGTGGCGTAGTCCGCAAAGGTGGCGGTCGCGAGCTGGCCGGTCTCGTCGTACACGGCCTCCTCGACGAGCGCCTGCCCCAGCCCCTGCATGATGCCGCCGATGACCTGGCCCTCCGCGAGGAGCGGGTTGATGATGCGGCCCGCGTCGTCCACGGCGACGAACTTGAGGACGCGCGTGCGCCCGGTGTCCCGCTCGACCTCCACCACGGCGGCGTATGCGCCGAACGGGTACACCATGTCGGGCAGGGTAAAGGTGCCCGACGTTTCAAGGCCGGGGTCCGTCCCTTCGGGGATGCGGTCCGGCCGGTGCGCCGCGGCCGCGACGTCGCGGAACGTCACGGCGCGGCCCGGCGCGCCCCGCACGGACAGGCGTCCGGGGTCCCACTGCACGTCCGCTTCCGCCACCTCGAGCAGGTGCGCGGCGATCCTGCGCATCTTCGCCTTGACCTTCTCCAGCTCGCCGACGAGCGCCGCGCCGCCCACCGTGATCGAGCGGCTCCCGAAGGTTCCGACGCCCCGGTCCAAGAGCTCGGTGTCGCCCTGCTGCACCTCGATCATCTCGAGCGGCAGCCCGAGCGTATCCGCCGCGATCTGCCCAAACGTCGTGTCGTGGCCCTGGCCGTGGGCCGTCGATCCCGTGCGGACGATCACCCTCCCGTCGGGGCGCACCGAGACCGCGGCGCTCTCCCAGAGCTGCCCGCCGGCCGGCTCGACGTAGACGCACACGCCGAGGCCGACGAGGCGGCCGGCGGCCCGTGCGCGCCGCTGCTCCGCCCGCTGCCGCTCGTAGCCCACGAGAGCGCAGGCCGTATCCAGCGCCCGCCCGTAGTCCCCGGAGTCGTAGAGGGACCCCAGCGGAGAGCGGTACGGAAAACGGTCGGGCGGGATGAGGTTGCGGCGGCGCAGCGCGACCGGGTCGACGGCCAGGTCGCGCGCCACGAGATCCACGAGCCGCTCGATCATGTACGCCGCGTCGGGCCGCCCGGCGCCCCGATACGGCGACGTCGGGACCTTGTTCGTGGCGACGCCGATGATCTCGACCCGCGCCGCCGGGATCGCGTAGACGCCCGTCAGCAGCTCCCCGACGCGCGACGCGGGCATGGCCGTCGCCGGATAGAGATACGCGCCGGCGTCGGCGAGCACCGTGCCTCGAAGCGCGGTCAGGCGTCCGCCGGAATCCACGGCCACCTCCAAATCGGCGTCGAAGCCGCGCCCGTGGGTCGACGCCATGAAGTTGTCCCGCCGCTGCTCGATCCACTTGACCGGCCGCCCGGTCTCCACGGCGAGCCGCGCGGCGAGCACGATCTCGGGGGCGAGCGCGCCCTTGGTGCCGAACGCGCCGCCGACGTCCGGCACGACGACGCGGATGCGCTCTTCGGGCCGCCCGAGGATCCGGCTCAGCTGCGCGCGGGGACGGTAGGGTTCCTGCGCCGAGACCCACACGGTGAGCCGGTCGGCGGCGCGGTCGTAGGCGGCGACCGCGCCGCGCGGCTCCATCGGCGCGGGCACGATCCGGGGGATGTGGAGCCGCGCCGGCACCACGCGCGCCGCCGCGGCAAACGCCGCGTCGACATCGCCGCTGCCGCGCACGAACCGGAAGAGGACGTTGTCCGGGAGGCCGTCGTGCAGCAGGACGGCCCCCGCTCGGGCCTGGCGCAGGTCGGCCACGGCCGGCAACGCCTCGTACTCCACGTCCACGAGCGCCGCGGCATCGAGCGCCGAGGCCAGGGTGTCGGCTAGCACGGCCGCGACGGCCTCGCCGGCGTACCGCACCCGTCCTGACGCGAGGATCGGGTGGGGGACCTGGGCGACGTACGCGTCCTTGAGCGGGTTCAGCGGCAGGGAGGAGATGCCGCCGAGGTCAGCCGCGGTCACGACGGCGAGGACGCCCGGGGCGCGCCGCGCGGCGTCCGTGCGGATGCCGCGGATGCGCGCGTGCGCGTGCGGGCTGTGTATCGTGACGAGGCGCGCCAGGCCCGGGAGCGTGATGTCGTCGACGTACCGGGCCCGCCCCTGGATGAAGCGCAGATCTTCCCGCCGCTTCAGGGGGCGTCCGATGAGCGTGCCCGCGGGGAGCGCGGTCCCCGGCGTCTGATGCATGGCGTGCCTCCTCAGTCCTTCAGTCCGGCGCCGCGGTGCCCGGCCGGCGCCTCGGTCCTGCGCGCCCGGCGCGGCGTCCCTTGTCAGTGGTCCGACGACGGATCGAGCGCGTCCCGCAGGCCGTCGCCCACGAAGTTGAGGCTCAACAGCGTTGCCGCCAGCACCACCGCGGGCGCAATCACGAGGCTCGGATACGACTCGATCGCGTCCACGCCGTCGGCGATCATGATACCCCAGCTCGGCGTGGGCGGCTGCACGCCGAGCCCGATGAAGCTCAACCCCGCTTCCGCGATGATGTACATCGGGATGAGCAGGGTGGCCATGACGATGATCGGCGCCGCAACATTCGGCAACAGGTGCGCGGTGAGGACCTGCCGGTCCGAGGCGCCGAGGCTCTTGGCGGCCTGCACGAACTCGCGATGCCGCAGCGTGAGCGCCTGTCCCCGGACGACCCGCGCGACGTCCAGCCACCCCACGAGCGACAGGGCGAGGACGATCGCCGCGACGCCGCCCGTGCCCTGGTTGAGCGCGCGCAGCCAGACGAGCGGGCCCGACCGGATCACCGGCAGAAACGCCGTGAAGAAGGTCTGCAGCAGCACCACGAGGAGCAGATACGGGATGGCGTAGACGACGTCGACGACGCGCATGAGCAACAGGTCGAACGTGCCGCCGTAGTAACCGGCGGTCAGGCCCGCCGGCACGCCCACCATGAGCACGATGGCGGTGGCGGTGAGGCCCACGCCCATGGATACGCGGGCGCCGTACATCAGCCGGCTCAGCATGTCCCGCCCCAGGGCGTCCGTGCCGGCGAGGTGATGGGCGTCCGCGGGCCCGTAGGTGTCGAGCAGGTCCTGCTGATCGTACCGGTAGGGCGTGAGCGCGGGGGCCGTGGCGGCGACGAACAGGACGGCGGCGAGGAACACCGCCCCGACGGCGGCCATGCGGTGGCGCCGGAACCGGGCGAGCGCGCGGCGGTAGCCGCGGCGCAGATCCGGGCGGCCGGCCGGGACGCCGGTGTGGAGCAGCGACGTGCTAGCCATGGCGGCCCATCACCGGTAGCGCACTTGAGGGTCGATCACGGCGTAGGACAGGTCGACCAGGATGTTCATCGTGATGATGATCACCGCGAACAGCAACGCGAGGGCGAGCAGGACGGGGTAGTCGCGCCCCGTCGTGGCCGTGACGAAGTACCGCCCGATGCCGGGCACGCGCGTGATCGTCTCCACGAAGAACGACCCGGTGATGACATCCGCGACGAGCAGGCCGGACACGGTGGCGAGCGGCGTCAGCGCGTTTCGGAGCCCATGCCGGATGACGACGCGGGACCGCGCCAGGCCTTTGGAGCGGGCGGTCCTGACGTAGTCCTGGCGCAGCACCTCGAGCAGGGAGGCGCGGAGATACCGCGCGAGCGTCGCGGCCGGGCGGAAGCCGATCGCAACCATCGGAATGAGCACGCGGGAATCCAGCGGGCCGCGCCATCCGCCGGTGGGCAGCCAGTGGAGCCCGACCGCGAAGATCGTGATGAGGATCGGCGCGATGACGTAGTTGGGCACCGAGATCCCGAGGACGACGATCCCGGTCGCGGCGTAGTCCACCGGCGTGTTGCGATAGACGGCGGCCATGGTGCCGAGCGGGATGCCCACGGCGATCGCGAACATCATGGCTTCCGTGCCGAGCTGCATCGAGACCGGAAAGAAGTCCTTGATGATCTCCGCGACGTCCTCCGACGTGTTGACGTAGGACGGCCCGAGCGAGCCGTGCAGCGCGTTGCCGAGGTAGAGCACGTACTGCTTCCAGAGCGGGTCGCTGAGGTGGTATTTGGCCTTGAGGTTGGCCAGGACTTGCGGAGCGAGCGGCTTCTCCGCATTGTCCCACGGGCCGCCGGGCGTGGCGTGCACGAGCAGGAAGGCGACCGTGTAGACGATCGCCATGGTGGGGAGCGCGAGCAGGATCCGGCGGGCAAGGTAAGCGCCCATCGCGAGAGGCCGGGGCCGCGCGGCCCCGGCCCGCCGCCCGTCAGTGGTCGAGGATCTTGACGCGGCCGAACGTGCCGTACCAGGCGGTCGCGGCCGGCGGCAACGCGAATCCCTGTACCCACGGCTTGATCGCGATGATGACGCCGAGGTGAAAAATCGGAATGGCCGGCAGTTCCGTGTTGAGAATCTTCTCCGCGGACTCGTAGAGCTGCTTGCGCTTCGCCGGGTTCCCCTCGGCGGCGCCCGCCCGGATCAGCGAGTCGTACCGCGCGTTGCGCCACTTCGTGTGGAAGAAGTCCTGGTCGGAGTCGAACAGGATGTTCGCCCAGTTCGCCGGATCCTCGTAGTCCGAGCCCCACCGGTTGAGAAACGCGTCGTAGGGCTGGGTCGCGTACGATTGGAACGCCGCGTTGAACTCCTTGGCCTCCATCCGCTGGAGCGTGATGGTGACGCCCAATCCGGCCTGCCACATCTGCTGGAGCGCCTGCGCGACCAGGTCGAACGTCACGAGCTTCGGCCATGTCAGCTTGAAGCCGGGGAAGCCCTTGCCGCCGGGATACCCCGCCTCCGACAAGAGCTGGCGCGCCCGGGCGAGGCCGCCGGTGAGCGGCGGCGCGGCGAGCGAGCCGATCGTGCCGGGCGGCGTGATCGTCGTCGCCGGATCATAGATGCCGCGCAGGACGTTGTTCGCGATGCGATTGTGGTCGATCGCGAGGTAGAGCGCCTGACGGACCTTCGGGTTGCTGAGCGGCGACTTGGTGTTCGTGGTGTCGCAGAAGACCATCGCCGTCCCCGACCAGCGGAACTTGTGGAGCTGCTTGGCGAGCGTCGGGTCGTTGCGCACCCGCGCGATGTCGGCGGGCTGGATCTGGTCCGTGACGTCGAGCTCGTTGTTCTCGTAGGCGGGGAGGCTCGTGCGGAACGGGTCGTCGGTCAGCGTAAACGTCACCTTTTGCAGCGTCGGCTTCGGGCCCCAGTACCGCGGGTTCGCCACGATCACGAGCTCCTTGTCGTGCTCCCACGACTGCAGCTTGAACATGCCGTTGCCGACGTGGTTGCCCGCCTCGACCCACTTCTTGCCGTACTTCTCCACCTGCCAGCGGGGCACCGGCATGTAGTTCCACGTGGAGACGAGCCGCGGGAAGTACGCCGCGGGGGCGGCCAGCCCCGCGCGCAGCGTCAGGGGGCCGACCGCCTTGATCGCCACGTTGTCCGCCGTCTTGGTCTTGCCCTTGTTGTAGTCGAGCGCGCCTTTGATGGGGTAAAACGCCGACGCGTAGTCGCTCGCGATCGCGGGATCGAGGACGCGCTTCCACGCGTACTCGTAGTCCGCGGCGGTCACCGGGTGCCCGTCGGACCACCGCATCCCCGGGCGGAGGCGGAACGTGTACGTGAGACCGTCGGAGGACACGCTCCACGACCGCGCCGCGAGCGGCACGATCCGCCCCTGGGCATCGAACGTGATCAGCGGGTCGAACAGGGCCATGCCGATGAGGATCTCGGGGCGGGCTTCCATGGTCGCCGGGTCGAAATGCAAGGGCTCCATGTCCGGGTAGCGGAGGACCTGTCTGGCGGGCGCCGCCAGCGCGGCCTCGGCCGTTGTCGGGCGGTCGAGCGTGCCGGTGCCCGCCGCGATCGTCGCCGCGCCGCCGAGCAGGGCGCTGAGCTTGAGGAACTGCCGCCGCGAGATCAGCCCCGCGTCGTAGTACGACTGCCACGGAAACCGCACCACCCCGTTCGCCACCGGACCACCACCTCCGCCCGAGACTAAAGTGACCTGTGCACGGATTCGGCCGGGTGCGCGGCGCCACCTGTGCGCCGCGGTCACGCCGCCGTGACGGGGCCGCCGCTCGCGGCGGCCCGGTTGATCGCGTCCATGACGGCGATCACGCGGCGCCAGTGATCGAACGGATCGGGCGGCGCCGCCTCGCCGGCCGCGATGCGCACGGCCTCATGGACCAGGGTGACGACCGCGTCATCGAGCCAGGGCAGGCGCGCGGTCTCCCGCTGCCCGTACAAGCGGACCGCCGCGCGAAACGGCTCGATGCGGACCGCGTCGCGGGCGCCGATGAGCTCGATCTCCACCTCGCCCTGCGGCGCCGTGGCGATCGACGGCGGGAGGCAGCACGACAGCTCGGCGGTCAGGATCGTGTCGCCGCCGAGGCGCGCGATGACCACCGCGGTGTCCGCCGTGCCCCCAAAGAGGCCCGCCACGGTCGCGCTCACGCGGACCGGCGGGCCTGAGGTCGCCGCGCAGACGAAGTCGAGCAGATCCCAACCGGCGCGCTCGAGGATCGGCGCCGCCCGGTCCGGCCGGTCGGGGACGGGGAGGCGGACCGCGGCGTAGATCGAGTGCAGCGCGCCCAAGCCGTCCTGGGCCGCGGCCTCGATCGCCCGCGCACCCGCCGGCGTGGCGCGAAGCTCGCCCGACGCGACCAGGGTGCCGCCGCCACGGGCCGCCGCCGCGGCCAGGCGCTCGAGCTCCTCCCGGGTGGTCGCGGCGGCGCGGGGACACACCACGGTCTTGCCCGCGCGCAACGCCGCCTCGACGGCGCGCCGTCCCGCGTCCTCGCCCGCGACGAGCACGATCGGGAGCGCCGGGTCGGTCGCCACCGCGTCCCACGTGCGCCGGAACGCCGCGCCCAGGCGGCGGGCCAGCGCTGCGGCCGCCGCGCGATCGAGCCCGGCGGGGGCGGGCGCCACGGCCGAGACCGAGGCGCCGGCGAGCGGCGCCCCGTACTCCGCGAGCGCGGCCGCGTGGCGTCCGGCGCCGACGACCCCGACGGCGATCGGCGTCATGCCCGCGCCCCCGCGTCGCGGGCGCCGTCCTCGGGCGCCAGGCGCACGGTCCGCCCGGAGCGCGCGGACTCCACGGCGGCGAGGGCCAGCCGCAGCGCCGCGCGCGCCTCCTCGGGCGGCATCGGCACCGGCGCATCGCCGCGGATCGCGTCGATAAAGGCGGCCTGCTCGCGCACGTACGCCGGCAGGTTGTGCAGCAGGATCTCGTATCCGCCCGGAAATTCGGCGGCATCCTCGCGGAAGCGCGTGATCGTGATCAGCTCGTGGTCGCGCGCGCGCAGCGCGCCCCGCTCGCCGTACAGCTCGAACTGATGGAACGCCGGGTAGCCCGGCGGCAGGCAGTTGCTCAGCTCGCTCGACCCCACCGCGCCGCCCTGGAACCGGACGGTGAAGGTCAGGAAGTCCGGCACGCCGCGATTGCACTCGATCGTGATCTTGTGCTCGCAGCATACCGACGCGGGCTCCGCCCCGGCGAACCAGCGCAGCAAATCGGCTTCGTGTACGCCGTTGAGGATCGCGGCGCCGACCGACACCGCGGGGTCGCCGGACCAGTGCTCGGCCGTGTAGTAGCCTCGCCCGCCTCGTCTGGCGCGGCTGCGGCGCTCGTTCTCGCGCACGAGCAGCACCGCGCCCACCTCGCCGCGGTCGACGGCCCGGCGCATCTGCATGTAACGCATCGTGAACCGCCGGCTGTGCGCGATCATGAGATGAACGCCCGCGCGCCGGCACGCGTCGATCATCGCGTCGGCGTCGGCGGCGGTCGTGGCCATCGGTTTCTCGCAGAGGACGTGCCGGCCGGTCGCGGCCGCGGCCTCGGTCCACTCGCGGTGCCAGGCCTCGGGGGTCGCGATGAGCACCATGTCGATGTCGGGGCGGGCGAGCAGCGCGTGCCCGTTCGTGTACGCATCCGCGCCCCACGGCGCGGCGGCGGCGCGGGCGGCGGCTTCATCGACATCGGCCGCCGCGACGAGCGCCACGCGATCCCGGAGATGGCGCATGGCAGGGAGGTGCGCGCTTTGGGCGATCCCGCCGCAGCCGATGAGGCCGATCCGGATGCGCGCCACGCATCACCTCCAGGAGCATGCCGCAGGGAGACGGCGCCGGCTCCCGGGTGCGGCCGCGAGTACAGGTCGGGGATATCCAGGGATTCCTATTCGCCGCCGCCGCCTCCTGCCGCGGCGCACGGAGACGCGAGGCCGGTGGAGGAGGTCGCGGCGGGCGCTCCCAAGCTTATGGCGTGGGTGACGGCGGCCGCGACCCGAGTCGCGCGATCGAAATCAAGCCGGGCACGGCGCGGCCGCGCGCCGCGCCCTGGTTCCTGCTCGGCCTCCTCTGGATGATGGGCGTCGACTTGCGCCTCACGGTGCTCGCGGTGCCGCCCGTGTTGACGTCGATCCACCGCGACCTGCACCTGTCCGAGACGGCGGTCGGCGCGCTGACCGCGCTGCCGGTGTTTCTCCTGGCCGCGGCGGCCGTGCTGGGGTCGCTGCTGATCGCGCATCTCAACGCGACCCGGGCCGCGACGGTCGGGCTGCTCGTCGTCGGGATCGCATCCGCGCTCCGCGGCCTCGGCCCGTCGGCGGTCATGCTCTTTTCGATGACCCTCTTGATGGGGTGTGGGGTCGCCGTGACCCAGCCGGCGATGCCGGCGCTCGCCGGCGCCTGGTTCGCATCCCGCGTCGGGCTCGCCACCGCCGTGTACGCGAACGGCATCCTCGTCGGCGAGGTGCTGAGCGCGGCGCTCACGCTGCCCGTCGTGCTGCCGCTCGTCGGCGGCAGCTGGGCGTGGAGCTTCGTGGTCTGGGCGGGGCCGGTCGTCGTGACGGCGCTGGCGCTGGCCGCCATTCCCACCCCGGCCCCGGCGCTCGCCGGCGGGCGCGAGCGCCGCTGGTGGCCCGATTGGCGCGGCGCGCCGACGGTGCGCCTCGGGCTCACGCTGGGCGGCGCCTCCGCCGCGTACTTCGGGTCCAACGCGTTCATCCCGGAGTTTCTCAACGCCACCGGGCGTGCCGGGCTCATCGGATCGTGCCTCACCGCGTTGAACGCGGGCCAGTTGCCGGCGTCGGTCGTGGTCGCGTGCCTGGCCCAGCGGGTCATCGGACGGCGCGCCCCGCTCGTGGCGAGCGGCGCGCTGATCCTGGGCGGGCTCGGAGCGTTTCTGGCGCTGCCGGGATGGGGCGTCGTGCTCGGCGCGGCGCTGATCGGGTTTTTCACGGCGCAGATCCTCGTGCTGATCCTGGCGATGCCCCCCGTCCTCGCCGAGCCGCACGACGTGCACCGGCTCTCGGCCGGGGTGCTGGCCATCGCCTACACGTGCTCGTTTGTGTTTCCGCTGATGGCCGGCGCCGCGTGGGATCTGACCCGCCTGCCGGTGACCGCGTTCTTGACCGTGGCCGCGGGATCCGCCCTCGCCGCCACGGCGGCCGCCGGGCTGCCGCGCTCGGCCGGTGAATCCTGAGGGGCCGGAGGTGCCGGCGTGATCCGCGTCGCGGTGCTGGACGACTACCAGGACGTTGCGCTCCAGATGGCCGATTGGAGCGTGCTCGGCGAGCGTGCGCGCGTGGAGGCGTTTCGCGACCACCTCCGCGACGAGGGCGCCGTGGCGGCGCGGCTCGCGCCGTACGCCGTCGCGGTCGCGATGCGCGAGCGAACGCCGTTTGGCGAGGCGTTGCTCGGGCGCCTCTCGGAGTTGCGCCTCCTGGTGACGACCGGGATGGCCAACGCCTCGATCGACCTCGAGGCCGCCACGCGCCTCGGCATCGTGGTCTGCGGCACGCCGATGCTGCCGTATCCGACCGCGGAGTTGACCTGGGGCTTGATCCTCGCGCTCGTACGCCGGATTCCGGAGGAGCACCAGCGCGTCCGCGACGGCCGCTGGCAGGGGACGGTCGGCGTCGGGCTCCGCGGCAAGACGCTCGGCGTGATCGGGCTCGGCCGGCTGGGGACGCAGGTCGCAGCGATTGGCCGGGCGTTCGGCATGACGGTCGCGGCGTGGAGCCAACACCTGACCGCCGCCCGGGCGGCGGACGCGGGAGCATCATGGATGCCGAGGGACGAGCTGCTGGCGCGCGCGGACGTGGTCACCGTGCACCTGCGGCTGAGCCCGCGGACGGCCGGCCTGATCGGGGCCAGGGAGCTCGCGCTGATGCGGCCCACCGCGTACCTGGTGAACACCTCGCGCGGTCCGATCGTCGACCAGGCGGCGTTGGTCGATGCCCTCGAGCGGGGGGTCATCGCAGGCGCCGCGCTCGACGTCTACGATGCGGAGCCGCTCCCCGCCGAGCATCCGCTGCGCCGCGCTCCGAACGTGGTCACGACGCCGCACCTCGGCTATGTCACGGTGGAGGGCTATCGCGAAGCCTACGGCGGCGCGGTCGACGACATCCGCGCCTATCTGGACGGCGCTCCCGTACGGGTGCTCAACGAGGCCGTGCTCACGTCGCCGGCGCTGCGCGCCCGCCCGTCCGGCTGACCGCGTGCCGCTCGCCGAGGTAGGCGCCCTGCCGCAGCAGGCGCGACTGCAGCTCGACGACGGGAATCCGCCGCGGAGGCGTGCCGGTGGTCGCGGCGAGGGCCGCCGCCGTGCCGGCCGCCTGCCCCATCGCCATCGCCGGCGGCATGACGCGGACGGCGGCCAGCGCCTCGTGCGTGGCGGACAGCGAGCGCCCGGCCACGAGGAGCTGCTCCACCTTGAGCGGCACCAGGCAGCGGTAGGGAATCTCGTAGATGTTCGCCGTCTCGAGCTCTCCCGTCGCCCCGCCGCCGTCGCCGGTGGGGCTGTGGATGTCCACGGGATACCCGGCGAGCGCGACGACGTCGTCGAATTCCGTGCCGCGCGCGAGGTCCTCGAGCGTCAGCGTGTACTCCCCGGCGATCCGCCGCGTCTCGCGGACGCCGATCTGCGCGGCCGTGTCCAAGAGCTCGCAGCGCTCGAATCCGGGCAGCCACTTGCGGAAGAACGCCAGCAGGGTTTTGACCTGCCGCCGCCCCTCGATCTCCGCCTGCGTCAGGTCGTGTGCGCTCGTCCCGGCGAGCCGCTGGATGCGGGTGGTGTTGATGCGCCAGACGCCCGGCTCGAGCGTCCGGTACAGACCGACCCCGCGCCGCGGAATCGGAAACTCGCCGCGGGCCCGAGCCTGCTGCACGATCGAGGCGAACGGCCGGTAGTCTTCCGGATGGGCCGCCACGTAGGCTTTGACGCGCTCGTCGTCGACGTTGGCCACGCGGAAAAACAGCGTCATCGGCTGCATGAGGCCGTCGGAGGGTCGGCCCATCTCGAACGGCGCCCCGGCCCTGGCCGCCACGTCGCCGTCCGCGGAGCAGTCCACGGTGACGGTTCCGCGGAGCACTTCGAGCCCGGACTTGCTCGCGGCCACGACCCCGGTCAGGACGTCGCCGCTCGTCACCGCGTCCACCACCAGGGTGTGGAGCCGAAGCTCCACGCCCGCCTCGAGGCACATCTCCATCGCCACGAGCTTGGCGGCCTCCGGATCGAACGGCGTCACCTTGTCGTGCCCGTAGGTGATGAACCCGCAGTACTCGGTGGACGCCGCCACCTTGGACGGATGGATGGCGCCGCCGATGCGCTCCATCCGCAGCACCATCTCCTCGAAGATGCCGCGGATGAGCTGCGTGCGGCCGTCGAGGCTGTAGGATGTCATGCAGGGACCGACGAGCCCGGCCGTGAGGTTGCCGCCGAGGAAGCCGTAGCGCTCCACGAGCAGGGTGCGCGCGCCGTTGCGGGCGCTCGCGATCGCGGCGCCCAACCCGGCCGGACCGCTTCCCACGACCAGCACGTCGGCTTCGGCCGCGACCGGAAGCTCCTTACGGTATTCGATCCGTGCGCTCATGTCTCGTCCCTCCTCGCGAGTGCGCGTCGATCCTCGCCTTGCGTGACCGTGGCCGCGGGCATGCCGCGGGTTACACCGGCAGCGTTGTCGTGAGTCCCGCGGCGTCCCGCATGATCGTCTCGATCTCCGCGACCGCGGCATCGGGGAGGCGCACGCCCGCCGCCCCCGCCGCGCCGTCGACCTCCGCCGGCGTGCGGGCGCCCACGAGGGCCGTGGTGACCTGCGGCTGCGACAACACCCAGGCCAGGGCCAGTTGCGGCAGCGTGATGCTGCACCGCCGCGCGACCGCGGCCAGCCGGTCGACGACCTCGAGGTTGCGCTCGAGGTTCCCCGGCGCGAGCAGCGGCTGGCCGAACAGCGTGCCCGCCTTGCGCCAGTCCGTGTTGTCGAACCCGGTCGTGTGCCGCAGCGTGCCGGTGAGCAGCCCGTGCGCGAGCGGGCCGTAGGCCATGATGCCGATCTCCAAGTCGGCGCACGCCGCGGACACGTCGCGCGCCCACCGCCGATCGAAGAGGCTCAGGCTGATCTGGTCCGCGACCAGCCGGCCGGGGCGCGCGGCCGCGCACGCCCGGAGCTGCTCCCCGGTGAAGTTGGAGACGCCGGTGTGCCGCGCCTTGCCGGCCTCCACGAGACGCTCCAAGGTTTCCATCACGTCCGCGAACGGCGTGGCCGCATCCGGCCAGTGGATCAGGAACAGATCGACGTAGCCGGTCCGCAGCCGTCTGAGGCTGGCCTCGAGTTGCGCCGTGAGCGTCTCCCGGCGGCTGGTGCGTCCCAGGACCTGGCTGCGTTCGTTCCACACCAAGCCGCCCTTGGTGACCACCACCGTGTCGTGGCGCCGCGCGCCGAGCGCGCGGCCCAGCAGCTCTTCGGCATGGCCGTTGCCGTAGGACGGCGCCGTGTCGAAACAGGTGATGCCACGGTCGAGCGCGGCCGCGATCGCCGCCAGGGCGTCCCGGTCGTCGCTCGGGCCGTAGCGTGCGCCGCCGATCGGCCACGTGCCGAGCCCGATGACGGACGCGTGGAGTCCGCTCCGTCCAAACGCACGGGATTCCACCGTCGCCTCCTTTCCCCGCGCGAGCCTCGACTAGCCCGCGACCGCGCGCGGGTCCAGATAGTCGCGCAGGGCGTCTCCGAACTGTCCGACCGTGATCACCACGAGGCTCAGCACCAGGCCGGGGATCGTCGAGATCCACCACCCCGTGGTCAGGTAGTCCCGCCCGTCGGCGATGATGAGCCCCCATGAGGGATGGGCGGGGGTGGTGCCGAGTCCGAGAAAGCTCAGGGACGCCTCCGCGAGAATGACCAGGCCCAGCTCGACGGTCGCGACCACGACGAGCGGGGGGATCGCAAACGGCGCGATATGGCGGCGGACGATCCTCGAGGCGTCGGCCCCGATCGCCCGCGCGGCCGCGACGAACTCGCGTTCCTTGACGACGAGGCTCTGCGCGCGCGCGATCCGCGCAAACGTGACCCAGCGCGTCACGGAGAGGGTGATGATCACGTTGGCCACGCTGCGGCCGAGCACCGCGGCGATGAGGATGGCGAGCAGGATCGACGGAAACGCGAGCTGCAGGTCCGCCAGCCGCATCAGCACCGCGTCGAACGGGCCTCCACGGTACCCGGCCGCCACGCCCGCGGTGAGCCCGAACGCGCCGGCGGCGAGGACGGTCGTCAGCCCCACGACCAGGGAGATGCGGGCGCCCTGGAGGATCTGCGCGGTGAGGTCCTTGCCGACTTGATCCGTCCCGAGCCACGCCCGCAGACCATCGGGCAGCAGCGCGCCCGGGGGCGCGAGGCGGTCGGCGAGGCGGACCGTGACCGGATCGTAGGGGACGACCACAGGCCCCGCGACGGCGACGGCGGCGAACACCGCAAGCGGCACGCCCCACCGGAGCAGGCGCCGCCGAGCCCGGCCCGCGGCGGGCCGCGGGGCGCCGGTCGCGGGGGATCGTTCCGCGGTCATCGATAGCGGATCCTGGGATCGAGATACGCGTAGCTCACGTCCACGAGGAGGTTGATCAGGATGAAGCCCGCGGTGATGCACAGCACCGCCACCTGCACCACCGGGTAGTCCCGGTTGCCGATGGCGTCGACGAGGAGGCGGCCCGCGCCCGGCCACCCGAACACCGTCTCCACGATGACCGCGCCGGCGAGCAGATTGCCGAGCTGCAGCCCGACCACCGTGTCCACCGGGATCAGCACGTTCGGGACGGCGTGGCGCGCGATCACCGCCCGTCTCGACAGTCCTTTCGCGTACGCGGAGCGGACGTAGTCCTCGCCGATGACCTCCAGCAGGCCGCTGCGGACGAGCCGGGTGAGGACCCCGATGAGCAGCAACGCAAGCGTGAGCGCCGGCAGGACGAGATGCCGCATGCCGCCGATCCCGGCGCTCGGCAGCCAGCGGAGCCACCGCGCGAACACCAGGATGAACATGATGCCGAGCCAGAAGTTTGGGACGGATTGTCCGAGCAGCGACGCGACGGACACCAGGTAGTCGACCGCGGAGCGGATTCGGATCGCGGCCGCGATGCCGAGCGGGAGGCCCGTCGCGACGGCGAGCGCCATCGCGCTCCCCGCGAGCAGCGCCGTCGCCGGAAGCCGTTCACCGACGGCCTGGACGGCCGGTTCCTCGAGCCGGAGCGACTGGCCGAAGTCCAGCCGCGCCGCGCCCGCGAGGTAGCGCGCGTACTGCGCGCCGACCGGTTGATCCAGCCCGAGGCGGTGGCGCAGGGCCTCGACGTCCTGCCGGGTGCCCGAGGCGCCGATCATCATCTGCGCCGGATCTCCCGGAACGACGCGGACCGCGACGAACACGATCGTCAGCGACCCCCAGAGCACGAACAGGGCGTAGACGAGCCGGCCTCCGAGATACGTGCTCACGCCCGGGCCGGACGGAGCCGCCGCGCCTTCGCCACGCCTACCGCCCCACGGTGACGGACGTAAACGTGGGGAACGTCGGGGTGGGGACGAACCCGCGCACGGCCCGGCGGCTGGCGTACGTCTCGAGGAGCTCGAAGGGGTAGATGCCCACGGCGTCGTCCCACAGGATCTCGCACACCTGGCCGTAGTACACTTTGCGCTTGTCCTGGTCGACCGACTCCGCCGCGAGCTCCAGCGCGCGGTCGACCGTCGGATTGGCGTACCCCATGCGATTGGCCTGGGTGGTGTAGAGCCGGCGCAGCACGAAATCCGCGTCGCCGGTGATCACGATATTCGTCTGCAGGTCGAGATCCCAGTCCAGCTTGAGCAGGCGGTCGAGCCACTGCGCCCG
>JAJPJL010000097.1 GCA_021324255.1 Bacillota bacterium
AGCTCCGCCATGGAGAGCACCGCGGGTTTGCGCGGCATCACGAGGGGCAGGATGATGGGATCGAGCCAGCTGACGTGATTCGCGACCACCACCGCCGCCCCGCCGGGGATCCGATCCAGTCCCGTCGTGGACACGCGGAACATGGTCCATGCGAGCGCGCGCACGGCGGCGCGGACGGCGCGAAATCCTAGGCTGTCGCGGCGGGATCCTTCGATGGCGCACAAAGGATACGCGCCGCCGCGGCCGAGCTCCTGCGCCTCGCGGCCTCCTGAACTACCGGCAGCCGCGACGCGTAGGTACAATGGGCTCATGGAGTTGGAACGACGGAGGTGATGGTGTTGGCGTGGATGGTGGCGGCTCCGAAGTGGAGGCTTGCGGTCCGATGGGGCCGCACCGTGGGCATTCTCGCGGCGGCGATGGCCGTCCCCGCGGCGCCTGTGCTGGGCGCGGGGACGCACACGGTGGAGATCGGCATCGTGGCCGGCAAGAGCGCGGCGGACGGCGGTTTTGATTTCAACGGGTACCAACGCGGAGCGATGACGGTGACCGTGCCTACCGGCTGGCAGGTTGTCGTCCGCTTTCAGAACGTCAACGCGCTGGCGCACAGCCTGATCATCGCGCCGGCGAGCGCGGCGCAGCAAGCGGCGCCGCCGTCGACGCCGGCGTTTCCCGGGGCGATGACGAAGGATCTCGCCTCAGGCCTTCCCAAGGGGGCGACGCAGACGCTCACGTTTGCGGCGGGCAAGGCGGGGACCTACGCGTTCGTGTGCGGCGTCCCCGGCCACGCGGTCGCGGGGATGTGGGACAAGCTCGTCGTTTCCGGCGCGGCAAAGACGCCCAGCGTGACGCCGGCGGGCGCGGCCGCGGTCACGACGAGGTAACCGCGGCCGCACCCTCCAGGGGACACGTCGCCCTTCGGTCGGGGTCGACCCCGGATCCCGGTTCGTTTGACACCGCGCGGCTCGCCTGCGTAGAATGAGACCGACGCGTCGGTCTGTCTTTGGGCCCCGGCGCGCGGGAGGTTGGTGAGGATCGCGACGATCCGCTCGGCGGCCGGCACCCCGACCCGCGAGCGCCTGCTCGAGGCGGCGATGGACGTGTTCGCGGCCAAAGGGTACCATGCGGCCGCGGTCGACGACATCGTGGCGGCGTCGCAGACATCGAAGGGTGCGTTCTACCACTACTTCTCGAGCAAGCAGGCGATCTTCGTCACGCTCATGGACGCGCTCGGCGCGTTGCTCGAGGACGGGATCGAGGCGGCCATCGCCGAGGAGCGGGGGGCGCTCGCGAAGGTGGAGGCGGCGCTGCGCGTCGTGCTGGAGACGGCGGAGGCCCGGCGCGACTTGGCGAGGATCCTGCTGATCGAGGCGGTCGGGCTCGGCCCCGAGCTCGAAGCGAAGCGTCTCGGGATCCACCGGCGGTTCGCCGGCGCGATCCGCCGCCACCTGGACCGCGCCGTCGAGGAGGGATCCATCCCGCCGCAGGATACCCAGGTGGCCGCGCAGGCGTGGGTCGGGGCGTTGAACGAGCTCATCACGCAATGGCTGGCGGAAGGCAGGGGACGGCTCGCCGCGCGCCTCCCGGCGCTCCGCGGGTTCTTGCTGCGGAGCATCGGAGCGGCGGGGCGCGGGGCCGCGCGCGCACGGCGGTCCCCCGGTGCGGCCGCCCATATCAGGCGGAACGGAGGGGTGCGGCGGTGATCACGCGGCGGGCGTTGCTCGGTCTCACGTTCGGCGCGGCGGCTGCGGAGGCCCTCGGGCGCCGGACCGCCGAGGCGCAACCGCGGCCTCCGCTGCATATTCGCGTCGTGAGCACACCGGTGCTGATCTTCGCCCCGCTGTTCGTCGGCATCGAGCGCGGGTACTTCCGCGAGCAGGGCCTCGATATCGAGCTGATCACCGCGCCCGGCGGCGCGGCCGTGTTTGGGGTGCTGGCGAGCGGGCGGGCGGAGGCGGCGGTCGGCGGGCTCGGCGCGGCGTTGTTCAACGCGGCGGCGCGCGGGCTGGATTTCAAGGTCGTCGGGCCGGCGCACTCGGAGCGGCCGCCCGTGAGCACGCCCCTCGTCGTCGGCCGGGCCGCGTTCGAGAGCAACCAGATCCGGCGCGTGGCGGATCTCAGAGGCAAACGAGTCTCGGTCAACGTGTTGGGCTCGGCCACGGAGTTTTGGGTCAACGCCGCGTTGGTCAAGGGCGGGCTGGCCATGTCGGACGTGCAGCTGGTCGAGGTCAACTTTCCCGAGGTGCCCGCGGCGCTCGCGAACGGCGCGATCGCCGGGGGCATGCTGAGCGAGCCGCTGACGACGCTCGCGGAGGACCGCGGCCAGATCGTCCGCCTCAGCGAGGACTTCATCAACGGCGTCCAAGTCACGGCGGTCTACTTCGGCGGCGCGTTCATGCGCGGGCACGCCCAGGAGGCCGTCGGCTTCATGGCGGCGTGGCTGCGGGCGTGCCGCGCTCTGTACGGCGGAGGGTATCATCGCGACGATGTGGCGCGGATCGTGGAGAAATACACGGGCGTCCCCGCCTCCGTGGTGAAGCGCGCGCGGGCGCCGTTTCACGAGCCCAACGGCGCCATGAACTTCAACGACTTCGCTCGGCTCCAGGAGTTCTTTCACAATCGCGGCGAGCTCACGTACGATCGCCCGCTGCCGCCGTCGGCGTATATCGACACCTCGTTCGTCGCCCGGGCGCTTCGGATCGTCGGGCCGTTCTCGCCGCCCTCGTGAGCACGCGCGTCGCGCCGCCGGGCCTCGCGTGCCTGGCGGTCAACGGGCTTTCGCACGCGTATCCCGGCGCGCGCGGGCCGGTCGCGGCGCTCGACGGCGTGTCGTTTTCGGTGCGGACTGGTCAGTTCTGCGCCGTCATCGGCCCCTCCGGGTGCGGCAAGACCACGCTCCTGCACGTGCTCGCCGGGTTGATCGCCCCGACGCGCGGGACGGTAACGCTGCCGCCGCGGTCGCCCGGGCGGCTCGTCACCGCCGTGGTGTTTCAGGGCATCAGTACCTTTCCGTGGATGACGGTCCGCCAGAACGTGGCGTACGGTCTGCGCGCGCTGGGCCTCCCTGCCGCGGAGCGGCGGCGGCGTGTCGAGCAGCAGGTCGCGCGCGTAGGCCTCGCCGACTTCCTCGACGCGTACCCGCACCAGCTCTCCGAGGGGATGCGCCAGCGCACCGGCATCGCCCGCGCATTTGCGACGGATCCGGACGTGTTGCTGATGGACGAGCCCTTCGGCAGCCTGGACGAGCAGACGCGCCTGCGCCTCCAGGATGAGCTGCTCGGCCTGTGGCAGGGAAGCGGCAAGACCGTCGTGTTCGTGACCCACAGCCTGGACGAGGCGGCGCGCCTCGCCGACCGCGTGCTCGTGATGAGCGCGCGTCCCGGGCGCGTCACAGCCGACATCGCCGTGCCGTTTCCGCGGCCCCGGGGCTACGGGGAGGTCCGCAGCGATCCCGCGTACGGCGCGTTCACCGCGCGTCTGTGGACGGAATTGGCCGGAAGCGGGCGGCCCGCGGCGACGTGACGGGCGGGCAGCGCCGCGACCGGCTCCTCGCGGTTGCTTCCCCGGCCGGCGTCCTCGTCGCGTGGGAGGTCCTGAGCCGCCTCGGCGCGCTCGACGCCCGGTTCGTTCCCGCCCCGACGACGATCCTGCACACGATGGCGCTCATGACGCGGACGGGCGAGCTCCCGTACCACATCCTCGTGAGCGTGCGCCGGGTCGTGCTCGGGTTTCTCCTCGGCGCCGGGCCCGCGGTGGGGCTCGGCCTGCTCATGGGGCTCAGCCGGCCGGTCCGCAGCGCGCTGCTGCCGATCGTGTCCGCCGCCTACCCGATCCCCAAGATCGCGGTGTATCCCCTCATCATCTTTTACCTGGGGCTCGGCGAGGCGTCCAAAGTCGGCATCGTCGCGGTGAGCATCTTCTTCCTCGTCCTGTTGAGCACGATGTCGGGGGTGCTCGCGCTCGACCCCGCGTACTTCAAGATCGCGCGCGCGTACGGCGCGGATGCCCGCGCCGTCTTTGCGACGGTGGCCTGGCCCGGGGCGCTCCCGCAGATCTTTACCGGGCTCAAGCTCGGGATGGGATTTGCGCTCATCGTGATCGTCGGCGCGGAGCTGCTGGGCTCGACGAGCGGCATCGGCTACCTGATCTGGCGCTCGTATCAGATCTTCGCCGTGGACGCGATGTTCGTGGGGTTGCTCGTCACCGCGGTGCTCGGCTGGGTCGCGGCCGCGGCGCTGGATTGGTTGGAGCATCGCGTGCTGCCCTGGCGCGCGTCCTGAGCGCCCGCCCCCGCTAGACGCGAATGAAGATCCGGCGCCGATACAGGGCAAAGAGCACGAGCCACCACAGCGCGATCACGGCGCCGGTGTAGATCCAGCCCGCGGCGCCCGCGCCCACGGCGGCGCCCAGCGGATCGAGCAGGGTCGGGTGGAGCGCGAGCGTGCCTCCGCGCGACCACGGGTTCGGCCATGTCTGCATGGCCGCGACCGCGAACAGGGCCGAGGCCACGTATCCCACGAGCGGGTTCGATCCCAACACCGCAAGCGGCACCGCGAGCCGCCGCAGCCGCGCCACCTCGAAGCAGAGGTGGCACGCCGCGAGCAACAGGAGCCCCAGGCCGCCGGCCACGAGGGCGTACGGCGGGGTCCACAGGTCCTTGCTGAGCGGCAGCCATCGTGCCCAGGCCGCGCCGGCGACCCCGAGCGCCGCGCCGGTGGCGGCGAAGACGGCGGGTTTGGCGACCACGGCGATTCGTTCCGAGAGCAAGACGTCGCCGGCGACCGTGCCGATCAACGCGAGCGCCGCGGCCGGTGCCACGGCGAGGACGCCGGCGAGCGCGAAGCGAGCGAGATACGTGTCGTTGATGTATTGGACGACGTTGCGGTGTTCCAGGAAGACTCCCGGCGGCAGGCCGGGCGCGGCCACGAGGGTCAGGAAGCCGCCGTAGGCGGCGAGCAGGCCTCCGGCCGTCGCGAGCCGGCTCCACGCCGGCGTCCGTGCCAGGGGCGCCGCCACGAGGTACGAGAGCCCGAGGAGCTGCAGCACGTCCATGCCGATCGTGAGCGCGCGCGCGGCCGCGGAGTCGATGAGGATGCCGAGCGCCACCAGCACGGCGGCGCGCCGCAGCACACGCACGGCGGCGTGGCGCCCGCCGGCCCGCCGGCGCCCCGCGGCCGGAATGGCGATCCCGACGACCAGGACAAACCAGGGGAGAATCATGTCCGTGAACGTGATGCCCGTGCCCCACGGCGCGTGCATCAGTTGGCGCGGGGTCGCCTGGGTCCAGATCATGTTGTTGACGAGGAGCATGCCGGCGACCACCGTGCCGCGAAGCGCGTCGAGCGACAGCAACCGTGCCGGGGCGGGGGCGGTGATCCGCCCGCCGCCGGGCGCCGCCGCTCCCGGGACGGCGCCGGCCGGGTTAATCCGGGCGCGCTCGAGGGACAGACTCGGCGTTGCGGCGTGCGGCGTCATCGTTCGGGGACCGCTCCAGCACGGCATAGCGCGCATGTGAAACCGCGGCAGCGCCTCGCAACACGGCGGCCGGTACACGTAGTCTAGCACAGGGCGCACAGGGCGCTCGCACCGGGTTCACCGATCCTTCACGCAGCCTTTCCGTCCCCATCACGGCCGTTTCACGTCCCTGCGTTAGGGTGAGGCCGCAGGCTCGGCAGGGAGGTGCTGGCGGGTGGGTGATGAAATCGTCGTTCTCTTTCTCGAGGGTGCGCGGCGCGCGCCCGCGGCGTGCGGCGTGGAGGCGGCCCTCCGCGCGGTGCGCGGCGTGCACGAGGTGTCCTGGAACGCGGCCACGGAGAAGGTGCGCGTCGCCTATGATCCGGCGGCCGTCGAATTGCGGCGCGTGGTCGAGGCGGTGCGCGCGGCCGGTTGCGACGTGCGCGCGTCGCACGCGGTGATCGACGTCGACCGGATTGGATGCCCGTGGTGCGGCGGCAGGCTCGAAGAGGCGCTGTCGGCTGTGCGCGGCGTGCTGCACGCGAGCGTCGACCTTCCCACACGCCGCGCCATCGTGTCGTATCTTCCAGGCTACGTCACCCCGCGCGATCTCGCCGACGCGACGCGGGAGGCCGGGTATCATCCGACCGGGCATGCCGTGGCCGCCCGCGCCGCGCCGCCGGCCGGCGCACACGCGGGTGTTGCCGATGTTTGAAGAGACGAGGTAGGCGGCCTGCCGGAGGAGCGGAGGGCGGGTCCGGCCGGCCCGAACCCCAGCCGGAGTTCGGCAGTGGCGTACTAGCGCCGCTCGAGCGCGAGCCGGCCGCCGAGCGCCATCATCACGATGCCGCTCGCGGCGTCGAGGAGCCGGCGCAGCCGTCCACCGAAGCGCGCAGAAGCGCGGGCCACCGCAAGGCCGTAGACGTTCAGCCACACGATCACCATCATGACGAACGCGGCGGTCATAGCGGCCAGCCGCCCGAGCGGATCTCCCGGCGCCGTGAACTGCGGGACCACGGCAACGAAGATCGCGCCCGCTTTGGGGTTGAGGAGATTGCCGAGCAGGCCCTGCACAAACGCGCCGGACGGCGCGGGGCCGCGGCGCGCGGCGACACTCCGCGGTCGCGTCGCGGCGCGGCGATCCGGCCGCAGCGCGCCGGCGAGGCTCCGCACGCCGAGCGCGACGAGGAAGGCGGCCCCCGCGAGCTTGAGCGCAGAGAACAACGCGGCCGACGCCGCCAGCGCGGAGGCGAGGCCGGCGGCCGTTCCCGCGCCCCACACGAAGATGCCGGCGCCAACCCCGAAGGCCGTGGCGCGGGCCGCGGGATAACCACCGCGGAACGCGTTCCGCGCGACCAGCGCCATGTCCGGCCCCGGCGTGACAATGAGAATCGCGGCCACGATGAGGTAGGTGAGAAAACGGGCATCCATGTCGCTGCGCTCCCTCGCCGGCCGCGATACGACGCCCGGCAACACGATTGTAGCGCAGCGTAACGGTTTCATGATGTTGCCGCCGTGCGCAATCCGCGCCGCCCGTACCGGCCAATCATGGAGTGCAGCGGGACAAGAGGCGCGCGCCATCTTGATCCACGACGGCACAAGGAGGCGGTTGCGATGCGGCACGTACGGACGGCAGGGCAGCAGGCAGGGACGCGGCGGTGGGCGGTGGCCGTGCTCGGCGCGGTGATGGCGCTGACTCCGCTCGGCGCGGCGAGCGATAGTGCCACCGGGGTCGGCATGAGCTCGACCGGCAGCGGGAGCGCGGTGACGCCGGCGTGGCAGGCCGGCAATGCGCAGGGAGACGGGGGCGGCCGGTAACCGAATCGATCGACCGCACCCGGCGCAGCCGGCGGGGCGCACGCCACCCCGCCGGCTGTGTTCATTCAGGGAGCCCGAGGCAATCCCGAGACAATCCGATCTCCACCCGCCGGTGTATCAGCCTGTGAGCGGGCGACGGCACGCCGGCCCGGGACCGCGGCCGTGCAGCCGGTTCAATACGGCAACCAGGAGGCACGTCTATGCAAGCTCACACCGTTTCCCACCGCGACGCCGCACCGCGCCGGCTCGGCATCCGGGCGCTGGCGCTCGCCGCGATCCTGCTGAGCGGCGCCGCCGGGGGTGCGGTGTCGCAGCCGCGCCAAACCGCCGCGGCGGCCATGGCTCCCAAAGCGTACGTCGGACTGTACGCCGACGATGCGATCGGCGTGCTCGACGCCGCCACCGGCCGCATCGTGCGCACCATCAAGGTCGCGGCCGGACCGGAAGCGGTCATCGTCGCACCCGGGGGCGGGCGCGTCTATGTATCCAGCGAGGACGCCACGAGCCTCAGTGTGATCGACACGGCGAGCGATGCGGTCATCGATACGATCGATGTCGGAAAGTTCCCCGAAGGCATGGCGCTCTCACGCGACGGCAAGACGCTGGTGGTGGGCGTCTTTGGCGAGAACCAGGTGGACGTGATCGACACGTCGACGCTTCGCATCACGAAGCGGTACCCCGTCGGCATGGCGCACGGGGTGACGCTCGCGCCCGACGGGAAGACGGCGTACGTGGGCGCGCAGGTGCCGGGCCACAACGCGATTGTCGTCCTGGATCTGGCCGCCGGACGGGTCGCGGCCCGCGTGCCGCTCGCGCAGGCGCCTCGCGGCCTGTTTGTCAGCCCAGACGCCGCGTCGCTGTACTTTACGCTTGCCAACAGCGCGGAGGTGCAGGTGCTCGACCGGGCCACCAACACCGTCACGGCCCACATCACGGTCGGGCCGATCCCGCATCAAATGGCGTTCACGCCTGACCACAAGTACGCGCTTGTCGTCGTCCAGGGCGCCGGGCAATTGGCCGTCGTGGACCTCGCGTCGCGCCAGGTCACCGCCGATGTGCCGGTCGGGAACTTCCCGCATTGGGTCGGGATCACGTCGGACGGCACGCTCGCCTACGTCACCAACGAAGGCGACGATACGGTGAGCGTGGTGGACCTTGCCGCTCGCAAGGTCGTCGCAACCCTGCCCGTCGGCAGCGAGCCGCGGAAGATCTCGCTGCAGCAAGGCGCCGGGGCGATGAGCCAGTACGAACCGTCTCCGGCCGCGGCGACCGGGTTCGCGGGACAGCCGGCACAACCCGTCCCGCCGGCACGGGCGGGCGATGTGCAGATCCACATGCGGGCCTTTGCGTTCGGCCCCGCGAGCGCCACGGTCGCCGCGGGGCACCGCGTGACCTGGATCGACGACGACCCCGTGCCGCACACCGCGACGGCGCAGACGACGCGCGGCAAGCTGTGGGACACGGGACAGGTGGTTCCGGGCAGGTCCGTCACGGTCACCATGACCAAGCCGGGCACCTACCAGTATCAGTGCGACGATCATCCGTTCATGCTGGCGAAGCTGATCGTGACCCCGTAGGGTGGAAGGCCGCGAGACAGGTCGGGAACTGCGAGCGGCGGGCGGGCCGGCGTCACCCGTATCGGGTGGCTCGGCCCGCTCGATGTCGACCCGTCTTGGTCACGGTTGTCGCAGCGCTTCGCTGGGCGCCGGCACATCGCCGGAGTCCCGGATCTCGGCGTCCCCGCTCGCCGTGGCAGCGATCGTGTCGTCAGGTGTCCACAGGAGTGCGGCGCGAGGGGGCGGCGACGCGGAATCCAAACCGCCGCCGGCGGCGTAGTAGGAGGCAGCCACGCGGCCGTCTTGGTCGCGCGGCCGGGCGCCGGGCCGGGCGGGCATCGCTAGCGCCCGAGTGCGCCAGGGCGTGGAGGGAGACGCGATTTCGATGCTGCGCGGCGGGAGTGGCATGAGGCGGTTTGGCGCGGGGTCGCCCCGGCAAGATCAGACCGACGAGGCGCTGGTCCGCGACCTGGCGGGCGGGCGGCAGGAGGCGCTCGGCGCGCTGTACAGCCGCTACTCGCGGCTGGTCTTCAACCTGGCCCACCACGCGCTCGACCGTGCCGCCGCCGAAGAGGTCGTACAGGACGTGTTCCTCACGATCTGGCGCAAGGCGTCCCTCTTCGATCCGTCGCGGGGCCCGTTCCGCCCGTGGCTGCTGCAGATTGCGCACTACCGCGTCCTCAACGAGCTGAGGCACCGCGGGCGCCGGCCCCAGGCCGCCGACGATCCCACGGGGCAGCAGCTCGAGAGCATGCCCGACCTCGGACCCGAACCGGAAGAGATCGTCTGGCGCGAGAGCCTGCGCGCGGCGGTGCGGGGCGCCGTCGAGGAGCTGCCGTCGGCGCAGCGGGAAGCGCTCGAGCTGGCCTTTTTCGAGGATCTCACGCACGAGCAGGTCGCGCGTGAACTGCGGCTGCCGCTCGGCACGGCCAAGACCCGGATTCGCGGCGGGCTGCACCGGTTGCGCGGGAAGCTCATGCCGCTCACGCTCGGGGTCGCGCTCGGGGTCGCGCTCGGCGCCGGCGGGCTCGCGTACCGCGCGCAGCGCATCGCCCTGGAACGCGACGAGCGCGCGTTGGCCCTTGTCACGACGAGCGAGACCCGCGAGACCCGGCTCCACGCTGCCGGGCCGGCGCTCAAGGCCGCGCACGGGCAGTACCGCGGTCGCGCCGGCGTCCCCATGGCGGTGCTGACCGCGTCGCATCTCGGCGCGCCGCCCGCCGGGCGGATCTATCAAGGATGGGTGCGTCACGGCGAAACGTGGACCTCGCTGGGGCTGCTACGCGTGGACGCCCAGGGACAGGGCCGCCTCATCGCGGAGGCCCCCGCGCTGGCCGCGCCGCCCGACGCGATTGAGGTCACGCTCGAACCGGCCGGCGGGAGCGAGGCGCCCAGCGGCCCGGTCGTGATCGTCTGGCCGTAGCACGGGCGCGCCCGTGCCCCTCGGACCGGCACGCGTCTCGCCGGGTTGCACGCAGCCGTTCCAGGCCGCTGCCTATGTGCGGTCGCGCGCGGTGCTCCACCCCGCGTAGCCTGCCAGCAGCACGCCCGCGGCGGCCGCCATGGGGTAACGGAGCGCCTCGGCCGTGGGTCCCAGCAGCGCCACGGCGAGCGGATCGCGCAGGATCATCTCCACCGCGACGTACCCGAGCACCCCGGCGGCGAGCCACACGATCCACGCGTGCCGGCGCATGAGCCCTCCGAGGAGCCCGCTGCCGCACACGACCAGCGGCAGCGACAACACGATCCCGGCGATCACCAGGCTGTAGCGCCCGCGCGCCGCGGCCGCGACCGCGAGGACGTTGTCGAGGCTCATGATCGCGTCCGCCACCGCGATGACGCCGATCGCGTGGACCAGGGTGCTGCCGGCGCGCACCTGTTGCTCGGCGCCGGTTTGGTGCCGGGCCAGCCGGAGCGCAATCGCGACGAGCAGGCCTCCGCCGGCGAGCTGCAGCAGCGGAATGCGGAGTAACCGCGTGACGATGACGATGAGCCCCACTCGTAGCGCGACGGCCAGCACCGTTCCCCACACCCGGCCGGCGGCCTGTCGCTCCGGCGGCAGCGTGCGTACCGCGAGCGCGATCACCAGCGCGTTGTCCCCGGCCAGGGCGAGGTCGATCAGGGCGATGCCGGCCCCGCGAGCCCAGAATTCCGGATCGACGACGGTCGCCACAGGCCTCATCCCATCACAGGAGGTCTCCGTGCGCAAGACCCGAATGTCTCCTGATGCGTCTGCCGCAGGGCAGACGCGTTACGCAGGGGGGGAGGGGAGGAGTGGACAGGATGCGCAAACGCAAGGTGCCGTTCTCGCTCGTGCTCTGCGGTCTGCTCGGGATGGCCGCGTTCGCCACGCCCGGGCCTGCGGCGACCGTGGGGCCTGTGAGCGATCCGATCGGGGTGGTCCAGATCGGCCCCGGGCAGCCGATCGTCATCGCGACATGGCTGGTGACGTCCGGCCCGAACGCCGCCCTGGGCACCGACAGCCAGCGCGGCGTGGAGATCGCCATCGACGATCAAGGCGGCAAGCTCCTCGGCCATCCGATCAAGCTCGAGGCCAATGACGACGGGTGCAGTGCCGAGGGCGGGCAGACCGCGGCGCAGAAGATCGCCGCCGATCCCAGCGTGGTCGCCGCCATCGGCTCGAGCTGCTCGAGCGCGGCGGTGCCGGGCGTGCCGATTCTCTGGAAGGCCGGCATCGTGGATGTGTCGCCGTCCGCCACCGCGCCGCCCCTGACCGCCCCGGACCGGAGCCACGATTACGACGGCTTCCTCCGCACGGCCCACAACGACAAGACGCAGGGCCAGGTGGCCGCGACGTTTGCGCGTCAGGTGCTGAAGAAGAGCCGCGCGGCGACGATCCACGACGGCAGCCCGTACGCGCAGGGCCTGGCCGCGGCCTTTGCCGACAACTTCAAGCGGATGGGCGGGACGATCACGTCGCAGGAAGCGATCTCGGTCGGGGATACCGACATGAAGCCGGTGCTCACCCGTATTGCGACCGGCAAGCCGGACATGATCTTCTACCCGATCTTCGTCGCCGAGGGCGGCCTGATCACGCGGCAGGCCAAGGAGGTCCCGGGCCTGCAGAGCGTCACCCTGTTCGGCGCGGACGGGCTGTTCTCGCCGGACTTTCTGAAGGCGGCCGGTGACGCGGCCCGGGGCATGTACTGGAGCAGTCCGGACCTGACGCCGCAGACCCTGGGGCCCGCCTATAGCGCCGTGTTCCTGCCCAAGTACGAGAAGAAGTATGGTGAGAAGCCGACGGCCGCGTTCCACCCGCACTCGTATGATGCCGCGAACATGATCTTTGCGGCGATCAAGAAGGTGGCCAAGACGCAGGGCGGCACCCTGTACATCGGCCGCAAGGCGCTGCGCGACGCGTTGTTCGCCACGAAAGGCTTCAAGGGGCTCACGGGCACGGTCACGTGCAACCCGTACGGGGACTGCGCCGACCCGCACATCGCCGTTTACACGGCGGTCTCCGCGGATCCGTCGAAGTTCGTCCCGGGCGTGGATCCAAAGAAGGTCTACCCGACGAAGTAGCGTAGGGCCGGCGCACGCACGCGTTCTGAGTCTCGAGGGGTGAGCATGGGCCGGATCGGCGCCGGCGGCTCACCCCTCGCGGCGTCTGCGCGGCGGAAAGGAGGCCTATGCGCCGCGGCCGCGCCTGGCACGTACTGCTGATCGAGGGGGCGCTCTGGGCGTTCCGCGTGGCGATTCTGGTCACGGTCGTCTGGGGCACGATCGCGACGCTGCGCGCCGGCCGCTACTCCGGGTCGCAGTGGCTCGACTTCGTGGAGTTCGGCCTGGCCCAGGGCGGCATCTACGCCCTCATCGCGCTCGGCTACACCATGGTGTACGGCGTCCTCAACATGATCAACTTCGCGCACGGCGACGTGTTCATGGC
>JAJPJL010000105.1 GCA_021324255.1 Bacillota bacterium
CCCCGCGCGGGGCGTTGTTCCTCCCTTGTCTTCAATTTGCCGCCGGAGCGGCGTCGTGACGGCGGCGGCGCAATGTCCGGCGTCCATCAGTTCTTCGCAACTTTCACACGGCGTCTCCACGGATCCGTGGCGGTCCCTTCACGGCCTGCGGCTAAGGTGTGAGACAACGAGAACCGGCGATCAGGCACGCAGGCCGGTCGCCTTGACACGGGAAGGAGGAACACAGATGGCGCGCTTCCGCTGCCCCGAATGTGGCCGTGAAAGGGACATCGCGCCCGGCCGCGGCGGTGAGATCGTATCGGTCTATTGCCTGGAGCACGCCGGCAGCGCGGACTTCCACATCCGCCCGGTGTACATGACGCTGATAGAGGCACCGGCCAGGACAAAACCGCGCCGCGAACGTGTGCTCGCATGAACCACTACCGCGGCCTTCGAAGCGGAGGACCGTCACGGATTTGCTCGAAACAGAGATAATACTGTTGGAGGGGGTCGTCGCCGATTAGCCGACAGGAGGGCGTCTCACTGACCGTGCCTGCGCAGTTCTTCAAGGTACGAGCCCAGGGCGGCCATCTCTACCTGTGGGACATCGGCGTGGGGAGCTCGTGGGATCCCTCCTTGATCAACTACCAGACCGAGGATGAGGTGAACTGGCTCATCCGCGTGGGCACCGGCCCTCACTGGCGCGTGAACACCGTTCACGAACTGGATCATGTCCTCGTGGCTTCTCAAAAAGGGTCCCTCGCGATTACCCTCTACGTTCACAATAGCCTCCTCGGCGAAGTGAAGCGGCGGGTCAAGAGCTGACGCTTCGTTCCCGCATTCGGCGTTCGGCACTCCCTAGGGTGCGTTGATGGCGCGGCTGCCGTATGTCCCTGATCCGGCCAATGGACACGGTGCGTCAACCGGCACGCCGCCGGGTGCTGGGAGCTCGTTGGCGAGCGACGCGGCCGCGGTCTACGCAGAAATTCGCGCGCTCGGCCGTCCGGTGCTCAATCTCTACCGTGTGCTCGCGAATCAACCCCCCGCCCTTCGCGCCTTTCTCGGGATGTCGCGGTACGTTCGCGATGACAGCGCCCTGCCGGCCGCCCTGCGGGAATTGACGATCCTAGCGACGGCGTACGCTCTGGGCGTCCAGTATGAACAGGTGCACCATTTGGCCGCGGCCCGCCGTGCGGGTGTACCGGAGGCGAAGCTCGCCGCGTTTCCAGCCTGGCAGGGCAGCTCCGCATTCGACGCCGTGGAGCGGGCGGCATTGACGTACGCCCACGAGGTGGCGACGAACGGACGTGTGGGTGACGATACGTTTCGCGCGCTCGAGGCGCACCTATCTCGAGGACAGATTGTGGACCTGGCGTTGACTGTGGGATGGTATCATCTCTGCGCCGCGCTCCTGTTGCCGCTCGACGTCGACCTCGACTAGTCCGCAGGCGCCGTGCGATCACGCCTTGGCTTCGAGTAGCGCGACGCCCTCGCTAAGCGCGGCGGGCGCTTAGCGCCGCGAGACCTTTTCAACGCCCACAGGCAGGGCGATCCTCTGCAGACTGCCGTTGAAGTGGTCTGTAAAATAGCACAAAACCCGGATTGTCGCCAGACTATAGCAGCCATGTTACTGCAGCGAACAAAACTTGCCCAAATAGCTAATTGAGCACTCGAAACTGTACGCCTGAATTGAGATCTAGGAGCAGGAATCGAAACACGACTAGCCAAAATCAAAAAATGGCATGGCCATCAAATTTGTTTCGCGGGCACCATAGATATGGAACGCCGTGCCTCGAGTCTTCGCGCTCGAGCACGGGCTCGTGTCGACGGCGGTCTTTCGACGGCTAACGACAAGTTGCTCGACATTCTCAACGCGCTCGGGGCGCACGGCCCGCACCTTGCGCTATCCGAACTTGCGAGATTGACCGGCTTATCAAAGGCAAGCCTGTCTCGCGTGCTGCGGGTGGCGGAGCGCAGGCAATACGTCCACGTAATGGACGGGGATAAATACACGGTCGGCCTGCCGCTGCTAATGCTGGGCTATCAAGTGCTGGCAGGATCCCGGTTACGCGCGCTTGCCATGCCGCTATTGATGCGGCTCAGCGAGGGATTCGATACGGCGGCCAATCTCGTCATTCCCCGGTGGCCCCATGTCCTGCTCCTGGAACGTGTGATTCCTCCCCGCCTCCATGCCACGTTTAGTCCCCCGGGCCGGCTTGCGCCGTTCTACGCGACCGCCACGGGGAAAGCCCTGGCGGCGTTCCAACCGCCCCACATCATCGACGATCTGATGAACCGACCGCGCGTGGCGTTGACAGAGCGCACCATCACGGAGGCGCAGAAACTTCGGGCGGCCTTGGGCGAAGCCCGGCAGCGTGGATGGGCTCTGGACGAGGGGGAGCTACGCGTCGGCGTTCGATGCGTCGCCGCGCCGGTGCGCGACGGCAGCGGTGCTGTCGTGGCTACCATGGGCCTGTCCAGCACAGGCGCGGAGGAGCTTACCGATCACGTCCATATCCGATCGCTGCTCGATGCGGCGAACACGCTGTCCGGGTTGTTGGGGTACGCCTGAGCATCAATGATCACCGCGCTGGCTGGTGGTCGGGGGAGGGCCCGCCTATGAGAACATGGTACGCCGTGCTCATCGCATTGGTGGTGGCATCGCTGATGGTAGTAGGCACACCCTCGCCGCCCGGCAACGGAGCGGCGGCGCCCCGTGAGATCGTGATCGCCCAAGGGCTGTTCCCCGTGTCGCTCGATCCGGCGGTCGCGACGGACCAAGCGACGCTCAACGCCGTGGAGCAGATCAACGAACCGCTGCTGCTGTGGACCCCGAGGACCGGGCTGCGCCCCTACCTCGCGACCAGTTGGAAGGCCGTGAGCCCGACGGTCTGGGAGGTGCAGCTCCGTCACGGCGTCAAATTTACGGACGGCGAGGAATTGACCGCCGACGTCGTCAAGTTCAACTGGCAGCGGCTCCAGGACCCGAATTTCAAGCCGCCGAACTGGCCGCTGGCGCGCGGCATTACCGACATCAGCGTCGTCGACAAGTACACGGTTCGCTTTACGACGCAGGAGCCGGATCCCGTCTTTCCACTCCGCAGTCTCAGCGAGTTACCGCTGGTGCCCATGACGTACGTGCAACAGCACGGGAACCAGTATTTCGCCGAGCACCCGGTGGGCACGGGTCCGTACAAGTTCGTGGAGAAGGTGACCGACGAGCGCGTCGTGCTGGAGGCCAATCCCGGGTACTGGCGCGGGAAACCTTCGCTCGACAAGGTCACCTTCCTGAGCATCCCCGAGGCCTCGTCCCGCATGGCCGCGTTGCAAACGGGCGCAGCCGATCTCGTCACGTTGGTCAACATCGACGACGTGCCACGGCTGACACAGGCCGGGCTGCATGTGGTCTCAGAGCCGAGCCTCCGCGTCATGCACGTGATTCTCGACACGCTGCACGGCGGCCCCACGGCCGACAGGCGTGTTCGGCAAGCGCTCAACTACGCGGTCGACAAGGACGCGCTCATCAAGTACGTGGTGAAGGGATACGGCGCCAAAGTTCAGGGACAGATGCTCAGCAAGGATTACTTCGGCTTCAACCCGAGCCTTCGGGCGTTCCCGTACGATCCCGCCCAGGCCAAGAAGCTGCTCGCCGAGGCGGGCTATCCAAATGGCCTGACGCTCACATTCTACACGCCGCACGGCCGGTACATGGCGGACCAGCAGATTGCCGACGCGATCGCCGGGCAGCTCAAGAACGTAGGGATCACGGCGAACGAGCAGACGCTGGAGTGGGGAACGTACATTCAGAAGCTTCAGGCAAAACAGCTCACTCCGATGGCGTTCCTGGGG
Source organism: Bacillota bacterium (assembly GCA_021324255.1). Taxonomy (GTDB): domain Bacteria; phylum Sysuimicrobiota; class Sysuimicrobiia; order Sysuimicrobiales; family Segetimicrobiaceae; genus JAJPIA01. The sequence continues at coordinate 3,829 of JAJPJL010000105.1, forward strand.
CTTGCGCTGCTGCCGGACGCCGACCTCATGCTCGCGGAGCATCTGTGCGGCGAAACCTACTCCTACTACTGCAACAAGCAGTTCGACGCGCTGGTCCTGGGCGCGCGCCACGAGATCAACCCGGAGAAACGCAAACAGCTGTATTGGCAGGCGACGGCGCTCGAGCACGATGATCCGCCGGTCATCTACCTGTGGCAGCAAGTCGACCTGTACGGGCTCACGGGCCGGGTCAAGAACTGGCACCCCCGCCCGGATGAAATGATCGACCTGTGGGGAGTATCGACGTCCGGAAGCTAGGCGGGCGCGGGCGCCGCAGACACTCGGCGTGACGCGGTACCTCACCCGGCGGCTCGTGCACGCCGCGCTGGTCGTGCTCGCCGTGCTGGCCGTTGTTTTTGTGCTCATCCGCCTGGGTGGAGATCCCACGCCGCTGTTTCTGCCGCCGACCGCGGATGCGCGGGAGATCGCCGCGACACGCCACGCGTTAGGCTTTGACCGGCCCCTCTACGCGCAATTCGTCGACTACCTTGGGCGGGCGGTTCGGGGTGACTTCGGCGTATCGTTGCGCCAGGGCGAGCCGGCGATGGGATTGGTCCTCGAACGAATTCCGGCCACGCTGCGGTTGACCGCGCTGGCCTTCGCGATCATGCTCCTCATTGCGCTCCCGATCGGCGTGCTCGCCGCCGTGCGTCGCAACTCGTTCTATGATCTGTGCGGCATGCTCTTCGCGTTGGTCGGGCAATCGATACCGACGTTCTGGCTCGGGATCGTGCTCATCCTGTTCTTTGCCGTAAAGCTCCGATGGTTCCCGGCCTTCGGTTCCGAGGGTGTGGCGGCGCTCATCCTGCCCGGCATCACCCTCGGCATGTATTCCGCGGCGATCGCGACCCGCTTGGTGCGTTCGGGCGTCCTGGAGGTGCTGCCGCAAGACTTTGTGCGGACGGCGCGGGCGAAAGGACTGAGCCAGGCTGTGGTCCTCTGCAAACACACACTGCCGAACGCGAGCATCCCGGTGATCACCGTGCTGGGATTGCAGGTGGGCACCTTGCTGGGCGGCGCCATCATCACCGAGCAGGTGTTTGCGTACCCTGGCATGGGCCGTCTCGCGCTGCAGGCGATCGGGAACCGAGACATGCCGGTCGTGCAAGCCTTTGTCGTCGTGACGGCGGCGATCATCGCCGCGACGAACCTCGCCGTCGACGTGTGCTACACGCTGTTGGATCCGCGGATTCGATACACGTAGGTCGTTGATGGACGCCCCGGGAGCGAACGTGCCGCTTGACGCCACCATCAGCCTCCCGCGTCCTGCAATCGGCCGCCGTCGCAAGAGGTTTGCCCTCATCAGGCATAGCTACTTCGTTGTCGGCACGGTACTGATCGCGGTCGCGGTGCTCTCCGCGGCGCTGGCCCCGACGATCTCCCCCGCGGATCCGTCGGCCCAAGACATCGCGCACCGTCTCGCTCCACCTAACACCGCTCATCACGCGCTGGGCACGGACGCCGTCGGCCGGGACATCCTCAGCCGGGTGATCTTCGGCAGCCGTGTCTCCCTCACCGTGGGTGTACTCGCCGTGGGCGTCGCGGGCACGCTCGGCACGCTCCTGGGCCTGTTGGCCGGGTACTATGGCGGCTGGGCCGAGACCATGATCATGCGGGTCGCCGATCTGCAACTGGCGATACCGTCGCTCGTCCTCGCGATTGCCGTCATCGCGGTCCTGGGTTCCGGGCTGGTGAACGTCATCGCGGTCCTCGGGATCACAGGATGGGTCCAGTACGGGCGCATCGTACGGGGTGAGATCCTCTCGATCCGAAACCGGGAGTATGTCGAGGCCGCACGCGCGATCGGTGCCAATGCGGCACGAATCATCGGCCGGCACATTTTGCCGAACATTGCCGCGGCGATCGTGGTGGTCGGCACCCTCCAGGTTGGCAGCATGATCGTCACCGAAGCGTCGCTGTCGTTCGTGGGACTGGGCGTGCCGCTCAATGTGCCGAGCTGGGGCGGCATGGCCGCGGAAGGCCGGGACTACCTCGCGACGGCGTGGTGGATCGCCACGTTCCCCGGGCTGGCCATCATGGTCACGGTCCTGGGAATGAACCTCCTCGGAGATTGGCTTCGCGACGTGCTCGACCCAAGGCTGTAGCGGCAATCCACGCGGTGCCGGCGCCTTTGGCGTCGCATCGGCCGAAGTGCGCCTCACCAGTTAGGACACTCTGGGAGGCACGGCCGTGTCAGCCACCACCAACCGGGCGCTCTTCCTACCGGACGGGAGCGTGCAGAAAGGTACGGTATGCAGGACACCGCCCGCCAGGATCTCCACGTCTCCTACGCGCATGAATACCCTGCGCGGTCGCTCGCTAGAGCTCGCCGGAGGTGCGGCGCCGGGGGTCGCGCAGGGCCCGGAGGTGGCGCTTCGCATCTTCGAGATCCCGCGCCTCGATCGCGAGCAGCACGAGCTCTTGCCGGACAAGCGCCGCGTCGCGCTGCCGGGCGCCCGCTTCGAACAGCGCCAGGCTCTCCTCGAGCGCGGCGCGCGCTTCGCCGGTCCGGCCGAGGAGCCGGCAGATCATGCCTCGGACCCGGAGGCCGCGAGCCTGATCCTGTTGGGGAACGTCGAGACACAGCAGCGCCAGTGCCGTTTCCCCGACCGTGCGTGCCGCCTCCGGGAGTGATCGGGCGAGCATCGACTCTGCCATTTCGCCGAGTACCTGAGCGGCGCCGGGCCAGTCGGCGGCCGCCGTGCTCAGCGCCAGGCTCCATCGATAGTGCTGCTCCGCACTCTCCCACCGCTGGTCGAGCACGTCGGCCTCCCCAAGCGCTTGATGGATCTCCGCGAGCCGCCGTTTGTAGCCGATGAGACGGTGCACCGCAAGGGCTTGCACCGCCTCATGCACTGCCTCCTCAAACCGCCCGCTCCCGACGCCGGACATCGCCTGCTCGAGATGGCGTGCCGCGACGCGAGACGGGTCCCGAAAGGGCTCGACGACCCCAAGCGCGGCTTCAAGCGCGCGCTCCGCTTCATCGGACCGTCCCATTTGGAGATGTGCTTCGGCGATCCCGACGTGGATATCGGCGAGCAAGCCCGGGTCATGCGGCGGCGCCGCCGCCAACCGCAGCGCGGCCTCGAGCGCCCACAGGGCCGACGACGGATCGCGGCTATCGAGGCGTAGGGAGCCGAGCGTCATCTGCGCGCGAGCCAGGAGCAGGCGGTCTTCCGCGCGACTGAGCACGTGAATGGCCCGATTGACGCGCCGAAACGCCTGCGAGATCCGCCCGAGATCGCGGTCGAGCGCGGCGAGCGCAAGTTCGACGCGGGCCTCCGCGGGCTCGTCGTCCTGCTGCGTCGCGAGGTCGAGGGCCCGCGCCAGAGCGGACTGCGCCGCGGTCGCATCTCCAGCGTGCATCTGAGCCATCCCGATGGCAAGAAACGCCTCGGCTTCACGGTCTTCGGGGATCCCGTCGAGAAAGTAGGAGAGCGGACGATTGAGGCGCCGGGCGAGCACCTTTAACGTCGTGACGCGCGGTGTACGCGTGCCGCGCTCCAGCTCTGAAATGTAGGATTTCGTAAACTCATGTCCCGCAAGTTGCTCCTGCGTGAGCCGGCGCGCAAGTCGAGCCTCGCGAATCTTCTCGCCAAGTGTCAAGTCGATAGCCCCCGGGGTCGTTGATAACATGGCAACAGCGCGACGGGCAGCGATACGAGATATCCGCCGCGTGAATTTACCTCATACCTGCGGCGGGCTCCTTCGAATCGCGCTAAACATTTCGATCATAGTTAGACGGCAACTAAACTACACACGCTCCCGGAGAAGCGGCTCCGCACTGAGGGATCTGAGGGAGCACGCCGGCCTGTGGATACTCCGTTCACCGCGTTGACCTACGCTCGCGCCGTGTCGCCTGCACCGCATGTCGCGCCTGGAAAGCTACCCACCTGCAGGCTAGCGCACCCGTGAATTGCCCGGGCACGCACTACTTGGTCGCCGGCGCAGGATGCCTCGCGCCACAGTCGCGGCCACAGTGAATCTCGCGAGTTGGCCCTGTGGCTTGTTTCGACAGTCTTCCATCATTAGGATGTCGATGATACGACAAGGCAGCCACATACTGGCTAAGCTCCTCGGCAGAAGTCACATTTCACCGGATGGTGAGACATGCTGTTTGAGAAGCTATGGGACCAGGTCAAAGGCGTGGAGCGCTCGGGCAAGCTGACCGTCGAGGAGGCGCTGGACTGCGCGACGCGGCTGCCACAGGCGCTCTTCTGCTCGATGATGGAGTGCCTCGCCGAGAACGGCGAGGATCCGCAGGTGATCGTCGCCCAGGTCGCACGGTTGCATGATCACATGCTCAGGCGGCTCCGCGAAGTCGCATCCAAATTGCGGGGTCGGCCGCCACTCGGATTCCATTGACCGCTGGCGGCGCGGCGCCGCCGTTCTGGAAGCCATGGCCGCATCCTGATGTGGAGACATTCCAACCACTAAATGTTATGATATGCATACGCCTAACTCAAAGGAGCAGGGCCATGCGGGGAAGGACGCGGGACGCGAGCGCCGGCGCGGCCGCCGGCGCTCGCGGCGAAGCGAAGATGGGCATTCACGTGCCGAAGGAACTGCACCGCCGTTTTCGCGCGCGCCTCATCATCGAGGGACAGCAAATGCAGGACGTCATTCGCAGTTGGGTCGACGAGGAAGTCGCGTCGCACCGGCTGCGGCCGCCGGCGACCGGGGGGCTGAGGTTCTTCAAGGGGGTAGATCGCAGTCTGCTCGCGGCGATCGCGGTGCCGCTCGAAGTCGACAAGATCCGGCGGCTAAAGAGCAAGTTGCTCATGGAGGGCCGCAACATCTCACAGTGGGGGACGGAGCGCATGGAGCAGTTCCTCAGGGATCGAAGCTGATGCTCCAAGGCGGCGTGGCCGGCGCTGTCGCGGTCGTGCTGGCTCTCACGCTGGCAACGGCCGCGGCGCCACAGCCGGCATCGTTGACGGTCCACGCCTCCGGGACCGCGACGAGGACGTCGCTTCATCTGCAGGCGGGATACGCCACGGTGATCCGCGCCGACCGTCAGATCGATACGGTGGCGATCGGGGACCCGCGCATTGTGACCGCCACGCCGGTGAAACGCGGGCGCGATGTGTACGACGTGATCCTTCAACCGCAGGTCGCCACGGGAGCCACAAACATGGTCATGTGGCTCGGCACCCTGGCGACGATATGGGACCTCAAGATCGGCGCGGGGCTTCGCACGGCCGACGTCGTCTACGTGGTCACCGGGGCGACCCCGGCGGCCGTCGCCACCGGCACGGGCGCCGCCGCCGAGCGCCAGGCTCGCACAAGCGTGCCTTCACAGACGGCGGCCGCGCCGCGCGATGCCCAGGGCACGGGCACCTCCGCGGGCGCACCGGCCGCAGCGGCGCGCGACGCACATGAAGCCCCACCGCCCGCGGCCACCGCACCTTCGCAGCCGCCCGAGGGCGCGCCGCCCGCCGTCGACTCCGTGACGCCGGCATCTCGCACGATTCCTGCGCCGGCCGGGGCGGCCGGACCGGAGACCGCGGCGCGGTCCAAGCCACCAGGACCCGCGGGGCCCGGCGCCGGAGCCGCGCCAACGAGTGCCGCGCACCCTCAGGACACGGATGAGGCGCCACGCTCGGGTGTGCTGGTCTCTGCAGCGGACCATCCGGCAAACTCGGGGGCGCTCCTCGCACGGCAGGTCATTCGCGACGTCGAAGGCCGATTCCAGGTGACGCGAGAATCCGACGGTATCTGGGTCCGGTATCGGCTCACGAACAATGGAGACGGGGATCTCGCGCTTCGCCCTACCGGCGTGCTCGTTCGGGCGAACGGGAGAGTCGTTCCCTACGCTCTTGCGCGTAACGATGCGGATCCGGCTCACCCGGGCCTGCTGCCGCGGGGCGCCACGGAAACCGGCATGCTGGAGATTCCGGGTCGAGCGATCCGGACGGTTCAGCTGATCTTGTCGCTGTTCCCTGTCTCCGCAGGCGATCAGCCGCCGACCGCAATCCTCCCGGTAACGTTCCAGCCGTCATTTGTCGAGGTGGACCGGCTGCCGGTCGCCGCGGCCCCGTGAGCGACGCGCCGGGCTCAGACCGCGAGATCGAGTCATTGCTCGTGCTCGTGCCCCGCTGGATCGTCGCACAAATCGATCCGGACCGGACGGACGCCATCGAGGAAATCGTCGTGGATCTCGGTCGCCCTCCGAGGGTCCGGCTGCGGGACCGCGGCGAGCTGACCCTGGGCGGCGAGGTCACGTACGCCGACCTGCAATTTGTGCTCGGGCGCGTGACACGCTTTCGCGAGGACAACCGGACCGGCATCGAGCGGACCCTGCACCGCATCGCGTGCATTCGCGATCGCTATCGTGAGATTGTCGGGTTCACGTTTCGTGCGGGGCGTACCGTTCCGGGCGCCGCGCGTCCGATCGCCGACCTGCTCACGGCGGGACGAAGCGTGCTCGTGGTCGGACCGCCGGGCTCGGGCAAGACCACGATCCTTCGAAGTGCGGCCGAGATCCTCGCAAACCAGCTGGGACGCCGGACGGTGATCGCCGACACGAGCAACGAGATCGGCGGCGACGGCCAGATCGCGCATCCGGCGATCGGCGCCGCCCGGCGTCTACAGATCCCGCTGCCGGATGCGCCGCGCTCCGGCGCGGCGGAAACCGCGCAGGCGGCAGTGTTATTGGAAGCCGTCATCAATCACGGCGCCGAAGCCATCGTCGTGGACGAGATTGGATTCGAGGCGGAGGCGCGGACCGTCCGGACCGTGGCGCGGCGGGGTGTCCAGCTCGTGGCCACGGCGCACGGGCGGCAGTTACGCGACGTCGTGTTGAATCCGGACCTCGCCGGGCTCGTCGGCAACCCGCGTCCGATCGTGTTGTCGCCGGAGGAGGCCGCGGCGCGCGGAACCACGCGTCACACGGTCCTGGAGCGCACCGAGCCGCCGGCGTTCGAGTGCGCCGTCGAGCTGTCGCAGCGGGACCTGTTGGTCATTCATCCGGATGTTGCGGCGTCGGTCGATCTCATCCTGGCGGGGCTGGCCCCAAAGGTGGATGTGCGGCGCGTCCGGGCGCGGGACGGCACTTCCAGGGAAAACCGGCACGCCGTCCAATAGAGCCGCATGTGAACCGCGGCACGGTGAAGTGGTTCGACAGCCGGATGGGGTACGGCTTCGTCATCGACGCGCAGGGACGCGACATGTTCGTGCACCGGCGCGTGGTACGGCAGGCCGGCCGGCGCCGCCTCGAGCCCGGGGAGATCGTCGATTACGACGCCGAACACACGCCGCGCGGCGTAAAGATCACTCGCTTGGTCGTGCTCGGCCTTCCGAAAGCCGAGTAGCGTGCTCAGCCGGACGATGCGGGAGGCCGCTTCTGCGCGGTGGGGAACGCGATGACGCCGGCCTGTCGCACCGAGGCGGCACGCTTCCGCTCGGGGACGCGGGGGTGATTTGCGAGGTTCAAGTCGAGGTTTTTTCCGCAGGTGCACGTGATCTTCGGCTGCCGGCTCACGTCCACCCAAACGTTGCCCGAAGCCTCGGCGTTCCTCTTCGCGGCTTCCACCGCCCCCGCAGCCACTTCTTCTGCGTCCTCACGCTCGCCCTGAGCGCGCGTGCCGGTCCCATAGACGGTGTAGATAAAGGCCTTCGGGTAATAGATACTGTACTTCTGTCCGCACCGCCCGCACGGAAACGTAAATACGAGGGCCACGCCCGATCACCTCATCCGGTATTGTAGCACGCGCCGTGCGGCACCGTTGCGACGCCCTGACCATGAGCGCGCGACCCCGCGCTCGCGAAGAGGACCGGGTCTGGCGACCCGGTCCTCTCCGTGGCATCGAACGGCGCGCCGCGCGTCAGTTTCTGTTGTTGTCGCCCGGCGCATGATCGGGATCGTCGTGATGCCCACCGCCCGATCGCGGAACCCACCTCGGATGATCGTTCCCTGGCCGCGGACCCGAGTAGGCCGGACCGCCGGAGTACGCGGGCGGTCCCGAATACGCCGGACGGTCTGGTCCTTGGGATATCACCTGCGGCAGTCCCATCAGCAGGGTCGCAATGCTGGCGACCGACGCGAAGCCCGGCGAGATCCCCGGCCGCGCGACCGGGGCCGGATCCGCCGAGGCGACGGCGGGTCGCGGCGCGACACGCGCGGCCCGCGGAGCGACAGCAGGCGCGGCTGCCGCGGGGTGCGCGGACGCCGGAACCGCCTGGGCCCTTGCCGGCGCCACCTGGACCCTTGCCGGCGCCGGCCGGGGCGCCGCCGGCGGCGGCGTATCACGAATGACCGTGACGGCCGCCGCGCTCGGTTGCGGGCGCACGCCGAGCATGGCCTGGCCCGAAGGTATGCTGGCCGCCCCGACCCCTAGCGCCGTGATGGCGCCGAGCGCGACGGCGATAGTTTTAACCATGCTTGCTCACCTCAATAGCGATATATCCTCTTCCATGTATATTGTAACGCCGCGAGGATAGGGGCGGGTTCCCGATAGACACCGCGCGTGCTTAGGCCCTTGCGCGCAGCCGAGCCTTGGACCGTACCTCGGGGTTGACGACGGACCGGGGCCACTCGCCGCGGGCCACCCGCGCGACTTCCTCGGCCGCGCTCCGCTTGAGGGTCTCCTGCGCCTCTTCGCTGTACCATGCGACGTGCGGCGTCAGGATCGTATTGGCCGTGCTCCGCAGCGGATGATCGGCAGGGAGCGGCTCGTCTTCGAACACGTCCAGCCCCGCCCCGCCAAGACGGCCGTCGCGCAGCGCCGCGGCGAGCGCGATGGTGTCGACGACGGGTCCCCGCGACGTATTGACCACGATCGCGTCGCGCTTCATCAGGCGCAGCTCGGGTTCGCCCAGCAGGTGCCGTGTCGCCTCGTTGAGGGGCGTGTGGCACGACACAAAATCCGATTGCCGTAGCAAGGTTTGGTAGTCGACGAGGACGGCGCCGGCGTTCATCGCGGCGCCGCGGGTGACATACGGATCGTACGCGAGGACGTGCAGGCCGAGGGGCGCGGCGTAACCGGCAAGCGCCTTGCCGATGCGTCCCAGGCCGATGATGCCGAGCGTCCGCCCGGACAAGCGGTGGATCGGCGGCCGGACCTCCGGCCCGCGGGGCCAACCGCCGCGCCGGACTTCAACATCGTAGTGCGCGATCCGGCGATGCACCACCAGGAGCAGGGTCAGCGCGTGCAGCGCCACCTCCTGCGTCCCGTAGTCGGGAACGTTGGCCACACAGATCCCGGCGTCCGTCGCCGCCGCGACGTCCACCGAGTCGAACCCAACGCCGTACCGAACGATGGCAAGGCAGCGCGGCATCTCGCGGATGACGCCGGCATCGATCGGGACGAGCTGGCTGAGGACCGCATCGGCCTGCGCGAGCGCGGCGCGCCGGCGCTCGGGATCCTTGGAATCCGCCACCACGATCCTGATGCCGAGCGGCCGCAGCACACGTTCTTCGGGGTCCAACGATGCATAGTTGTGGTCGGTAATCACGCAGACAAACGCCATACGCGGTACGAATTTGTCGAGGGGACGGTCCCTCCCTGCGCGCCCGGACCGCCGGAGGATTCGCCTCCCGCATCGGAGAAGCCCTGCGCATGAAGCGCGCGGGCCCGGCGTCCTACGAGACCATATGGCTCGGTGCGCTGCCGTACGCGTTGATCGCCGCCGGCGCCCTGCTCCGGATCGTTCCGCATCCGTGGAACTTTGCGCCGATCGGTGCGATCGCATTGTTCGGCGGTGCGCTGCTGCCGGGCGTCCTCGGCCCGGCGATCCCGCTCGCCGCGCTGGCCCTATCGGACGCGGCGCTGGGATTTTATCCCGGCGCCGTGTGGGTCTACGGCAGCTACGTGCTGATCGCGTTCCTGGGACGCCGGCTCACGGCGCGCCGCACCACGCCTCGGGTGGTCGCCTACTCGCTCGTCGCCTCCCTCGTCTTTTACCTGGTCACGAACTTCGGCGAGTGGCTCGGCCCGCTGTATCCGCACACGCCGGGCGGGCTCTGGACATCCTACGTCGCGGCGATCCCGTTCTTCCGCAACACCGTGGTCAGCGATCTCGCCTATTCGCTCGCGCTCTTCGGGATCTACGGCCACGCGGCGCGGCTCGTGGAGCGCCGCCGCGACGCGCTGCGGCCCGCCGCTCAGCGCACGACGTAGCGGACGTCGAACGTCACGTAGGCGTCCTGCGGCACGCCGTCGCGGGTCGCAGGGGCAAACTGCCAGCCGCGCACCGCCTCAACGGCCGCCCGATCCAGAATATCGGATCCGGACGACCTTGCGACCTCGACGGTCCGTACGGCCCCGTCGGCGAGCACGAACGCGCGCACGGTCACGGCCCCTTCGCTTCCCGCCACGGCGACCGACGCGCCGAGATCCTGGCGGCGTACGCTCAAGTGGAACGCCGCCCCCGGATACGCCATCGTCCCGGTCGAGACCACGTGCGGGGCGGTCCAAACGGGAGCGGCCGGCACCGCACGCGCCGCGCTGGACCCCGCACCGGAACTCGCTCCGGTACCTTCGCCATCACCTGGAGCACGGGAAGCGCCGGCGGTGCTTGCCGCCCCGGCAGCATTGTCGTTTGCCCGAAGGCCCTGTCCCGCAGCCGCTTCGGTCTGCGAAACAGGGTGCGCGGCACCCGGCACATCGCCGGCCGCATTTGCCGCCGCCGCCTCGCGGCCCGATGGCGGCGCGGGTAGAGGCGCGGCAACGGATGACGCGACACCGGAGCCACGCACCGCGCGCGAGGTCGCGTGGGGCCCGGCGACGCGCGGGAACGATGTCGGCGGCGTCTCCGGGCGATGCGGCGCCGCGGCACCGCGCGGCACGGGCGGGCGCGCCGGCGATCGGGGCCGTGAGGCGGTAGCCAGGCGGCGCGCGGTATGCGCAGCAGAGGGCGGAGGCGTAACGATCGAGGGCGGCACGAGGCCGAGACCCCCTGCTTCTTGCTCAGCAGTGGGACCCGATCCGTGCACCCGGGCCGGGACGGCGCCGCGTACAGCCGCGGAATCGCCCGAACCGGGCGCCGCTCCCCGCCAATGGACGATCGCGGCGACGAGCGCGCTGAGAGCGCCGGCCAGAAGGAGCGCCGTCAGCCGCCGGCCCGGGACCAGACGCTCACCCCCCATTCTCCGGGCGCCGCCGTATGGACCGCGCTGCGCCGTCAAAAGCTCTTTGTGGCGCTGATGAAGTAAGTCCTGCCCGGCTCCGGGAATCCGAGCGTCTCCTGGTATTGCACGTCGAACAGGTTCGCCACGCCCGCCTGCACGGACAAGCCGCCGCCGAGCGCCTGCGTGATCGCCAGCGACGTCAACCAGTATCCGGGCACCGGCTGCGTGTTCGCGGGATCGTTGAACCGGTCGCCCACGTAGCTCACGATGACGTTGATGTGTGTGACCGGCGTCGCAGAGTACGTGATCTCGAGGTTTGCGAGGTGCCGCGGCGCATACACGACGTCCAGACCGGTGTTGGCGTCGCGGGCGTATTGGTTGGTGTAGTTCGCGCGGATGAACCACTGATTGTTGAGCCGGCCGGCGATCTCGATGGACCCGCCGGATACAAGCGCATGCCCGACGTTCATCGGAAGGAAGTTCGGCGGCGAGGACGTGATCAGGTTCGTGGCGTCCGTGTGGTAGCCGGTCAGGGTCAGAGTAACGGCGGGCCCCAGCGCGTACTCCAGGCTGGCATCGTACGACCAGGCCGTCTCGGGTTGCAGGGCGGGATTGCCGCCGAGCGATGGCGCGAGTTCATCGAAGCTCGGCGCGCGGAACGTTCTGCCCGCCGCGAGGCGCAACGCCAGCCGGTCGCTCAGCAACACCACCAGCCCGGCGCGGGGATCGACCTGGGTGCCGTAGAGCTGAAACGTGTCCTGCCGCACGCCGGCCGAGAGCAGGACGCGAGGGCCGAGCTGCCAGTCGTCCTCCAGGTACAGTCCGAAGTCGGTGTCGGTGCTTCCAAACAGGGTCGGCAGGTTGTCCGTGTGGGCGGTGGCCTGGCTCTGGTAGTCTGCGCCGAGCGTCAGAAGATGCCCCGGGAGCGGCGCGAGCACGACCTGCGCCTGCCCGCCCCACAGGTGCGCGACGTCCTCGGACGAGAACGGGAACGCGAACGGGCTGGTCGTCCCTCCCCCGTGCGGCGACAGGAATGACACGTCGTCATCGAGAGCGTAGAGCCTCACGAGCGTGCCCGGCCCGTCGACCTGGCCTCTCCGCCAGGTCAGGTCCACGAGCGTGCGGCCCTCGAACGTGCGCGCGGTCAGGTCCTGCGTCTCCACGGGAAGCGGACCCGGCGTCCCGACCGCGTGCCAGAAGCGGTTCACGGTCAACGTCAAGCCGGCATCCGGCGCCATGGTCCAGTGAAGCTTTGCCAGGATCGTGGAGTTGCTGTAGTCGGTGTCGGGCGCGAAGCCGGTGTCGCCGGCCAGGATGCCCTGAAGGAGGTACGTCATGTTGGCGATCGTACCGCCCACCGACAGCACGTTGGCGGTCTCGCCGTAGGAACCGACACGCGCGGACAGCGTCGTCTGGGGCGCGGTCTTGGTCACGATGTTGATGACCCCGCCGAGGGCCGAGCTGCCGTAGATCGCGGAGAATGGACCCCGCAGCACCTCGATGCGCTCCACGTTCTGGATCGGGAACGTGCTGAGATCGACCGACTGCTGGTCCGGCCGGTTGAGGGGGACCCCGTCGAGGAGAACGAGCACGCGGGTCGACGCCTCGCCGCGTACGCTGACGGTCGTGAGCGCGCCGGCGTTCCCGGTACCTTTGACGAGCACCTCGGGCAGCACCCGCAGCACATCGGCCACCGTGAGCGCGCCCATCGCGGCGATCTCATCCGAGGTGATGACGCTCACCGAGGCGGGCGTCGTCGAGAGAAGCTGCGGGCGCTTCCCCGCCACGTCAACCTCGGGGAGCTGAAACGTCGGCGGCGCCTCCTGCGCGGGACCGCGCAGGGCGACGAGCATCGGGACGGTGCAGCCGAGGACGAGCGAGCACGCGAGCACGCGAGCGTGGCGGGCCAGCATCCCAGATCCCCCCGTGCGCGGCACTCCCTCCCAGCAAAAAATCCCCGCACGGACACGGGGACCTCAACGGCAGGGGAACCGCGAGCGTACTTACCTTTCGGCCGAAGGTCGCCGTACGCGCCGGATAGGCAGGTCTCCTGGCTCCGGATCCTCGCCGCTTCGCACCTTCCCAGCCTAGCCAGTGGCAGTCGCGAAGCGGCTCCCCGTTACAGTGGCGGGACCGCGCCGGCGTTGCGAGCAGCGGCCGCGCATCGAGCGCGCCGCAGGTCGCGCACCGGACTTCCCTCGAGCTCCCGGCAAGCGGGAGCACCCATCCAGTACGGTATGAAGTTGTGAGTGCAGTATAGGGACGAAGACGTGCGCTCGTCAAGTTGCCTGGCGGCAGGCGCGGCAGGCGGCGGCAGCCCCGGCAGGGCGCGATGCTCTACGGCGGTGTGGCACTCAGGGGGCGCCGCTCGTCGCACCCGCTTACCGCAGCACTTTTCCGAAGAGGTACGTGTCGAGATATCTTCCGCTGTCGAGGACAATGCCGGCGCGCCTCGTCCCTTCCACGCGAAAGCCGAATCGTTTCGCCAGCCGGACGCTGGCGACGTTGTCAGCCGCAACCTCGGCCTCGACGCGTTTGAACCCCCGGCGTCTCGCTTCCGCGAGCGCCACGCGCAGCAAGTTGGTCGCGATGCCGCGGCCGGCGAAGTCGTGACGGACCATCCACCCGAGCTCGCCCCGGTGCCTGGTCCGCCCGCGCTCGGGCGCGACGAACGTGCAGCTGCCGGCGATCTCGCCGTCGCCGGTCACCGCGACGACCATGAACCAGTGCCGCGCGGCTTTGGCGCAGAGCGCTTCGAATCGGTGGACGTGCTCCCGGCCTCTCAGTTGGGTCCCGGTGTACTTGAGGTGGCCCGCCCGGAAACTGTCGTTCCAGGCCTCGACAAATCCTCGGGCATCGCCCTTCGTCGCGAGCCGGATCGACACCCGTGGGGCCGTCACCCGCGGGGCGCGACTGGCGGAGGGGGGGAGATTCGAACTCCCGATACCCTTGCGGGTATAGCGGTTTTCGAGACCGCCCGATTCAACCAGGCTCTCGCACCCCTCCGCGCCGGCAAGCCC
>JAJPJL010000098.1 GCA_021324255.1 Bacillota bacterium
CGGACCGTTCGCCTGACGTTGAACTACCCCGACGCGATCCTCGCCGAGCGCTTCTACATCCCGCAGTCGTCGATCGTGCCCGTCGGGTTCGATCCGCGGAAGCCGGTGGGCACAGGTCCGTTCATGTTCCAGAGCTTTGTCCCCGGCCAGCGGAGTGTTTTCGTCCGCAACCCGCACTACTGGATCACCGGCCAGCCGCGCCTCGACCAGGTCGTGATCATCGACTTCCCGGACAATACGTCGCAGGTCAACGCGCTGCTCGCCGGCCAGATCGACGCGCTCGATGCGTTGCCGCAGGCGCAAGTGCCCGTCATCCGCGGCCGGTCCAACCTGCGCCTCCTCGTCGCCAAGGCCGGCTTTATTCAACCCATCGTGATGCGCGTCGATACGCCGCCGTTCAGCGACGTGCGCGTGCGGCAGGCGTTGAAGTTCATCATCAACCGGACCCAGATGGTGCAGCAGGTCTATAGCGGGTACGCCACGATCGGTAACGACATGCCGTGCCCGCACGACGCGGCGTACCCGCGCGCGCTCCCGCAGCGCCATCAGGATATCGATCAGGCGAAATCGTTGCTCAAGGCGGCGGGGCAATCAGACCTCTCGGTGCAGCTCGTGACCGCGGAGGAGAACTCCGGCCTGGTGGCCGGCGCCCAGGTGCTGGCCGAGAACGCGAAGAGCGCGGGCGTGACCATTACCGTGCAGAGCATCGATCCCGCCCAGTACGACGTGAAGTTCAAGGAATGGCCGTTCACCCAGAGCTACTACGGGGACAAGCCGTTCGGGATCATGTTCGCGCTCCGCAATCTCCCGGGCGGGATCTTCAACGACACCCACTGGAGCGATCCAACATCGATCGCTCTGTACCGCGACGCGCTCAAAGAGTCCGATCCGGCGAAGCGGAACGAGAAGTTCAGCGCGATCGAAAAAATCCTGTACGACAGCGGCGGCGACATCATCCCGGCGTTCCGGGACACGATCGACGCGTACAGCGCCAAGTTCACCGGGTTCGTACCGGACGCCGCAACGGGATGGAGCCTCGGGCAGTATCGATATCGTGAGGTCTCGTACGCCTAGGGCCGGACGGGGGACGGCGCGCGACCCACGCGCGTGCTGCCGGTGCCGCAGGTCCGCGCAGTCCCCCACGGTCACAGTCGCGCGTAACCCTGCGCCGGCCCCGAGGGACGTCGGGTGACGCGCGTCATCGTGCGCCGACTCGGCGCCGGCGTCTTCATCTTGTGGCTGGCGTCGGTGCTGGTGTTCCTGGCGACGCAACTCCTCCCGGGTGACGCGGCGCAGCTCCTGCTCGGGCGCTACGCGACGCCGGAGTCGGTGGCTGCGCTCCGCGAGCAGATGCACCTCGACGAACCGCCGGCGCTCCAGTACTGGCACTGGCTGACCGACCTGGTAACCGGCCGTTGGGGGACGTCGCTGGTGTCCCAGGAGCCCATCGCCAGGATCGTGTCGAGGAGCATCGAGAACACCAGCGTGCTCGCGGTGTTGACGACCCTCGTGGCGACGCCGCTCGCGCTCGCCGTCGGCACCCTGAGCGCCCTACGGACGGAGAGCCGCGTCGATCACGTCGTCTCGGTGCTCACCCTGGCCCTGGCGGCCGTCCCGGCGTTCGTCATCGGCATCGCGCTGATTTACCTGCTGGCGACGACCGTGGTGCACCTGCTTCCACCCGCGTCGATCGTCGATCCGTCGCGGCCGATCTGGCGGCAGCCGTCCGTGATCGTGCTGCCGGTCCTCACCCTGGTCTTCGGGGTGGCACCGTACCCGATCCGTATGATCCGGGCCAGCATGATCGAGGTCTTGCAGAGCGACTACGTGCTGATGGCACGCCTCAAGGGGCTGCCGGAACGGCGCGTCGTCCTCAGGCACGCCCTGCTGAACGCGGTCGCGCCGACGATTCAGGCGACAGCGTTGAACCTCCTGTTTCTCGCCGGCGGCGTGGTCGTCGTGGAGACCGTCTTCGGATATCCGGGGCTCGGCCGGGCGCTCGTCGAGGCCGTCAACGAGCGCGATATCCCGCTCGTCCAGACGCTGACGGTCATGCTGGCCGCGTTCTACGTCGCCGTCAACCTCGTCGCGGACCTCCTGGTCATGCTCGTCACGCCGCGCATGCGCGCGTCCGCCGTGGAGTCGCGGGCGTGAGCATCGGCCTGCCGTCCGGCGCGCGACAGGACGCGGCGCCGCGGGAGACGGGCGGGTGGGCGCACCTGCTGCTCGGGGCGCTGCGCTTCGGGCGGACCCGGATCGGGCTGGCGATCGTCGGCCTGGTGGTCGCGGCCGCGGTGCTCGGCCCGTATGTCGCGCCGCACGGCGCGACCGCGTTTCTCGGCATGCCGTTTGCCGCACCGTCCCGCGCCGCGCCGCTCGGAACGGACTACCTGGGCCGCGACGTCCTGAGCCGCTTCCTCGACGGCGGCCGTGTCGTGCTCCTGCTGGCCCTCCTGTCGACCACGATCGGCGTGACCAGCGGGACCCTCGTCGGCCTCGTGTCCGGCTATGCGCTACGGGTTGTCGACGAGGTGCTCATGCGCGTCATGGACCTTCTGCTCGCGTTCCCCTCGATTGTCTTCGTCCTGATGTGCGTCACCATCATCGGCCCCGCGAGCTGGTTGATCGTGGCCGTGGTGGGGATCTCGTACATGCCGCAGACGGCGCGGGTCATCCGGTCGGCGACCTTGCAGGTCCGCGACCTCGACTTCGTCCGGTACGCCGAGGCCATCGGCGTCCCGCGATCGCGGATCCTGCTCGGCGAGGTGCTCCCGAACGTCGTGGCGCCACTGACCGTGGAGTTCGGCCTCCGGCTGACGTATTCGATCGGGCTGATCGCGAGCCTCGACTATCTCGGATTTGGGGTACAGCCGCCGCGCCCCGACTGGGGCCTCATGATCCAGGAAAACCAGGCCGGCCTGAACGTCTCTCCCTGGCCCGTGCTGCTGCCCGTGCTCGCCATCGCGGCCATCACGGTGGGGAGCAATCTCGTGACCGACGGCCTCGGCCGCGCGGTGGCGGGCGTCGATCGGAGCGTGGAGGCATGACGCGCGATGCACTCCGGGCGTCCAAGCTCCGCGTCGTCGCCGACGGCCCCCGCCCGTACGCGATCGTGGACGCGCTTGACCTCTCACTCCGTCCGGGCGAGGTGTTTGGTCTCGTCGGCGAGTCGGGATCGGGCAAGACGACCCTGGCGCTGGCCCTGCTGGGCCACGCCCGCCCGGGCACGCGGCTCAACGGCTCCGTGGAAGTCGACGGCGTCGAGGTCATCGGTGTCCCCGAGTCGGTCCGCCGGCGCGTGCGAGGACGGCTGATCTCCTACGTGCCGCAAGACCCCACGGCATCCCTCAACCCCGCGCTGCGCATCGGTGAGCAGCTCCGCGAGACGCTGTCGGCCCACGACCGCGGAGGGGGCGGACGTGGGCTCGAGGCCAGGATCCAGGACGTGCTCGGGAAGGTGCGGCTGCCGGCATCGCGGGAGTTCCTGCGGCGGTACCCTCATCAGCTGTCGGGCGGGCAGCTGCAGCGCGTCGCCATCGCGACGGCGGTCCTGTGCCGCCCGCGCGTGATTGTGCTGGACGAACCGACCACCGGTCTCGACGTCACGACGCAGGGGCACGTCCTGGATACGATCCGCGAGCTCATCGCGACGGAACACGCGGCGGCCGTCTACGTGACCCACGACCTCGCCGTCGTCGCCGGACTCGCGCACCGGCTGGGGGTCATGTACGCGGGCATGCTGGTCGAGGAGGCACCGACCGGGGGCGTGATCGGTCGCCCGGCGCACCCGTACACGCGGCGCTTGATCCTGGCGACACCCAGCGTGCGCGAGCGCCGGGGCCTCGCCGGCATCGCAGGCGTCCCGTTGAGCCCGCGGGACCGGGGGGACGCATGCGCGTTTGCCCCGCGCTGCGAGTTCGCGCAGGCCGCCTGCACGGCGGCATTGCCCCTCCTGGAGCCGGTCGGTCCCGATCACCGGGCCCGCTGCCTCCGGGCGGCGTACGTGCAGGCCACTGGGGCGGCACTGTCCCCGAACGGGGCGCTTTGGACCGCCCCGCCGGCAACGCCCGCGGGGGACGCCATCCTGGATGTCCGGTCACTCTCGGCCTCGTACGGACGCGGGCCGGTCCTCCACGCCGTCGACCTGGCGATCGAGGAGGGCGAGTGCGTCGCGCTCGTGGGCGAGTCGGGGAGCGGCAAGACGACGCTCGCCCGCTGCATCGCCGGACTGCATGCGGGACTGTCCAGCGGCGGGATGCGCTTCGAGGGCCGAGACGTCGACCTCTCGGCGCGGTCCCGCCCGCCGGTGCTCCGCCGAAGCATCCAGTATGTCTTCCAGAGCCCGGCCGCGTCATTGAATCCCCGGCGCACCGTGGCACAGTCGATTTCGCTGCCGCTCGACGTGTTCGGCTGCGGCGGCGCCCCGCGGCGCGCGCGCGTGCGGGACCTGCTCGCCCGCGTCGCCGTGGATCCCGGGTACGAGGCGCGCTACCCGAACCAGTTGAGCGGCGGGGAGCGTCAACGCGTCGCGATCGCGAGAGCGTTGGCGGCCGAACCGCGTCTCCTCGTGTGCGACGAGATCACCTCGTCGCTCGACGTCTCGATCCAGGCGTCGATCCTCGAGCTCCTCGGCCGGCTGCGGCGGGACATGCGGCTCACGCTGCTCTTCATCACGCATCATCTCGCCCTGGTGCGCACCATCGCGGATCGCGTCGTCATCATCCGCCAGGGGCGGATCATCGAGCAGGGGGCGGTCGGCGACGTCCTGGACCGGCCGCGGGACCCGTACACGCTGGAGTTGCTGGCCAATACGCCGGTGCTGGCCGCCGGGGCGGCCGGGTAGCCCGCGGGGACGGCCCCGCGGGCCGCCAACGCAGCGATTCAATGTTCACAACCAATACGAGGAAGCTCGCCGATCTCGCGCTACTTCGTCAGGTAAGCATCAACGAACGCCGGATACGTCGAGTAGTTGTACCGGACGCCCGAGACGTTGGCCCGGCGGACCCAGACCGACAACTCGTCCATCATCGGCATGGCGACGGCTTGATCCAGCAGCAGATGGTCGAGCTGGACGTAGATCGCCCGCCGCTTGGCGGGATCGAGGGTGCTGCGCCCCGCCGCGAGCAGCTGGTCCACCTGGGCATTGGAGTAGCAGGACCAGTTGAAGTTGGTGCCGATGTTAGCCGTCGCAAACAGCGCGTAGAGCGTGTCTTCGTCGTTCGCGCGCAGGAAGATCGTTCCGAGATTGTCCGCGCAGTGGAAGTTATCCGCGGCGAAGGGCCCGAAGGCCTGGCTCTTGATCTTGAGGTCGATCCCGAGTTCCAGGAGCTGCGCCTGTACCGGCTGGACGTCGGGAAAGTCGCCGCCGCCGAGGTTCAACGAGTTGAAGGTGAGGGTCAGCGGGTGCCCGTCCTTGACCCGCAGGTTGTTCGGACCCATCTTCCATCCGGCCTCGTCGAGCAGCCGGCGGGCCCGCTGCGGATCATAGGGGTAGTACGAGCATGCCTCGGGGTCCGCCAGAAGGACGTGACTGACCATGCCGCAGGCCGGCGCTCCGAGGCCACGGTACACCGCGCTGATGATGGCCCGGCGGTTGATCCCGTAGATGATGGCGCGGCGCACGCGGACATCGTCGGTCGGTGCGAGCCGCACGTTGGCCAGCCAGAGATACGCGGACCCCGGGAACGGGCGCGTGTCCTCCACCAGCCGCGGGTCTCTCCGGAGTTGGGCGAGAATCTGGCCGCCGCCCGTGCCGTACCCGAGCACGTAGATCATCTGAGTCTCGCCGGACGACAAGGTGATCGCCCGCGTCTCGGCCTCGGGGATGAACTTCCAGACGATCCGGTCGAGATAGGGCGGTCCTTGATGGCCGCTTCCGGGCGCGCGGCGGTTGTAGGCGGCGTTGCGCAGGAGCGCCAGGTGATCGTTCGTCACATAGTCGGAGACCGTAAACGGGCCGCTCGCGATCGGGGCGCGCTGGGTCTCCTGCGGCGTCTGCGCCGCGGTGGCCTTGGGCGAGAGGATGGCCAGCGTGCCGCCGGCAACGTACGCCAGAAACGGCGCGTACGGATCCTTGAAGTGGACCTGCACCGTGCGATCGTTCACGGCGGTGGCGCCGGTGTACCCCACCAGGGCCGAGAGCGACCCGCCGGCGCGGAAGTTGGGGTTGACGATCCGGTCCAGATTCCACTTCACCGCGTCCGCGTTCAGGGGCGTGCCGTCGGTGAAGCGGACGTCCTGCCGCAGCGTGAACGTGAACGTCTTGCCGTCCGGCGAGATCTGGTAGCCCGTCGCGAGCCACGGCGCGAACGTACCATCCGGGGCCTGGTACAGGAGGCTCTCGAAGACGTTCAAGCTCCCGACCAGGTACGTGGCGGCGGCCGCCGACGCGTGCGGGTCCATCATGGTCGGATCGGCGGTGAGCCCGATGGTGAGGGTCCCGCCGGTCACCGGCGCCGCGACCGCGCCGGCTCCCGTCGCCGCCAGCGCCGCCACCACCACGGCGACGCCCCACCAACGCCCGTGCCCGTTCCGGCCGATCAGCCGATGCATGCGCGACATCCTCCCCGTCCGGCGAATGCGCCGTCTCTTGCCGGTCATTCGGGCCGGGGGCACGCGTCGCCTGCGCCGAGACGAGCCCGCCGGGACGGCAGCAGGGAATCACGCCCGTGCGATGCGAACACGGACGCATGAAACTCGGCGTCGTGTTCCCCCAAATCGAGATCGGCAGCGATCCGGCCGTCATCCGCGACTACGCGCAGGCGGCGGAATCGTTAGGGTACGATCACCTGCTCATCTACGACCACGTCGTAGGCGCCAACATCGCGAGCCGGCCCGCGTGGACCGGCCCCTATACGAGCGCGCACTGCTTTCATGAACCCTTTGTGGTGCTCGGGTACATCGCGGCCTGCACAACGCGGCTCGAGCTGGCGACGGGCGTGATCATCCTGCCGCAACGGCAAACGGTGCTCGCGGCGAAGCAGGCCGCCGAAGTGGATGTGCTGAGCGGGGGACGCCTCCGGCTCGGGATCGGCGTGGGCTGGAACGACGTCGAGTACGAGGCGCTCGGCATGGATTTCCACACACGTGGCGCGCGGTCGGTCGAGCAGATTCGCGTGATGCGAGCCTTGTGGACGCACGACGCCGTGACATTCCAGGGCCGCTGGCACCGCATCACAGACGCCGGCATCAACCCGCTGCCGGTGCAGCAACCGATCCCGGTGTGGATCGGCGGCGAATCGGAGGCGGCGCTGCGGCGCGCCGCCCGCCTTGCCGACGGCTGGATGTCGAGCCGCACGATCCAGCCCGCCGGGCAACGGCCATCGTCTGAGCCGGCGCGGGAGCATCAGATCGACCGCCTCCGCGCCCACCTCGTCGGGGCGGGGCGAAGCCCGGCCACCTTCGGCATCGAGGGACGCGCCTGGATCCGCCAGAGCGGGCCCGACGAGTGGCGCCGTCAGGTCGACCAGTGGCGCCAGCTCGGCGCCACCCACGTCAGCGTCAACACCATGCAATCAGGCCTGGCGGACCCCCAGGCACATATCGAGGCGATCAGGCGATTTCGAGAGGCGGTGGCCGGATGAGGGCGCGTACCTTCATACCCGCCGGGGCGCCCTGCCGGCAACGCCGGCCGTGACCTGCCTACGCTGAACCAAGGCCCATGCCGCGCATCGGGTTGGTCTTGATGTAGCCGCGGCCGATGTTGCGTCTGCAGGCCGGGGTCTCGGGGCACAACCCCTGATGCACGCAATCCCGGAAGGACGTAGCACGGGACGCCGGAGGGGCAGGTCGATGTGGGGGGTGGCATGGCTCGGCTGGATGGCGGGGGCGGCGCTCGTCCTGGGAGCACACCATGTCGCGTGGTGGCTCTACCCCGCTACCTTCGCGTCGCTTGTGCTGAGCACCTATATCGGATGGGCCGCGTTCGACGCGCCGAACGCCATGGCCCTCTTATCGCTGAGCGGTATGATCGCGGCCGCCGCGCTCCTCTACCTGACCCACGTGGACTGGTGGGTGTACGCGGTTGTGGGCAGCGCGTGCTGGATCGGCGCGGCCGCGGGCCGCGTCGCGGCGAGACACCGGCCGGAGGCCGGACGTGGTCACGCCGCGGATACGGATTAGGCCAACAAGTTAGGTCGACCTCGCACCGCCCGGCGGACCCGCACGGGCACGCCGGCTACAGCCAGTCATCGACCGCGGCGCCGTAGAGCTGCCGGACGCCCGCCGGGGTCGCCGCCCGGCCTTCGGCTCGAAGGGCCAGGAACCGCCGCAGCATCCGCTCGTAGCGCCGGTCCGACGTCCGCAGGCGGACGTGCGGCATCCGGTAGAGCGCGCGCTCGACCTCCCAGACGTTGCGCTCGCCCAAGCGCCAGTCACCCCGGACGAGTTCATCGAGATGCCCGATGCCGTACCCCGTGACCCGGCCTGAGCCATCGACGTACGGATCCACGTAGCTGTAGACGAGCTCGCGCACCGTGCGAAACACGGGCCGCCTGCCGTGCAGGCCGACATCGCGGGACTTTCCGATCGCGCCCCACCGGCCGCCGATGCGAACGAGCATGAGCACGTGGTCCAGCTGGTCCTGCGACTCGAGGTCGAGGACCAGCGGCGGAAAGCCGTGCTGCTCGAGCACGGTGGCGGCGACGAGCACGGCTTCGAGGCAGTGCGCTTCGCCGTGCCGCACCACGCCGCGAAAGGTCCGCAGCGTGGCGCCTCGCCGTTCCCAGTTGTAAGGCAGCGCGCGCACAAACGCCTGCACCCGGGCCGGCGTCCGGTACGCGCGGACGATACGCCGCTCCGCGGGCGTGAAGGCCGCCGGGGACGGCGTGCGGGGCGAGCGCGCGGCGAAGGACACCCGCCCGATACGCACGGAGCGGCCCGCCGCGCGCCCGGCGGCGCCATGGGATGCCGGGGCCGCGAAAGGGAGAACGGCGTTAGCCGCCGGCCATTGCTCCCACGATCAGCAACGGCTCCGCCCCGGTCGCGACCGCGTCGGGCAGCGGCGTGTCCGGCGGCTCGTGTGACAGATCCCGCTCGCAGGCGAAGAACCGCACGAACGCACGGCGCCGCTGGGTGAGGCGGTCCCGGATCGTCCCGCGCAGCGCGGGATAGCGCGCCTCGAGCTCGTCCAGCACCGCTCGCTGCGTCACCTGTCCGGCGACGTGGAGGCGGACTTCGCCGTCGACCTGCGCGAGCGTGCGCAGATGCGCCGGGAGAACGACCCGGATCATGACAGCGTCTGGACCTCGACGGAGAGCACGGCCGGCAGGTCCCGCACGATCGGGGTCCACGTATCCCCGTCGTCCGCCGACGCGTACACCTGTCCACCGGTGGTGCCGAAGTAGATCCCGCAGGGGTCCAACGCGTCGACCGCCATCGCGTCTCGCAGCACGTTGACGTAGCAATGGCTCTGGGGCAGCCCGCGGGTCAGCGCCTCCCACTCGTTTCCACCCGTGCGGCTCCGATAGACTCGCAGCCGGCCGTCCGGCGGGTAGTGCTCCGAATCGCTCTTGATCGGCACGACATAGATCGTATTCGGCTCGTGGGCGTGCACGTCGATCGGGAAGCCGAAGTCGGTCGGCAGGTTGCCGCTCACCTCGTGCCACGAGCCGCCGGCGTCGTCGCTGCGCATGACGTCCCAGTGCTTCTGCATGAACAGCACACCAGGCCGTGACCTGTGCATCGCGATGCGGTGGACGCAGTGACCGACCTCGGCGGTCTCGTTGGGAAGGCCCTGGGACCGCAGGCCGCGGTTCACGGGCCGCCACGTGGTTCCCCCATCGTCCGTCCGGAACGCCCCCGCGGCCGAGATCGCGATGAACATCCGCGCCGGGTCGGCGGGATCCAGCAGGATCGTGTGCAGGCACATTCCTCCGGCGCCGGGTTGCCACGAGGGACCGGATCCGTGCCCGCGTAGCCCGGAAAGCTCACGCCAGGTGCGCCCGCCATCGGTGGAGCGGAACAGCGCCGCGTCCTCGACCCCCGCGTACACCGTATCCGGATCGGTCAAGGACGGCTCGAGATGCCACACGCGCTTGAACTCCCATGGGTGCTGCGTGCCGTCGTACCACTGGTGCGTGCCCGGCACACCGTCGTACGCGAACTCGTTACCTACCGGCTCCCACGTCTTGCCCCCATCGTTGGACCGCTGGACCAACTGTCCGAACCAGCCGCTCGATTGCGATGCGTACAGCCGGTTGGGGTCGGCGGGAGATCCCTTCACGTGGTAGATCTCCCATCCGGCGAAGTGTGGACCGCTCACGTCCCAGCGTTCCCGATTGCCGTCCGATGTCAACACAAACGCGCCCTTTCGTGTGCCGATCAGAGCCCGGACTCTGCTCATCAGCCGCTCCTTTCCGAGATGCCGCGCACGGCGCTTCGCCCAAGTCCCGAACGCCGCCGCCTGGACGATGCGGATCGGTGAGAGGGGTAGGCCGGCAGCCTTTCGCCCATATAGTCGTCCGGGGCCGCGTAAAATCGACAGGGGGACCGTCCCCTGGAGGGAGCGCGTCCGCCCCGGGCCGGTGCTCCAAACCTATGCTCGACGAGTTCACGCTTCTCCTTCCGGGGGACAAGGCAGCGCGGGGGTCCCGATCCAGGCCCGCCCAGTCGCGGCAACGGCGCGGTGAAGCCAGGGCGTTGGCCTTCGGCCAACGAGCAGGAGAAACCGACGAGCCGCGGGGACGTTGCAGCGGGCGGCAACGAGTGCCGCTGTCCCGCGGCGGGTTGGGTGACTCGAATGGCGACCTGGGAACCGGGATTGCGCCTAGGACACGGTCATCGTTCAAAGGTCGTGACAGCGAAGCGGGTCAGATCGCTCACCGTCCGTCCGGTCGACAGCCGGGCCTGGCGCCACCCGTCTGGCCCCGCACCAGGCGGCACCGTGATGATCCCAACCAGGTTGCCGTTGCGCGCATCCAGGACGGCGGCCCCGCTCATGCCCGGTGCCGCGCCGGCCGCGATCCCGTAATTGCCTTCGGAGTCCGACGCCACAACGCCGTGGGCGACCGCCTGACGGGGTCCCGGAGGGGCCAGCGCGACGGGGATCGTCTGGTCGGCGCCAAAGTCCGCGTACATGGAACACGATGGGCACAGCTTGCTGTACGAGGCCGGACGGCGTGCGAACGACGTCACCAAGGACACGACGTCATCCATCCAGGCGAGGTTCTGCACGGTACCGGTGCTCCCGTCCGGATACTGCACGGTCACGCTGATCCCCAAGCGATTGAACGGGGTGCCCGTCGCAAGCGGCGCTGCAACCAGCGGCTCCACGCAACGCTTCGCGGTCACCACATAGGCAAACGGGTCTCTCACGGTAGCCACGAACCCGAGGCAGCGTACCGACGCTCCGCGCACGGCGCTCCGCACCGTCACCTGCACCGTAGTCGCCCGCAGCAGATAGGTGTCGGATACGCCGGGCACCGCATCCGCGCGAAGCGGTGGCGATCCCGCAACGGCAAAGCACGCCAGTAGGACGGCAAGAACACCGCGCATCGCGCAACGCACGCCGTTCCCCCTCATCGCCGGCCGTGATGCCGAGCGGAGCTCACTTTTGGCCGGTCGAATCATGCCCGGCCGACGCACCGGCGCCCCCGGAGACCCCGCCGCCCGAGACACCGACGCTCGCCCCCGCGCCGGCGTTGACCGATGTCCCGCCGGCGCTGACGCCGCCCGAGACATTCGCCCCCGCGGACACTCCTCCGCGGCCGGCGCTTGCACCGGCGCCGGCGCCGACTTGCCCGGATGCGCCTCCGGCGCCGGACGTCCCCGCACCCGCGGAGGCGCCGGCGCTACCCGACGCGCTGGCGGTTCCGGACGAACCGGCGTTGGCTGCGCCGCCCGCCGTTGCCCCGCCCTGGGCGGACGTACCCGCGGGGCCACCGGCCGACACACCGGCGCCGCCCGAAACATTGGCGGTTCCGGACGAGCTGCCACCCGCGGAGGCGCCTGCCTGGCCGGACGCGCCGGCGCCCGCCGCACCGCCACCCACGTTGCCAGAGACTCCGGCCTGCCCGGAAACACTTCCAGCGGACGACGGGTCGCCGGCCGACACAGCCGCGCCGCCCGAGACGTTCGCGCTTCCGGCGGCCGCGCCGCCGGCCGTATTGTCGGGGGGATGTGAGGCCGTGGCGTCACCGGTCGAGCTGCCGCTGCCAGCGGCCGGGGCGGCTACGCTCGCTGCGGTCGCGCCGTATTCCGGCGCGGCGACACCGCTCATGACGGGCCACGTCACCACGGGGATGCTGTTGTCGGAGGTCTCGCCGCCGGCCGGATTGGTACCCTGTGAAATCGCCGCGGGAACGCCTGCGAGCGTCACGACGTCGACGCGGCTCGCAACGTACTCGGTGCCGTTCGCCGTCCACCAGACGACCGCCCTGGTCCCCACGAGTCGCGCCAGCGCGCACGCGTCCGGCAGTTTGCGCGCTTCCGCGTAGGCCACGGTCGCGGGCGTCATCACAAAGTCGGCGCTGCCGCCCGCTTCCTGCTGAAGCACCAGGTTGCGCCCTCCGCAGCTGACGGATCGCAGGGTCCCGATCGTGCGATGCGCCGATCCGTCCCACGCCGGACGTGCGGGGGCCGGCGGCGCCACGGGGTTTGTGGGAACCCGCTTGGGCGCGGACGAACGGTCCGGCGGGATGGTCTGCGGGACGAGCAGCGGGGCCAGGCGGAGTGCGGACAACTCGGCGGCCGGCGACACGCCGGTACCGCGCGATGCCGGAGCCGCAGACGCCGCCAGCGCCGGCCGGAGGGTGTGATCGATCGACCACTGCGGCGCGCCGACGAAAAGCACGGCGGCGGCCGCCGCGATGACAGGCAAGGCGAACCGAATCGCCGCGGTGCCCGGCAATCGAGTCCTCCCTTCAGAGCTCCAGCGGATTCCTACATCGACCCGTTATCACTAGTTACCCGCGCGCCGCAGGCGGCTACCTCCTTCCAATAGAGGCTCTCGCCCATGTCGATCGGTCGAAATCCGGGAGTGGGGTGGATTGAGGTCCCACAACTTGACATCGCGAAATTAACGATTTAAACTGTTGTTTGAAATGAATGATGCATCCGATTATTCCTTGTCGCGGCGCCCCGTGCCGGCCAGCCGCACGGCGGCCGAGGGCACCCGAGAGAAGCTCCTCGACGCCGCTGAGCAGGCCTTCGCGGACCACGGCTTCGAGGGGGCGACGGTGCGGGAGATCTGCCTGCGCGCGGGCGCCAACATCGCCGCCGTGAACTACTACTTCGGGGACAAGCTGAACCTGTATACCGAGGTGCTTCGCCGGTTCGCGCGCAAGCTCGACGTGGAAGCCGCGCTCTCGGACCGGACCGCGCCGCCCGAGGTGGTATTGCGCGCCATCATCCGCATGCGGCTCCGGGGCATGTTCGCCTCGCAGAATCCCGACCTGCCGTTTCGCGTCATGATGCACGAGTGGGCGCACCCGACGCCGGCGATGGATCGGGTCCTCAACGAAACCCTGCGCCCGCTGTACGACCGGTTTCGGGACATCGTCGGGGCCATCATCGGGCTGCCGCGGGATCACGAGACGACACGGCTGTGCGTGCACAGCATCATCGGGCAGGCGATCCACTACGTGCAGGGGCGGCCGATCTTGGCGAAGCTGTGGCCGGAGCTCACCATGACCCCTGAGCAAGTGGACCGGATCGCGGACCATATCGCCGACTTTTCGCTCGCGTACCTGCACACATTCAAGTCCGCGCGGCGGCGACTGCCGCGGGACGCGCGGGAAAGGAAGCGGCCATGACGGCACAGGACGCGGCTCGTGCGCCGGCTCAGGCGCCCCCGGCAGCGCGGATGCGCGGGCGCCCAAGGTTTCTCCCCATCGCTCTGCTGCTCGTGCTGGCCGCCGCGGGTGTATGGGTGTGGCGGACATACTTCAGCGCGCCGCCCGTACCGTCCACCATCATCCCGCTGAGCGGGCGCATCGAGGGCGATGATTCGGCCATCGCGCCGAAGGTGGCCGGCAAGATCGTGGACATCCGCGTGAACCAGGGCGACTCGGTCAAGACCGGCGACATCATCGCCACCCTGGACGACAGCCAGATCCGCGCGCAGGAAGATCAGGCGCGCGCGGCGTTGTTGAGCGCGCAGGCACAGGCCCAGGCGGCGCGAGACCAGATCGCCGTGTTGGAGCAGCAGCGCCAGCAAAATCAGCTGATGGCGGCGCAGGCGGCGACCGACGCGCAGGGGCGTGTCCGGCAGGCGCAGGCCGATCTCGCGGCCGCGGAGGCGAATCTCGCCCAGCAGGAGGCGGCGTACCAGAACGCGGCGTTCAACAGCAAGGCGTACACCGCGCTGGCTCGGCAAGGCGCGGTGTCGGAGCAGCAGCGCATCCAGGAAGTCACGGCGGCGGACCAGCAAGCCGCGGCGGTGGCGGCGGCGCGGCGCCAGGTCGAGGCCGACCGGGGCGCG
Organism: Bacillota bacterium; assembly: GCA_021324255.1. Classification (GTDB taxonomy): domain Bacteria; phylum Sysuimicrobiota; class Sysuimicrobiia; order Sysuimicrobiales; family Segetimicrobiaceae; genus JAJPIA01. Next base: position 14,420 of record JAJPJL010000098.1, read on the forward strand.
CTCGTGACGGCGCAGGCCAACCTGGCCAACCCGGCCATCCGGAACGCCGCAACCGCGCAGGTGGAGAAACAGATCGTGCAACAACAGGCGACCATCCGCAGCGCCGCCGCCCAGGTTGCGCAGGCGCAGGCGGAGCTGGCCCAGGCCGAGGCGAACCGGCAGGACCTCATCATCCGAGCGCCGTTTACCGGCACGATCATCACCCGCGCCGCGCAGCCGGGCGAAGTGGTGCAGGCCGGGACGGCGATCGTGACGCTCCTCAACCTGGACCAGGTGTACCTGCGCGGCTACATCCCGGAAGGGGACATCGGCAAGGTCAAGCTGGGCCAGCGGGCCCACATCTACCTCGACTCGAACCCGGGGCATGCCATCGACGCGTACGTGCTGGAGATCGACCCCCAGGCCACGTTTACGCCCGAGAACACGTACTTCCGGGAAGACCGCGTGAAGCAGGTGGTCGGCGTGAAGCTCGGGCTGCGGGGCGGTTTCGGCTATGCCAAGCCCGGGATGCCCGCCGACGGCGAGGTGCTCGTCGGCGACGCCTGGCCGCCCGGCTGGAAGGGCTGGCACAGCCAGTAAGCAGCCCCGCGCCGCCCGGCACCCACACGAGGAGAGGCTTGCCGTATGGGACGCATCCTCGCCCAGGTCCGCAAAGAGCTGATCCAGTTTCTGCGGGATCGGCTGTCTCTTGCGCTCGCGCTGGCGCTCCCCGTGGTCCTGCTGCTGCTCCTCGGCCGCGCGTTCTCGCTGTCGGTCACGAACATCCCGATCGTCGTGCAGGATCTCGACGGCTCGGCGCTGTCGCGCGATCTGATCAACGCGTTTCGCGGGTCCGTCACGTTCCGCGTCGTCCCGTGGCTGGTGGACCGCCAGCCGGAGGAGGCGCTGTCGACGAACACGGCGCGCGCCGCCCTCATCATCCCCCCGCGCTTCGGCCGTGACGTCGCCCGCGGCGTCCCCTCGCCGGTCCAACTGCTGGTGGACGCCTCCGACGCCAACACCGCCAAACTGGTCTCCGGATACGCGGGGCAGGTCGTCCAAGCGTACAACGAACAGACGGCCGGCGCCGCGCAGGCGGCGCCGGTCCAGGCGGCGATCCGGCTGTGGTACAACCCCGGCGAGTCGTCGCCGAGGTTCTACGGGCCCGGGATCTATGTCATGGCGCTCTCGATCTTTCCGCCGCTCCTCGCCACCCTCGCCATGGCCAAGGAGGGCGAGC
>JAJPJL010000059.1 GCA_021324255.1 Bacillota bacterium
CAATGCGAAAATAGAACCCCCCGTGGCAGACGCACGAGGGGCCCATCGCATACGCGGTACGAACGGGCTGGCCTACTTACGACATTCGCCTATTCCGAAACTCCTGCTCGCCGCGAGCCTCGAGCACGCGATGCGGCTCCACGGCCTTCCGCACCGGCGGGAAGACGGCGACGCGCTCGCCGCCGCGGTCCCCACGTTCGGACCGTTTCCCGAAGTGCCCGCCGTCCTCACCCGACTCAAGGAACGATACGAGATCGCGATCATCTCCAACACCGACGACGACCTCATCGCGGGCAACCTCGCGCGGCTCGGTGTCCGGTTTGACCACGTGATCACGGCCGAACAGGCCCGCGCGTACAAGCCGTCGCGCCGGATGTTCGAGCATGCCCTGCGGGCGACGGGGAGGACGCCGGATCAGCTCATTCATGTCGCGCAGGGGTTCGAGTACGACATTATCCCCACGTTCGGCTTGGGCCTGCGGCGCGTGTGGATTAACCGCAGCGGCCGGCGCGGCAGCCGCGCGTTCTTGCCGTACGACGAGATCCGCGACATGTCGCCGCTGCCCGGGCTGCTGGGGCTCTAAGGGCGATGGACAACGACCGCCTGCAAAGCGCCAAGGAGATTCCCTACTGGCTCGCTACCGCCTCAAAGACCGGTGGGGCGGCTAGGCGCGATCCGGCGCACCACGGGGGGGGGCGACCACGGCCGCGGGGCCCGCGGGTGCACCGTGGCGGGCCGTCCTGCGCGCGCGTTGCCGTCGCAAGCGCCCGGCGCCGATCGGACTTCGCCGGACCCAACCCGGAAGGAAATCGGCGTCTCCGACGCGGACCAGTGTTCAATTCGGTGGAGTCCCGCCCCCTGACGTACGAGGGCTGCCCCGAGGGCCTGTTCATCGGACCGCGTTCGACCGGATTGTGCGTTTGTCCAAAGGACTCAACCGCGCGGGGTCGGAAGCAAGGCCACGCGGTACTCGCGGTGGCCCTGCTATCCGGCAGAACCGGCGTGGCCGCGGAGGGCACGGATGGCCCCCACACCCGATGCTGCGCAGGTGCACCGGGACGCGATCGTGATCGACGGGACGTGTCCGCTCGCGAACCGCACGGAATTTCTCGGCGAGTGGATCCGCGGCGGGGTCACGGCGCTCGCCCCCTCGCTCGACACCTCGTCGCCGGAGGGCGCGGTGCGGAGCATCGGGCGCTGGCTGCGGCATATCTCCGCGCACGCCGACACGCTCCTGCACGTGACCCGCGCGGACGACGTGGTCGCGGCAAAGAGCCAGGGCCGGCTCGGCATCATCTTTCATTTTCAGGGCACCGACCCGGTGGCCGACGACCTCGATCTCCTCGCGGTGTACGCGCGACTCGGCGTGCGGATGGTGCAGCTCACGTATAATCGCAAGAATCGTGTAGGCGACGGCTGCGAGGAGCGCACCGACGCCGGGCTCTCGCGGTTCGGGGTCCGCCTGGTGCAGGAGCTGAACCGCGTGGGGCTGATCGTGGACCTCTCGCACACCGGATATCGGACGACCATGGAGGCCATGGAGATGTCGACCGCGCCGCCGGTCTTCAGCCACGCCAACTGCGCGGCGGTCTGCGACTCGCCCCGCAACGTGCGCGACGATCAGATTCGCGCCGTGGCCGCCCGCGGCGGCATGATCGGCGTAGTCGGGTTCCCCGCGTTCGTGGCCCCCGTCCCGCGTCCGTCGCTGGACGACTTCGTGGCGCACATCGTGCACATCGCGGAACTCGTCGGAACGGATGCCATCGGCCTGGGACTCGATTACTACGAGGGCATGGCCGGCGTGGCGTCCCCGGAGGCCGCGGCGGCTCAATATCAGCGCCTCCTCGCCGCCGGCGTCTGGACACCCGCCGCCTACCCGCCCCCGCCGTGGCACTATCCCGAGGGGCTCGAGCGTCCCTCGGGGCTCCCCGCGCTGACCGCCGCGCTGCTCCGGCGAGGCTTTACCGCCGAGGACGCGCACAAGATTCTTGGCGGGAATTTCCTCCGCGTGTTCCGTCAGGTTTGTGGATGAGTCGCGTGGTGGTGGTCGGGGCCGGCGTGATCGGGCTCTGGTGCGCTCTCGAGTTGCGGAACCGCGGCGCCGATGTCACCGTCCTCGACAAGGAATGGCCCGGCGCGGGTTGCTCGTCCGGCAACGCCGGTTGGATCGCGCCGTCGCTCTCCGGACCGCTCCCGGGTCCCGGCCTTCGCAGCCGTGCGCTCCGATGGGCGCTCCTGCCTACGAGCCCGCTACACATCTCGCTGCGCGCGGACGGGGCATTGCTCCGATGGTTGTGGCAGTTCTGGCGGCGATGCAACGAGCGCGACTACGCGCGCGGCCTCGACGCCATCGCCCGGCTGCACGCCGATTCCCAATCGCTCTACGCCGCGGCACACGAGGAAGGGCTTCAGTTCGAGCTCCATCGGGCGGGGCTCCTGCTCCTGTTTCTCAGCCGGTCGGCGTATCGCCACGCGCGAGACGATCTGGCGCGGCTCACCGCGTACGGGTACGAACATCCCCGCGAGCTGGACAGGCGCGCGGTCCGGGAGGTCGAACCCGCCGCCGGTCCCGAGGTGACCGGCGGGATCCTTGCCAAGACCGACTGGCACGTGCGTCCCGAGAGCCTCGTCAGCGCGCTCGTCGACCGGTTGACCGCGCATGGCGTGGCCGTTCGGAGCGGCGCGGAGGTCCGGGCCTTTGAGGCGGCGGGCGCGCGCGCGATCGCCTGCCGGACGTCCGTGGGACGCGTCCCCTTCGACCACTGTGTGATCGCCGCCGGGGTGTGGTCGGCGCCGCTGTTGCGGCAGGTCGGTTACGAGCTGCCGCTGGAGGCAGGCAAGGGCTACAGCATCACGCTCTCGCCGGCTCCGTTCCGGGTGGCCCGGCCCCTGTACCTCGCGGAGGCGAAGGTGGCCTGCACGCCGTTCCGCGGCGCCCTCCGCGCGGCGGGAACGATGGAGCTCAGCGGCTTCAACACGCGCCTCGACCGGCGCCGCGTGCGGGCCATGGACCGTGCGATCGCCCGGTTTCTTCCGGCATGGCGTCCGCACCCCGGGCGTCACGAGTGGGCCGGCATGCGGCCCGTGACCCCGGACGGACTCCCCGCGATCGGGCGGGTGCCCGGCTTCGACAACCTCTTTGTCGCCACCGGCCACGCGATGCTGGGTGTGAGCCTGGCGCCCGCGACCGCCCGCGGCGTGAGCCGCCTGCTGGCGGGAGAGCAAGCCCAAGCCCCGGGTCTCGCCGCGTTCGATCCCGCGCGGTTCTGCCGGGGCGCGCGCCGCGGGCGGTCGCACGGGGCGGACCTCGCGCGGACGCATCCCGCCGCGCCTCGATCCGGGGACGGCACAGGAGGCTACGGATGAGCCCGCAGCACACCGATACGGGCCGCAGCGGCGTCGTGACAGGGTTCGCGGACGCCATGGAGCGCGCCGTCCGCGCATGGCCGACGCCGGGCCTGCAGGCCGCCGTGCTCGTCGACAGCGAGGTGCTCTGGGCGCACGCCGTGGGGATGGCGCGCTTCGACCCGGACGAGCCTCTGACGACGGCGCACGTGCATCGAATCGGCTCCATCACCAAGCTCTTTACGGCCCACGCGATCCTCGCGCTCCACGCCGATGGCGTCCTGGACGTTGACGATCCCGTCTCGCAATGGATCCCCGAATTTCGCCCGTCCGGACCTCGGGTCACGCTCCGCCACATCTTGTGCCACGGGTCCGGGATCTCGTCGGAGGGCGGGCGCAACGTTTGGGAATCCGGGGTGTTCCCGGACGAGCCGGAGTTTCGCCGCATGATCGCGTCGTTTCAACCGGTGGCCGCGCCGATGATCCACCTCAAGTACTCCAACGCGGCGTACTCCATGCTCGGGCTGGTCGTGCGGGCGGCCACGGGCGTGCCGTACGAGGAGGTCGTCCGCGAACGGATTCTGGCGCCGCTCGGCATGACGGCCACCCGGTTCGAGGCCGGCGATGACAGGCCGGTTGCGCAGGGGCACCATATCCCCCCGCTGCAACGGCGGTTTGAGCAGACGCCCCACCAGGATCTGCGGGCGTTCTCAGCCTGCGGCATGCTGCTGTCCACGGCGGCCGACGTCTTGAAGCTCGCCAGAGCCCAATGGGCGCCGCCATCGCTCCTCCCGCCGGCGCTCGCCGCCGAGGCGCGGCGCGTCCAGCTCATCGATCCCGAGATCCCCGGGTGGAAGGTCGGATACGGCCTAGGCTGGCGGCAGCTTCGCCGGGGCGACCGGGTCTACATCGGGCACAGCGGCGGCTATCTGGGAAACCGGTGCGCCCTGGAGGTGGCTCCGGACCATCGGGTCGCCGCCGCGGTCTTCTCGAACGTCGGCGGAAGCGACGCCGCGATCGAGCTGGCGATGGATTTCGTGGACGCGCTGATCGCGGCGCGCGACGACGGTGAGCCACGGCTCGACACGGCGGCGGTGCCCGCGGACCTCCGCTCGCTCCTCGGCCACTACGCGATGTCTCGATGGTACGAGGCGACCGTGAGCTACGACGGGCGCAGGCTTCGCTTTTCCAGCGGCCTCGACAGCCGCGCCGGGATCCCGCTTGCGCCGATCGAACCGGACCGCTTTCGAATCATGGGGGGCCGCGGGGTGGGCGAGGACCTCGTCGTCTGTGAGCGGAGCCCGGACGGGACCGTGATCGAGTTCACGTTCGCCGGACAACGCATGCGCCGGATCTGACCGTCGCGCTCGGCGTCTCGTGCACCCAGCGTGCACGGCGGCGGACCACCGACACTGGAAGGGGGTACGGCAATGACGAGGGGACTACGGCCGTCGCGTCACCTGCTCAGTCTGGCCCTGGCGGGGGTGGTGGCCGCGCTGCTGTCGGCAACGGCCGGAGGATCGGGGGCCGCGTCCGAAGCGCCGCCCGGCCCGAACAACACGTTTGTGTGGGCGTCGCGCGTGATGGAGAAGACGAATCCGCTGCTGGACATGGATCTCGACCGCGTGCCGCTGTGGACGTTCGACGGCCTGGTGACCTTTGACGGCAACCTCGAGCCGCACGGCGCGCTCGCCGAGTCCTGGGACGTGAGCAACGGCGGCAAGACGTACGTGTTCCACCTGCGGCGCGGCGTGACATGGCACGACGGGCAGCCCGTTACCGCCGATGATGTGGTGTTCACCGCGCAGGCGGCGCTCGATCCCAAGAACAAGTCGTACATGGCGCCGGCCTTCATGGTGAACGGCAAGCCGATCACGGTGACCAAGGTCGACGCCTCGACGGTGCGGTTCGAGCTGCCCCAACCGTCGAATACGTTGCTGTTCATGATGTGGCGGCAGAACAGCGTGATCGTGCCGAAGCACCTGCTGGCGGGCGCGAATTTGCAAACGACCCCCTTTGACTTGAAACCGATCGGCACCGGCCCGTACATGGTCGTGAAGTACGTCCCGAAGCAACAGGTGATCCTGCGGGCCAACCCGCGGTACTTCGGCGGCGCGCCGAAGATTCAGTACTGGGTGTTCAAGGAGATGGAAGATCAGAACGCGGCCCTGGCGGCACTCGGCAGCGGCGAGGTAACGGCAGCGGGCCTCGGCGGCAAGGCGGCGCTCGCGGCCGCCGCCAAGATGCCGCACGTCAAGATCCATGGCTATGACGCCGGTTGGATCTTCGCTCTGGTGTTCAACCTGCGCCGGCCCCCGCTCGATGACAAGAGCGTGCGGCAGGCCGTCGCCTACGCGATCAACCGTCAGGCGCTCGTGAAGACGATCGCGGGCGAGGATACGACCGTGGCCTCGTCGCTGATCGGGCCGCCCGGCACGTGGCAGTACGACCCGAACGTCAAGACGTATCCATTCGACCCGGCCAGGGCGCGGGCGCTCTTGGAGCAGGATGGCTGGACGGCTCCCGCCGCGGGCGGAGTCCGGGAGAAGGGCGGCAAGCCGCTCACGTTCACGATCTCGATTCAGGCGCGCGCGACGGACTCCGATCCGATGCCGTTCGCGGTCGCGATTCAGAAGGAGCTCACCGATGTCGGGTTCAAGGTCACTATCGTGCAGCTCGACCGTGCGTCGCTCCAGCCGAAGCTGCTCAACGACCACGACTTCGACGCGTACCTATGGTGGGACGGCTACTCGTTCGTGCCGGACGTAAGCGCATTTTGGCTCACGAAGTCCGCCAATCCCACGGGGTATGCCTCGCCGCAACTGGACGCGTTGATCGACCGCGCCAACACCACCACGGACCGCGCGGACCGCAAGGCGACGCTCGACAAGATCGCCGGCCAGATCGCCGACGACGTGCCCATGATCCCCTTGTACTATTATCGGGGACACGTGGGCATCCAGGACTTCATCGGGAACGTTCCGCCGCCGTCGGCCGCGGACCCGAACAACACGGGCATCTTCTATCGGGTGCAGGACCTGACGATCAACCGCCATTGAGGAGGCGGCGCGGGGGCCGGCGCGTTCGGCGCGACCGCCGGTCCTCCGCCCCACGTAGGCCCGCGCCGGCACGGTGACATGGCGGCGTATTTGACGAGACGGTTCACGCACAGCCTGCTGGTTCTCTTCGGCGTCAGCCTCGCATCGTTCTGGATCCTGCGCGCGGCGCCCGGCGATCCGGTGGAGATGTACCTGTCCGAGCCGTTTCATCAAACGCCACCGGCGGTGATCGCCTCGGTCCGCCACGAGCTGGGGCTCGATCAGCCGACCTACATCCAGTACGAACGCTGGCTTGGCGCCTTCATCCGCGGCGACATGGGCTACAGCATCGTGAACCACACGCCGGTCGCGAGCGAGGTGGCTGGCGCGCTCCCCAAGACGTTCTTGCTGACGGGCGTCGCGACCGCGTTCGGATTGCTGGCCGGGATCCTGCTCGGCGTCTGGTCGGCCGTGCGCCCAAACGGCGCGGTCGACACGGTCCTGGCAGGCGGGGCCGCGGTCGGATTCGCGGTCCCGCAGTTCTGGGTGGGCCTCGTGCTGATCTACGCGTTCAGCTACGTGTGGCCGATCCTGCCGTCGTCGGGCGTGATGAACCCCTATGCGCTGAACCTCACGCCGGGCGATCTCGCCGCGCACCTGGTGCTGCCCGCCGCGACGCTCGCGGTCAACGAGGTGGCGTACTGGCAGCGATACCAGCGGGACAGCCTGCTGCGGGAATTGACCGCGGAGTACGTGCGCACCGCGCGCGCCAAGGGACTGCGCGGCGCGGCGGTCGTGTTTCGGCACGCCTGGCCGAACTCGCTCGTGGCGATCGTCACGTTGCTCGGTCTGTCGCTGACCCGTCTCATCACCGGCTCGTATATCGTCGAGACGATTTTTTCCTGGCCCGGCATGGGGTATCTGGGGATCTGGGCCGTCGACAACCGGGACTACCCGGTCGTGATGGCGATCCTCATGGTCTCGGCCGTCCTGACGCTGGCGGGCAACTTCCTCGCGGACGTGCTGCACACCGTGGTCGATCCC
>JAJPJL010000069.1 GCA_021324255.1 Bacillota bacterium
GCAAACGGGTCGTACCACCCGCCGCTATAGACGCCCGGAACGTCCGCGTGGCGGTCGAAGTAGCGCTCCTGGTCGCAACTTTCCTGTTGCCAGAACTCATCGTACGCACCGCGGTAGTAGTAGTTGAAGAAGGTCTGCTCAAGATTCGGCACCCAGCGGAGGGGGGTATGCCCGGGCTTGAACGGCAGTCGCGCCAACCACTCGCGCAGTTGCTCCATCGCCATTTCGATCGCACGTCGTCCGACGGGATCGTCGCGGATCTCCTGGGCGTCGTGCGCGTGTAAGAACTGGGCGCCAAACATGTGCAGCGCCATCGCGCCCCCTTCACGGCACTCGTGCGCGTACGCGTTCGTCGGTCCGACGTCGGGCCAGATCGCGGTCAGATGCGGAGGACGATGCAGCGCCATGACCTGCTGCACGATCGCCCCGTGGGAGCTTCCCACGGTGCCGATCCTGCCGTTCGACCACGGCTGCGCCGCGATCCACTCAACCGTGTCATAGCCGTCCAGCCCTTCCCGCGGGTTCACCACGTGGAAGTACTGGCCCGTACCTTCGGAATGGTGGCGGCCGCGCAGATCCTGGATCACCACGACATAGCAGTGTCGGGCAAAGAACTCGCCCACGGGCTCGACCCACATCCAGGACGAATTCTTATCGTACGACGTGCGTCCCAGGATCGTCGGGAACGTGCCCGGCAGTGGCGCGCCGCCGGACGCTGGGAAGTAGATATCGGTGGCGAGGTGCACGCCGTCCCGCATCCGGACCATGACGTCCTTGGCGATAACGATCCCATGCGTTGCATCCGCGTGCACGGCTTCCCCCTCTGTCAAGCCGTCGGGCGAGGCTCAGCAGGCGGTTCGGCGCCACCTACCGTCAGGTGCAGATTCCCGAACGTGTCAATTCGGCCGCGGTAGCCTGGGTGGATCACGGTCGTGGAGTCGAATTCTTCAACGACGGCGGGACCGTCCACGACCGCTTCGAGGGCCATGCGATAACGATCGTAGATGGGACAATCAACGTATCCGCCGCACTCGGCGAAATACACGCGCCGCACCGACGTCGGGGCGGTCTGCAAGCCCCGGGCGCGCACCATCCGTCCCCCGGCGGGCGGCTTGACGATGGCGCCAAGCGCAGTGACCCGAAGGTTTACGAGCTCGACGGGCTCCGAGGGAGCGCTGTACCCGTAGGCCCGGCCGTGCTCGTCGTGAAAGCGTTCCACGAGCCGGGCACACACGTCCGGACTCAGCATCGCCGGAGGCACTGCTATCGTGAGTTCGTATCCTTGCCCGACGTAGCGCATATCCATCTGCCGTAGGAGCGACATATCGGCGGGGTCGCTGCCCTCCCGCCGCAGCGCCTCCCGCCCTTCTACCTCGAGCGCTTGGAACGCCCGCTCCGTCACGGCGAGGTCCGCGCGGTCCACGCGCTGGATCATCGTCGCCGAGTACTCATGCCGCAGGTCGCTGACGAGGAGGCCCATCGCCGACGCCGTGCCCGGGCTCATCGGAATCAGCGCGGTGCGGATCTGCGTTTCCGCGATCAGCCGATTCGCGTGCACGGGACCCGCCCCGCCGAATGCCACCAGGGCAAAGTCACGGGGATCGTACCCCCGCTGCACCGACACGAGGCGCAGGGCGTTGACCATCGTCGCATTCGCAATTTCGACGATCCCGTGGGCGGCCGAGACCACATCCAGTCCGAGGCGATTCGCACACTTCTCCTGAATCGCCGAGCGGGCTCGCTCAATGTTCAATCGCAGCTCGCCACCCAGGAAGTAGTCGGGGTTCAGACGGCCGAGCACGAGGTTCGCGTCCGTGATCGTCGGCTCGGTCCCGCCGCGATCATAGCAGGCGGGCCCCGGGTCGGCCCCCGCGCTGACCGGACCAACCCGCAACCCCCCGCCTGAATCGACCCACGCGATCGAACCACCACCGGCGCCGATCTCGACCAAATCGATGACCGGGGTGCGGATGGGGTACCCGCTCCCGCGTTGGCTGCCGACGCCGGGTTGGGCCGCCGCGCCCACCTCGTAGTCCTTCGTCACGCGCGGCCTGCCGCCCATGACCAGGCCCGTTTTCGTGGTGGTCCCGCCCATGTCAAAGGAAATAACGTCCCGGTACCCGAGGACGCCACCAAGATGCGCCGCCGCGATGACGCCAGCGGCCGGCCCGGACTCCACCATGTAGACCGGCCGTTCACGCGCCGCGGCGAATGAGAACACGCCGCCGTTACTCTGCATCACGAGAAGCTCCGCGGACACCCCGATCGCCCGCAGACGGTCCTCGATGTGTTGGAGATACCGTGCGACAATCGGTTGGATCGACGCGTTGATCACGGTCGTGCTGGCCCGGAAGTACTCGCGGAATTCGGGCGCCACGTCGGACGATAAGGAGATCACGGCCCCGGGCAGCACCGCCCGCAAGATCTGGCCGGCGGCCTTCTCGTGCACCGAGTTCGCATACGCGTGCAGCAGGCACACCGCCACGGCCTCGATCCGCTCCTGGGCCAGCGACTCGGCGACGCGTCGAACAGCATCGTGGTCCAGCGGCGTGAGCACGCGGCCTCGCGCATCGAGACGCTCCGGCACCCCGTAACACCGCTCCCGCGGCACCAGCGGACGTGGCTTCTCGAAACGCAGGTCGTAGAGTGATGGGCGTATCTGGCGCGCGATTTCGAGCATGTCACGAAACCCGTCTGTCGTCACGAACGCCGTCCGCGCAACCTTGCCCTCGATGATGGCGTTGGTGGCGACGGTCGTGGCGTGCA
>JAJPJL010000138.1 GCA_021324255.1 Bacillota bacterium
ACCCGGACGAGATCGCCCGTCCGCACGCCCATGCGGCCGGCGTCGTCGGGATGGATCCACAGCGGATTGGTGTGCGCGATCTCGTCGAGCCACTTCGAGTTCGCGCTGCGCGTGTGGACCTGCACGGGCAGCCGGAACGTCGAGATGAGCACCATCTGATCGCGGTCGAGCGCCGCGGGGTGGACGTGGCTGCGCAGGTACGTGGGGAGCGCGCACTCGGGCCAGCCCCACTCCACCAGCGTGCGCGAGTAGAACTCCAGGCGGCCCGACGGCGTGGGGAAGCCGCGCAGGATCGCGCCGTCCACGCGGACTCCCACGGGCCGCCGCCCGTCCGCGTCGGGATCCGGGCTGCCCACCGGCACGACGTTGGGGTCCGGCGGCGGGCCCGCGCGCGTGTAGACGCGGCCGAACCGTCCCACGCGCACGTCTTCCAGCTCCTCGGGCGGCACGGGCCGCTCATGCACCGCGCCGATCCGGCGCGAGATTTCAAACGCGCCGTACCGCCGCATGAACGCGAGCGGCGTGAGCCCTTCCGCCGCGGCGCGCGCGGGCAGGCCCGGCACCGAGTGCTCGAAGATGTACGCGTAGTACTCGTCGACGCCGAGCGGCGTGCCGGGCTCGCGCTGCGACTCGAAGTGCCGGCGAATCCCGAGCGAGCCGTCGGGGTCGATCCGCCACGAGAGCGCGATCCAAAACTCGTTTTCTTCCCAGACCTCGCCGGGGTTGACGGCCCGCGTGTCCGCGACACGCTCCCCGAGCCGCTCCCGCGCCGCGCGCAGCACGGGCTGCCGGAACGCGACCCACTGGCCGTCGTACTGCTCGTAGGAATGCAGGTCGTGCCGCTCGGACGCGTGCCCCATCGGCAGCACGTAGTCGGCGAAGAACGCGGTCTCGTTCCACGTGGGCGTCAGCGCGACGGAGCAGCCCACCAGCCGCTCGTCGGTCAGCGCCTCGATCCACGAGAACCCGTCGGGATTGGTCCAGACGGGATTGTAGACGCGGGTGAAGTACACCTCGAGGCGGCCGCGCCCGTCCCGGAGGAGGTGCGGCAGCAGAAACGACAGCTCGTTGACCGCGAGCGGGTACTCGACCGGCCAGGTCAGGTCGTTCCACGCGGGCGGATGGGGCGGGACGTAGATCGGCCTGGGGACAAACTTGTTCCAGGCGTTGGGATACGTGCCGCCCTCGGTGGCGACGGCGCCGAGCAGCGCGTTCAACAGGAACAGCGTGCGGGGCACCTGCCAGCCGCCGAGGTTGCCCGCGGCCGCGCTCCGCCACGTGTGCGTGGACAGCCGCGTCCCGGCGGACGCGACGACCTCCGACACGGCCCGGAGCGCCCCGCCGTCCACGCCCGACTCGCGGGCGGCGAACTCGAACGTGTAGGACGCGTACAACTCCCGCAGGATCGCCTCGAACGTCTCAAACGTCGCCGGACGGTCCGGGTGCTCGTGCGCGAGGTATTCTTCCCAGTTCCACCAGCGCCGCACGAACTCGCGGTTGTAGCGACCCCGCTGGATGAGGTCGTTGGCGATCGCGAGCAGGATCGCCGCCTCCGAGCCGGGGTACGGGGCGAGCCAGCGGTCGGCGTGCGTCGCCGTGTTCGACAGCCGCGTGTCGAGCACGATCAGCTTGGCGCCGCGCTGCGCGGCCTCGATCACGCGCTGCGCGTGCGGGTTGAAGTAGTGGCCGGCCTCGAGATGGCTGCTCACGAGCAGGATCACGCGGGCGTTGGCGTGGTCGGGGCTCGGCCGGTCCACGCCCATCCAAGCATGGTAGCCGGCGCGGCCGCCGCTCGAGCAGACGTTGGTGTGCGTGTTGTGGCCGTCGACGCCCCACGCCGCCAGCACCCGCTCGACAAACCCGTCCTCGCCGGGCCGCCCGACATGGTACATGATCTCGTTCGGCCGCCCGCCGACGATCGCGCCGCGGATGCGCGCCGCGAGATCGTCCAACACCTCGTCCCATCCCACCTGCACCCACTTGCCCTCACCCCGCCGCCCCGCGCGCCGCAGCGGGTACAGGATCCGGTCGGGGTCCGTGATCTGGTTCAGGGTCGCGGGCCCCTTTGCGCAGTTCCGGCCGCGCGATCCCGGGTGCTCGGGGTTGCCTTCGAACTTCCGCACCTGCAGCGTGTCCCGATCCACGTACGCGAGCAGGCCGCAGGCCGACTCGCAGTTGAAGCATGTCGTCGGGACGAGCATGTACCGCTTCTCCACGCGGCGGGCCGGCCACGCCCGGGAGTCGAGCTCGACCCAATCGTCCCAGCGCTCTTTCGGCGGGAACGCCGCGAGGTGGATCCGGCTCGGCCCAGGGTAGAACGTCTCGCCGCGCGCCTCGGTCTCCCGCCGCGCGGCGCTCACGCGCCGGCCAAGACGCGTCAGGTCCATGCGGTCCTCCTCATGCGAGCGGCACGCACTGTCCCGCCTGCACGTAGGCATGTTCGTAGGCGAGCAGCCCGGCGAGCGCCAGCGCCGCGACCAGCGCGCCGCTCCCCGCCGGCGGCCGGGCCGGCGCCGCGAGGCCGGCCGCGGCGGCCACCACGGCGAGGGCGGCCAGCGCCGCGCCCGTCCAGAACGCCCGCGCGAACCGGCCGCCGAGCAGCTCGTGCACCGCGAGCCGGCTGTGGGCCGTGACGTGGGGCAGCGACGCGTCCACCCACAGGAGCAGCAGGTGGGCGAGGCTCCCGCCCCCCGCGATGCCGAGGAGCGGCCGCACGGCGATCGGTTCCAGCCAGCCCGCGAGCGGGAGCAGCGCCGACGCGCCGGCCACGAGCGCCTGGAGCAGCAGGTGCACCGGAAGCAGCGGGCTCTGCCAGAGATCCCGCGCCTTGGCCTGCGCGAACAGGTACGCGGTGTACACCGCGCACAGCACCGCGAGCGCCAGCCCGGGCACGGCCAGGTCGCGCTGCCACGCGCGCGCTCCGGCGAGGCTCGCGGCGAAGTGCGCGGCCAGGACGAGGGCGTAGGCGCCGATGATGAAGGCGCCCCGGACGAGCCAGCTGCCCCACTGGGGCCGCGTGAAGATCATGTAACACCGCTCGGGATGCTTGAGATCGGCGACGAGGAGCGCCCCGGTCGCGGCGAGCGCCGTCCCGCACAGCACCGGCGCGACCCACACCCACAGCGTGCCAGTCCACGGCAGCGCGCCGGCGAGGAGCAGGCCGAGCAGCACGAGGTAGGCGCCGGAGGCGATGCCTTTGGTCCACGTGTAGAGGCTGACACGCCACTGCCACGGCGCCCCGTGCGGGATGTCGTAGCTGAGGAGCGCCTCGGCGGACGTCGTGGTCCACGACGGCGGGGCGCCGGCGGTCACCTGGTCCGGCCCCGTCCCCTGCTCGCTCCACATGAACACGCCGCCCTCCGGGCGCCGCGCGCCGAGCGGGTCCAGCGTCGCCTGGTGCGCCCCGACGTAGAAGAGCTTGGGGCGGGTGTTCTTCTCGGGCCGCCGCACCGCCACCGGCGCGCGATTGATGATGCGCGCAACCCCGGAGGCCGGATCGTTCATGTCGCCCACGAGGATCGCCTCGGTCGGGCACACGACGACGCACGCGGGCTCCAGGCCGGCGTCGAGGCGGTGCGTGCAGAAATTACATTTCTCCGCGGCATGGTCCTCGGGATTGATGAAGATCGCGTCGTACGGGCACGCGGCGATGCAGGCCTTGCACCCGATGCAGATCGTCTTGTCGAAGTCGACGATCCCGTCCTCGCGCACGAACATCGCCGACGTCGGGCACGCCGCCGCGCACGGGGCGTCGTCGCATTGGTTGCAGCGCGTCACCTGGAACGCGCGGCGCGCCTCGGGGAAGACGCCGACGTCCACCGATTTGACGTACGTGCGGGTGACGCCGAGGGGCACCTCGTTCTCCGACTTGCAGGCGACCGTGCACGCATGGCAGCCGATGCAGCGCGTGTGATCGATGACCTTGGCCCATTTCGGGGGGCGCGCCGCCCCGCCGGAAGGGATGCCGCCGGCATGCGCACCGGCGGCGTGAACGGCGGGAGGTAGCATGCCCCGTTGCTTCGGCGGCGCGGCGCGGCGGTCCCTCCTCGTGGTCGCGCGGCAGCCGAGGCTCGCCGCACACCCTCTCGGGGGCGGGACGCGGCCGGCCGGGCGGCGAACGGGAAGTCCATGCGCGCGCCGGCCCGCGTCACGGCAGCTATCCGGCAATGGCTCAGGACGTTCGAGGGGCATGTGCGCGCCGCCGACTTCGAGGCGGCGCGCCCGATGTTCGCGATCGACGTGGTCGCGTTCGGCACCCGCGCGGAAGTCGCGAGCGGCCGGCGCCGCCTCGAGCGCGACCAGTGGCGGCGCGTCTGGCCGGCGATTCGCGGCTTTCGCTTCAGGCTGGGCGAGCTACGGTGCCTCGGCGGCCCCGACGCGGTGTGCGCGATCGTGCCCTGGACCTCGCGCGGCGTCCGCACCGACGGCACCACGTTTTCGCGGCCCGGCCGGGCCACGCTGTTCCTCGTGCGGACGGCGGGGCGTTGGGTGGCCGTGCATTCCCACTTCTCCCTCGCGCCGGCGCTCTCGACCGGGCGCGCCGCGCCGCGGCGGGGCCGGCGGAAGGCGCACTAGCGCGGCGGGCCGGCGCCGCGGGCGATCTCGACGAACACGTCAAGCGAGTCCGGGTTGCTCATGGCATCCCGGGACGCCGCCCGTTCCGGCGGCGTCCCGGTGAGGATCCGCTTCACCGGCACCTCCAGTTTCTTGCCGCTCAGCGTGCGCGGCACCTCGGCGATCTGGTAGATCCGGTCCGGCACGTGCCGCGGCGAGAGCTCAGTCCGGATCGTTTGCGTGATGCGCCCCCGGAGCGAAGCGTCGAGGGTCGCGCCGGGCCTGAGCACGACGAACAGCAAGAGCTGCCCGTCGCGTCCCAGCTCGCCGGTGTCGACCACGAGGCTGTCCACGACCTCGGGCAAGTCGTCGACGACCCGGTAGAACTCGCTCGTCCCCATGCGCACGCCGGCCCGATTGAGCGTCGAATCGGACCGCCCGTAGACAACGCATCCGCCGGTGTCCGTGATCTTGATCCAATCGCCGTGCCGCCACACGCCGGGATAGACGTCGAAGTAGCTCGCGCGATACCGGCGGCCCTCCGGATCGTTCCAGAAGCCCACCGGCATCGAAGGCAGCGGCTCCGTGATCACCAGCTCCCCGACCTCGCCGACGAGCGGCCGCCCCGCGGGATCGTACGCCTCGATCTTCGCGCCGAGGCCCCGGCACTGGAGCTCCCCCGCGCGCACGGGCAGCAGCGGGCACGAGAGGAGAAACGCCGTGCACACGTCCGTCCCGCCGCTCACGGATCCCAACAACAGATCGCGCTTCACGTGGTCGTAGACCCAGGCAAACCCTTCCGGCGGCAGCGGCGCCCCGGTCGAGCCGACCGCCCGGAGCCGGTCGAGCCGCGCGACGCGGGCCGGCTCCACGCCGGCCTTCCCGCAGCCGAGCACGTACGGCGCGCTCGTGCCGAAGTACGTGATCCCGGCGTCGTCCGCGAGGCGCCAGAGCGCGCCCATGTCCGGGTAGGCCGGGCTCCCGTCGTACAGGACCACGGTGGCCCCGACGAGCAGGCCGCTGATGAGGAAGTTCCACATCATCCAGCCGCTCGTCGTGAACCAGAAGAACCGGTCGTCGGGTCCGAGATCCAGGTGCAGCGTGAGCGCCTTGAGCATCTCGAGCAGGATGCCGCCGTGACCGTGCACGATCGCCTTCGGCAGGCCGGTGGTGCCGGACGAATACAGCACCCACAACGGGTGGTCGAACGGGACGGGCTCGAAGACGGGCTCGCCCCCGGGGTCCCGGACGAGCTCGGCCCAGGGTCGCACGCCGCCGCCAGCGGGCGGGGCGCCGCGGGGGCCGGGCACGACCACCGTGGCCTCCAGCGTCGGCAGCTCGCGCCGGATCTCGCCGAGCGCGTCGCGGCGGTCGAAGTCGCGGCCGCCGTACCGGTAGCCGTCCACGCTCAACAGCACCCGCGGCGCGATCTGCCGAAACCGGTCGACGACGCTTCGGGTGCCGAACTCGGGCGAGCAGCTCGACCAGATGGCGCCCAGGCTCGCGGCGGCCAGAAACGCGACGAGCGTTTCCGGGATGTTCGGCATGTACGCCGCGACCCGGTCGCCGCGCCGCACGCCGAGACGGCGGAGCCCCGCGGCGGCCGCGGCCACCTGCCGGGCCAGCTCGGCGTAGCTGATGCTCGCGGGCGCGCGGTCTTCGGATGCGAACACGACCGCGGGGTGCCCATCCCGCCGGGCGAGCGCGTGCTCGGCGAAGTTCAGTTCCGCGCCGGGGAACCAGCGGGCTCCAAAGACGCGGCGGTCCGCCAGGACGCGCGCATACGGACGGCGGGCGCGCACGCCGCAAAACTCCCAGATCGACGCCCAGAACGCGTCGAGGTCGGTGACGGACCACCGCCACAGCGCGTCGTAGGAGTCGAAGGTCAGGTCGCGCGTCTCGCGGAGCCACCCCATGTACCGGGTCATGTTGGCTCGCGCCCGCGCCTCGGGCGGCGGCGTCCAGAGGATGGTGCCTTCCGCGACCGTGCCGTCCACGAGTCCCCCGATCAACCGGCGTGCGCCGGCGCACGCCGCTTCGTTGGGTGCCCGCGAGGCGAGTTCAGCGTCCACGTGGCAGGCTTCCTGCCGCGCCCGACGAGGTGCGGCCGGGCGCAGCGCGCGAATCGCAGGTCTATCTTATTTAGGCCTCGCCGCCGCCCGGTGACGCGATGCTCGGAGACGGCGCGGCCGCATCGCGCGGCGCGAACCCGTAGAGTTCCGCGGCGGTGTCGCGGAAGATGCGCCGCCGCAGCTCGTCCGGCAGGCGCGGGAACGCGTCTACCGGGGAGTCGAAGTCCCAGTGCGGGTAGTCCGACGCGAACATGAGCGTGCGGTCCGCACGGTTCCACGCAAACACCTCGAGCAGCTGCGACGGCCGCTCCGGTTCCTCCAGCGGCTGCGAGGTGAAGCGCACGCGCTCCCACACATACTCGCTCGGCGGCCGGCGGACCCACGGCGTCTGGTCCCGCAACCCGCGATAGTCCGCGTCGAGCCGCCACAGAAACGGCGCCAGCCACGCGTAGCCTCCCTCGACGAACACGACGCGG
Organism: Bacillota bacterium; assembly: GCA_021324255.1. Taxonomy (GTDB): domain Bacteria; phylum Sysuimicrobiota; class Sysuimicrobiia; order Sysuimicrobiales; family Segetimicrobiaceae; genus JAJPIA01. Next base: position 7,103 of record JAJPJL010000138.1, read on the forward strand.
AGCTTCGGGAACCGCTCGAAGACGCCTTCGAAGATCAGGCTCGTGAGGTGCGTCATGTACCCCTGCGGCCGGACCTGGCGGTTCTCGACGTAGTACGACCCGTATCCGGCGACCGACGGCTGCCCGTTGATCCCCACGCCCTCGCTGCCGGTGTGGAGCGCGAACGGCAGCCCCAGCGCTTCGCAGGCTTCGAAGATCGGGTGATAGTACCGGTTCCCGTACGGCAGGCGCGCGCCGTTCGCCACGAGCACCTCCACGATGCCGGGATGCCGGCCGATGCGGTCGATCTCCTTGACCGCCTGCGGCACGTCCTGCGTCGCGATGAGCATGGCGCCCCGGAACCGCGCGTCCGCCGCGAGCCAGTGCTCGATGAGAAACTCGTTGTACGCGTGCGCCAGGGCCGCGGCGTAGTCGGCGTCGGGCAGCGTCCCGAGCGGCCGCAGCTCCTGGCCGAGCAGGACGGCGTACTCGACATGGTACCGGTCGAGCAGCTGCTCGCGCATGAGATCCACGCTCGACCCCGCGTACCCATCCTGCGGCCAGGAGTCGGCGCGGTACCCGCGATCGCCGCCGTTGGGGTAGCCGCCGGCCGGCATGTTGACGCCCCACTGCTTCACGTCCTCTTGATAGACGCGAGGCAGGTACGGCAGCAGCTCGCGCATGCTCCGATCCTTGAACCGGTTGTGGACATCACAATCGATGATGGGCTCCCGCGCGGCCGCGCTCACAGGCGATCCCTCCCGGGGGGGTCAGGCATGCAGGATCACGAAATCGCCTTCGGTCGTCACCGAGAACGTCTCGAGCGTCACATCCGCCATCTCGACGCGCTCCACGGTGACGTCGTACGTCTTGACCCGCAGTCGGTGCGGGTTGAAATACGTGCGTCCCGTTTCGATCTCGAACTCCCAGCCGTGCCAGGGACACTGGATGATCTCGCCGTCGCGCGCGTATACGCGCGCGTATGGCTTGCCCGGCAAGGTGGTCCCCTTGATTCTGCCGAGGCACAGGGGCGCCCCCTGGTGCGGGCACCGGTTGCGCAGGGCGAAGTAGCGCCCGGCGATGTTGAACACGCCGATCGATCGGCCGTCGACCATAACGATCTTGCGGCTCCCGGGCGGCAACTCCGCGACCCGCCCGACCACGTACCGCGACATCGCCAACGCACCTGCCGGCTCAGCTCCGACATCATCCAGTTACGCGGGCCGGCGCGCGAATCCTGTACGCGGCAATGCGGCGGCCGGCGGCCGCCGGAGGCGCTTGCCGGATCAGCCCAGGCGCTCCGCCACGTAGTCCGCGGTGCGCAGCGCCAGCGCCACCATGGTGAGCGTCGGGTTCACGGCGCCGGGACTCACGAACGCGCTCCCGCCGGTGACGAAGAGATCGCGGACCCCGTGGACGGCGCCGAACGAGTCCACGGCGCTGTCGCGCGGCCCGCGGCCCATCCGGCACGTGCCCATGTGGTGGCAGCCGGAGTAGACGCTCTCCAGCGGCTCGAACTCCTCGCCCTCGGCGCGTGTCGCCGCGGCGACCCGGCCGACGAGGCTGCGGCCGAACGCGTAGGTCCGGCGATCGAAGTCCGTGAGCGCGTAGTGCACGTGCGCGTACGGGTCGCCGAACCGATCCCGCGCCTCGGACAGGGTGACCGAGCGGTGCGCGTCCGGCACCGACTCCGCGTGCACGGTCAGCATCCGCTGCGATCGCGCCGGCCTCAGGATTTCCACGAGTTCGGCGCCGGTCGCGGCCTCGTCCAGGGAGCGCTCCGGGGGCGGCACGATGTTGGAGGAGAACTCGAGCTTGACGGCGCCATGCCTGCCGCGGCCCGGCGGGTCGATGAACTGATGGCTCTGGCCCGTAAACCGCCCGACGTCCCCGGGGTAGAGCGCTTCGGCGTAGCGCAGGCGGGCCGTCCACAGATGGTGGAACGTCAAATAGCGCCCCACCGTCTCGCCGAGCGGCACGCCGTCGGGTGCGCGCTCGCGCGAGGAGAGCAGCAACAAGCGTGCGTTTTCGATCGCGCCGCCCGCCACGATGATCACGCCGGCCGCGTGCTCACGGTCGGCCGTCCCGTCGACCGCACGCACGACGAGCGCCCGGGCCCGGCCCCGATCGACGACCACGCGCCGGACCGCGGTGGCGGTGTGGAGCGTGCACCGCCCGGTCGCGATCGCCCGAGCGAGGTCGTAGTTCGGCGAGTAGCGGGCGCCGATGGGGCAGACGTCGCAGGCGCCAAAGTTCTGGCAGCCGGGCCGGTCGCGGTACGCCCGGCGCGTCGCGGCCTGCGGCGTCGTGTGCAAGGTGATGCCGCGCTCGGCGAGCCGCGCCCCGAGGATCCGGTCTCCATAGCTCAGCTCGAACGGCGGCAGCGGGTACGGCCGGGACCGGCGAGGCGCGAACGGATTGTCCGCGTCGGTGCCGGACACCCCGAGAAACGCCTCGGCGCGGCAATAGTACGGCTCGAGCTCGTCGTAGGCGATCGGCCAGTCATCCCCGTACCGGTAGGCGCTCCTCGTACGGAAGTCCGGCGGCCGCATGCGAAGCGCGATCGCGCCCCAATGCGTTGCCGAACCGCCCGCGACCGAATAGCGCTCGCTGTCCAGGTCGCGATGATAGTCGCCGGTGAGCGAAAGCCCCTGGATGCCCGGCGCCGGCCGGTATGCGGGGTTGTCGTACCCGTGCAAGAAGCGGTCCTGAAACTGCGGCGCGTGCGGGTACGGATACGGCGGGCCTTTTTCGAATATGTCGACCCGGTACCCGCGACGGGCAAGCACGCATGCGATCGCGGTCCCGACGACGCCGGAGCCGACGATCGCGACAGAGCGGAGCGGCATGGTACGCACTATCCGGGGGCGAGCCGGTACCGGTCTAGCCCTTTGGGGACGCCCGGCCAGCCCCGGTATCCCAGCGCGATCCACGCGTCGGTGCGGGCGAACAGCGCGAGTGTCTCACGGACGACGAAGCGCTCGTAGAGGGGCCAGGGGTCGCCGGCCACGTCCGCGCGCAACCGCTCCCAGACGGTCAGCGGACGACCGCCACGCGCCGGCGCCGCCCGCCCGAGCACGTCGAGCTGTATCTCCCGCGTTGCCGCGGCGAACGAGCGCGCGCCCCTCGCCCGTGCGGCGCGATCGGCGTCCCGGGCAAACCGCTCGTACAGGACGCGATAGCCGCGCAGGTGCTCGGCGCGCCAACGATAGTACTCGGCGTAGTGCGCGGGGTCGATCGCATATCCGGTGACGGCGCCTGCCGCGGCGATGAGCGCGGCCATGGCCGGGCTCCCGAGCGGTCCGGGCGGCTCGTGCCCGAGCGCCGGCTCAGGGCTCGGCCCGGGCCCGGGCGCGGCTGACCGCCGCCCAACCCACGCGGCCGCCGCGGACAGCGCGAAGCCCAGCACCAGGAAGCGTCGTCTGGTGAACCGCATCGGGGATCCGTCAGCACTACTGTACAGCGCCGCGCGCCTCCTCCCGCGTTCCCGCAGGGAATTGCCCGCTCATTGCATAATGCATGCAACATGCAATACCCGCCGGCACCGGCCCTCGACTTCAAGACACGCGAACAGGCGGCATACGAGTCGATCCGGCAGGCGATCATCCAGGGCCGGTGGGGTCCAGGCGAACCGGTCGTCGTGAGCCGGATCGCCACGGACCTCGGGGTGAGCCGCATCACGATCGCCAATGCGCTGAAGCGCCTCGCCGGCGAGGGATTCGTCCGCCTGACGCCCCACAAGGAAGCCGTCGTCGCGCGGCTGGATCCGGACGGCGTGCGCGAGATCTATCTGATGCGCGCGGCGCTCGAAGCGTTGGCCGCCGGCGAGGCCGCGGCGCGCATCCAGGCGGCGCACCTCGACGAGGCCGCGCGGCTCAACGACGCGGTGCGGCAGCGGCGCGCCGAGCTGCCGCGGGCGATCCACGCGCTCAGAACCGCGGACCGGGCGTTTCACCGGCACGTCCGGACGGCGGCGGGCATGCCGCGCCTCGAGCAGCTCCTCGAAAACCTCGCCGATCAATGCGAATACTATCGCTCCCGCCTGCTCGATCCCAGCCGGCTATCGGTGCCCGATCCGGACGCCCACGCCGCGTTGCTCGCGCACCTCGGCCGCCGGGATCGCGACGCCGCCGCCGGCTTCATGCGCGATCACATCCTGGGCGGCATGCGTACGGTGCTCGCGACGCTCGAGCAGCTCGGCGGCGGGGATACGGGCCGGGAGGTGCGGTGATGGCAGGCGACACACGAGTGCGTGGACGGCCGGCGTTCGGCCGGCGCCGCTTCCTCGGTCGCGCGGCGCTCGCCGCGGGCGGGGCGCTCCTCGGCGCCGCCAGGCGGCCTGTCCGCGCGGCGTACGCCGCGGCGCCGGCGGGAGAGCTTCGGGTCTCGCTGCCGGCGCGCATCGTCGGGCTCGACCCCATGGGAGCCCAGGCGGCTGAGGAGTCGGTCCGCGTGGTCTCGGCGCACATCTTCGACACGCTCGTCGTCCATGATCCCCGTACCCGCGGCTACCGGCCCGCGCTCGCGGTGAAATGGGAAACACCCGATCCCGCCACCTGGGTCTTTACCCTGCGCCCGGGGGTGCGGTTTCACGACGGCGGCGCTCTCACGGCTCGCGACGTCAAGGCGTCGCTGGAGCGCATGATCGCGCAAAAAGGCCCGTTCGCGCCGTTGTGGGCGGCCATCGACAGCGTCGACGCCCCCGCGGACGCGGCGGTGCGCATCAAGACGAAGACGCCGGTCGGCACGATGCTCGCCAACCTGTCGCTCTTGTCGATCCTGCCGGCGGCCGCCATGAACAACGCCGGCTTCTTCAACCGGCCCGTGGGATCGGGTCCGTTTCGGGTGGCGTCCTACCGGCCCGACAGCGAGCTCGTCCTGGACGCGAACCCGGGCTACTGGGGACCGGCGCCCGGGGTCAAGACGCTGCGATTTCGGGACATTCCCGAGATCGCGGCGCGGGTGACCGCCTTGATCACCGGGGAGATCGACCTGACGTACGGCCTGCCGCCGGATCAGCTCGCGACCCTCCGCGGCAACAAGGACCTGCACCTGCAGACGACGCCGTCGTACCGGTACTACTTCATCTGGATGAACGTCCGGCGCAGCCCCTTCACGGACAAGCGCGTGCGGCAGGCGATGATCTATGCGCTGGACACGCAGACCATGCTCACCGCGCTGCTCAAAGGCATCGCGCGCCCGATGACGGCGCCGATTCCCTCCACCGTCTTCGGGTACGCGCCGCAGCGGCCGTACGGCTACGATCCGGCCAGGGCGAAGCAGCTCCTCGCCGCCGCGGGACATCCCGGCGGCTTCGACACGTCGATGATCTGGAACCCCGGCTCGGGGCCGCAGGATCAGGAGATCGCGCAGGCCCTGTTCTCCTACTGGAACGCGGTCGGGGTGCGCGTCAAGGACGCGCAGGCGGAGCGGGCGCAGTGGCTCGACCGCCTGCTCAAGCTGGACTGGGATCTCGACCTGCAGACGAATATCGTGATCACCGGCGACGCGGATTTCGTGCTGCGCCGGCTCTACAC
>JAJPJL010000080.1 GCA_021324255.1 Bacillota bacterium
AGATCGACCGGTACTTCGATCTCGCCGCGACGACGGTCGACCAAAATCGCCGGCGGGACTACTACAACCAGTGGCAGGAGATCGTCGCCGAGCAGGTGCCGCTCATCTACACGGCGATTCCGCGCGCCTACGTGGCGGTCCGCAACAAGTTCGGGAACATCGAGTTCACGGCGTTCGGCGGTCCGTTCTGGAACTTCCCCGTGATCTACATCAAGTAGCCACCCGGTGATCCGCTACATCGCCCGCCGCCTCATCCTGCTCGGGCCGCTGCTGGTCGGGATCACGTTCGTCAGCTGGGCGGTGATCCAGCTCGCGCCGGGATCCAGCGACTACTTCCAGTCGCTTGTCCTCCAGTACCCGCAGATCAGCCCGCAGCGGATCGCCGCGCTTCGGGCCCAGTTCGGCATGAACCAGCCCCCGCTGGTCCAGTACCTGCACTGGCTGTGGAGCATCGTGCACCTGAACTTCGGCTACTCCTTCGCCTACAACGTCCCCGTGGCGTGGCTGATCGGCAGCCGCGCGCTCAACACGCTCCTATTGTCGGTCACGTCGCTCATCGCGGCCTGGGCCCTGGCGCTGCCGCTCGGCATCTATTCGGCCGTGCACCAGTACTCCGCCCTCGACGGCCTGTTGAGCGCTGCGGCGTTCGTGGCCATCTCCGTGCCGAGCTTTTTCAGCGCGCTGCTGCTCCTGTACGCGGCGTTTTGGACGCATCTCCTGCCGCTGCAGGGGCTGACGAGCGTCGACTTCGACTTCCTGCCGTGGTGGGACAAAATCCTCGACGTCGCGCGCCATTTGGTGCTGCCGACGATCGCGCTCGGCGTGTTCTCCGTCGGCGGCCTGATGCGGTACATGCGCACCAACCTGCTGGACGTGCTGCGCTCGGACTACCTGCAGACGGCGCGGGCCAAGGGCCTCCCCGAGCGCGCCGTGATCTTCCGCCACGGGGTGCGCAACGCCATCAATCCGCTCGTCACGCTGTTCGGCTTCGAGCTCGGCGGCCTCTTGAGCGGGGCGGCGTTCGTCGAGAACGTCCTCGGCTACCCCGGCCTGGGTCGGCTCGTGCTGGAGGCGGTGCTCAAAAAGGACGTCTTCGTCGTGATGGGGAGCCTGCTCATGGGGAGCGTGCTGTTGATCCTCGGCAATCTGACCGCGGACATCATGCTCGCCTACGTCGATCCCCGGATTCGGTACGACTGAATGAGCCAGGACGCGGCCGCCGCGCCGCGCGTCGCCGCGTCCCCGGCCCCGGCCGGCCGGGCGCGGACGCCGCTCCAGCTGGCCTGGCGACGGCTCCGGCGCTACCGGCTCGCGGTTGTGGGCGGGGTGACCCTGGTCTGCCTCTATGCCGCGATGGCGCTGGCGCCGTTTTTGGCGCCGTACGCGCTCGACTACTCGGATCGGTCGCTGTTCTACGCCCCGCCGGTCGGGGTCCATTGGGTGGACGCCCGCGGGCGCCTCCATCTGCGCCCGTTCGTGTACGCCTACCGCGTCGTCGACGCGTCCCTGCCGGCGTACGCCCCGGACACGTCCCGTACGTACGACATCCACTTCTTCGTCCGCGGCGCTCCGTACCGGTTGCTGTGGATTGTCCCGGGCGACGTGCACCTGCTGGGCGTGGACGCTCCGGCGCGGCTCTTTCTGCTCGGTACGGATCAGTTCGGCCGCGACCTGCTCTCCCGGCTGCTCTACGGGAGCGCTGTTTCGTTGCTGATCGGGATTCTGGTCGTGCTGATCACGTTCCCCATCGGGATGATCCTGGGGGGGATCGCCGGGTACTACGGCGGCTTCATCGACAACGTGATCATGCGGAGCGTGGAGGTGTTGGCGGCGTTCCCGAGCTTCTACCTGCTGCTCACCCTCGCCTCGGTGCTACCCCCGACGCTCTCCAGCGGCGCGCGGCTGTTCATGATCTCGGCCGTGTTCAGCTTCGTGGGATGGGGTGGGCTCGCGCGCGTGCTGCGCGGCATCGTGCTCGGCATCCGGGACGTGGAATTCGTCCTCGCCGCGCGGGCGGCGGGACTGTCGGACCTGCGGGTGATCGTGCGGCACGTGCTGCCGACCACGACCTCCTACGTGATCGTCGCGGCGACGCTCACGATCCCGGGCGTGATCCTCGGGGAGAGCGGCCTCTCGTTCCTCGGGCTGGGCGTCCAAGAGCCCAGTACGAGCTGGGGCCTCCTGCTCGCGCAGGCCCAGAGCATCGAAGCGCTCACCCAGTTTCCGTGGCTCCTCACCCCTGGAGTGCTTATCGTCGTCGCGGTGCTCGCGTTCAACTTTCTCGGCGACGGCGTCCGGGACGCACTCGATCCCCGCCAGCGGGTGGCGTGACGGCCGGTGCGGAGCCGTGCGATGATAGGAGCGATACCCGCCGGGTGCCGGCCACGGCCGGCCGGGGAGCGGCGGGCAGGGCGGAGGGGGCGGCGCGGATGGCAAAGGCCGTAAGGTCGGGGTCGGCGGCGCGATTCGGGTCCGGGGCCGGGGCTCCCGGTGGCCCGGCGCGGCGGGGGGCGCCCGGGGCGGGGCCTCCGGCTCGGTCCGGACGGCGGTCCGGGCTCATCATCGCCGCAGCCGCCGCCGTGGTGCTCGCCGCCGGCGGGGTCCTGTTCGCCCAGCGGGTGATGCAGGTCCAGCAGGGTGCGGTGACGCCGGACGTGCCGCAGGGGGCGACCCTCGACCCGGCGCTCCGGGCCCGCGGCGCCGTCATCACGATCTCGGGCGAGGCCAGCCGCCCGCAGGCGTCGTACGACCCGGCCTCGGGCACGGTGCTGCTGCGGTTCCAGTCCAAGTACTACGACCCCAAACACTCCAAGGCGCTGAACCGGCAGTATCTCGCCACCGAGGGCCGCCTGGTCGTGCAACTGGCGCTCTACAACGCCCCGGAGGCGGGGCGGGTGGTGGCCGAGCTATACCACGGCCGCGACAAGCTCGCGACGGTGAGCGGGGCGTCCGGGGACGACTACAAAAGTTACGTGGTGCAATACGCGAGCACGCTCCCGTAGGTCCCGGGCGCGGGGGGCCGGGAGGAGCGCCGGGAGGCGCAGGAGAGGATTTAGCGGGGGGTTGTGGAATCCGCAAGCATTGACGGCGTAGCGCCGGTGCGCTCCGAGGTCGGCGCCGGAGGAGGGTTCGCGTGGCCGAACCGTTGCTGTCGGTTCGAAACCTGAAGACGTATTTCTACACCGACGAGGGCGTCGTACGCGCCGTGGACGGCATGGCGTACGACCTGCACAAGGGCGAGACCCTCGGCATCGTGGGCGAATCCGGGTCGGGCAAGAGCGTGCACGCGCTGTCGATCATGCGGCTGATCCCGTCGCCGCCCGGGAAGATCGTCGACGGCGAGATCTTGTTCGAAGGGCGCAACCTGCTCAAGCTGTCCGACGAGCAAATGCGCAGGATCCGCGGCAACCGCATCGCGATGGTGTTCCAGGAACCGATGACCTCCCTGAATCCCGTGCTGACCATCGGCGAGCAGATCGCGGAGGCGGTGATCCTGCACCAGCGGTTGGACAAGCGCGCGGCATGGGAGCGCGCGATCGAGATGCTCGAGCGCGTCAAGATTCCATCGGCGCGGCAGCGCGTCAAGGACTACCCCCACCAGTTTTCCGGCGGTATGCGGCAGCGCGTGATGATCGCCATGGCGCTGTCGTGCAACCCGTCGGTGCTCCTCGCCGATGAGCCGACGACCGCGCTCGACGTGACCATCCAGGCGCAGATCCTCGAGCTCATGCGGGAGCTCCAGCGGGAGTTCGGCACGGCCATCATCATGATCACCCACAACCTGGGCGTCGTCGCGGAGATGTGCGACAACGTCGTCGTGATGTACGCCGGGCGCCCCGTCGAGGAGACCGACGTCAAGCGGACGTTCCACGATCCGCGGCACCCGTACACCTGGGGGCTGCTGCATTCGGTGCCGAAGCTCTACGAGCGCAGCGAGCGGCTGATCCCGATCGAGGGGCAGCCGCCCAGCCTCGTGGACCTGCCGCCGGGCTGCTCGTTCGCGCCGCGGTGCCCGTTCGCCATGGAGGTCTGCACGCAGGTGGACCCGCCCAACGTGCCGATCGAGGCCGGGCACACCGCGCGGTGCTATCTCTACACCGACCAGGCCACGGAGAAGGACAAGGAGGCGGCGACGGCCGCGGGACTGGCGGCGTCGGCGCGGAGCCGCGGGGTCTGACAGCGCCGCCCGGGAGCTCGTGGGGAGGGACTATGGCTGGCAACGGTGAGATTCTCCTGGAGGTCAAGCACCTCGTCAAGCACTACCCGGTCACGAAGGGGTTCATCTTCCAGCGACAGGTCGGTGCGGTGCGGGCCGTTGACGGCTTGGACTTCTACATCCGCAAGGGCGAGACGCTGGGCCTCGTCGGAGAGTCCGGGTGCGGCAAGACGACGACGGGCCGCGTGATCCTGCGGCTCCAGGAGCCGACGAGCGGCGAAGCGCTGTTCGAGACGCGCGACATCTTCAAGCTGGGCAAGGAAGAGCTTCGCCGGATGCGCCGTAACATGCAGATCATCTTCCAGGATCCCTACTCCTCGCTCAACCCCCGGATGACCGTCGGCGACATCATCGGCGAGCCGCTGGAGATCCACAACCTGGCGCGCGGCAAGGAAAAGGTGCGCCGCGTCCAGGAGCTGCTCGAGGTCGTCGGGCTGTCACCGTACCACGCCAACCGCTACCCGCACGAGTTCAGCGGCGGGCAACGCCAGCGCATCGGCATCGCGCGGGCGCTCGCCGTGAACCCGAAGTTGATCATCGCCGACGAGCCGGTCTCCGCGTTGGACGTGAGCATCCAGGCGCAGGTGCTGAACCTCCTGCAAGAGCTGCAAAAGGAGTTCGGCCTGACCTACCTGTTCATCGCGCACGACCTCTCGGTCGTCAAGCACATCAGCGACCGTATCGCCGTCATGTACCTCGGCAAGATCGTGGAGCTCGCGGACGCCGACGAGCTGTTCTCGAACCCCCAGCATCCGTACACCGAGGCGCTGCTGTCCGCGGTGCCGATCCCGAACCCGGAGATGCGGCGGGACCGGATCATCCTCCCCGGCGACGTGCCGAGCCCGGTCAACCCCCCGTCCGGCTGCCGGTTCCACACGCGCTGCCTCTACGCGCAGCCGAGCTGCAGCGTGGACGAGCCCGAGTTCGTCGACATCGGCAACGGCCACTTCGTCGCGTGCCCCGTACGGCCGTTCAAGACACAACGAAGCAAGGCGGCGGTGTACCGCCCGGCGGCCAGCGCGGCCAACTCGTAGAACCGGACGGGCGCGCCGGACGTACCACACCACAGGGACGACACAAGGGTGCTGAGGCCGGGGGGAGGCGCGCATCCGCGTCGGCGCGGGGGCGCGTGCGTGGCGGGACGTTCTCACCGGTTCGAGTCGAGACGAGAGGCGGTGAGCGTCGTGGCACAGCGCGGGCTGGCGGTGGTGGCGATCGCGGTGGTGGCGGTGCTGGCGTACGGCACCGGCGCCCGCGGCGCCGCGGAATCTGTGCGGAACCCGGACACCCTGATCATCCTCACCTACGGAGACCCCCAGAGCCTGGACCCGGCGTACGCGTACGACACGGCAAGCGAGGGCGTGATCTGGCCCGGGATCTACGAGACGCTCATCACCTATGACGGCAGCGTGCTGTCCCGATACGTGCCGCGCCTGGCGACGACGGTGCCGACCCTGCAAAACGGGCTCATCAGCAAGGACGGGTTGACCTATACGTTCCCGATCCGGCAGGGCGTGCACTTCCACGACGGCACGGTGATGACGCCGGAGGACGTCCGGTACTCCATGCTGCGGTTCATGCTGCAGGACCGGGACGGCGGCCCGTCCTGGTTGTTGCTCACGCCGCTGCTCGGCACGGACAGCACCCGCACGAAGGGCGCCGTCACGGTGCAGTATGCCGACGCGGCCAAGGCCGTGACGGTCGAGGGCCAGGACGTCGTGTTCCACCTCAAGCATCCCTACGCGGCGTTTCTGAGCATCCTGGCCGCCTGGTCGTTCGTGTTGCCGGAGAAGTGGGCGGCCGCGCACGGGGACTGGGACGGGACCGCGGCAACGTGGACGAAATACAATAACCCCAAACTCCAGGACCGGTACGAGTTCGATCACACGAACGGCACGGGTCCGTTCATGCTGCAGACCTGGGACCGGCAGGCCAAGGAAGAGATCCTGGTCCGCAACGATCACTACTGGCGCGCGCCGGCCAAGCTGGCGCGGGTCGTGATCCGCACGGTCACGGAGTTCCCGGCCCGCCAGCTGCAGTTGCAGCGCGGCGACGCGGATGCGATCGCGGTGGACCGGCCCGACCAGTC
>JAJPJL010000061.1 GCA_021324255.1 Bacillota bacterium
CGGTTTGCTGGAGTCCTGCGCCAGCTGCTTCACCTGCGGCGCCGGCACGATGTTGATGATGTCGACGTCGCCCGACTTGAGGTTCGCCACGCGCGCGTTGTCGTCGGCAAACGGACGGAAGATCACCTGGTCGAGGTAGGGGAGTCCCTTCATCCAGTAGTTCGGGTTGCGCTTGAGCGTGATGTGGTCTTGGGGGATCTTTTCCACGAACGAGAACGGGCCCGATCCCACGGGGCGCAGCGCGAAGTTGAGCCCGTCCTTCTCCGCCGCCGCGGGGGAGACCATCATCCCGGCGCGATCGGTGAGGACGTACATGAGCGGGCTGTACGGCCGCTCGAGCTTGATCTGGACGGTGTACGGGTCGCTCGCCGTGACCTCCGCGACCGGGGCGATCTCGCTCTTGCGCGCCGACGGAAACTTCGGGTCCCGCATCCGGTTGAAGTTGTACACGACCGCCTGCGCGTTGAACGGCGTCCCGTCGTGAAACTGCACGCCCTGCCGCAGCTTGAGGGTATACGTCCGGCCGTCCTGTGACACCGACCAGGAGGTCGCGAGCATCGGCACGATCTTGAGGTCGGCGTCGGTGTCCACGAGCTTGTCGTAGAGGCTCTGGTACACCTGGCGGTCGACCGCCGCGGTCGAGCGGTGAGGGTCCAGGTTCGGCGGGTCCGCGTCGAGCCCCGCCCGGAGCGTGCCGCCCCGCCGGCCCCCTTGGGCGGCAAACGCGGACAGGGTCCCGCCGGCCGCTCCGGCCAAGCCCGCTGCCAGCGCGCCGGCCGCTCCACGCCGGAGCAAATCGCGCCTCGTAATCCTGCCAGCCATCGCCCGCGACGACGCCACCATCCCACCCCCTGGCACGGCCGAAATCGCGTTCCCCCGTATTCACGGCGTCCCTGGAAAATCCTCCGCCGCGCGCGCGGAGAGACCGCTTCGTTACACCATACGCGCGATCGGCGACGGGAAGTTCTGCTGCGGCACCAACGGGGGCGCGGCGCCGGAGGCACCGGCGGCGGCGCGCGCCGAACGCCCGGCCGGAGAACACCTGCACCGGCCCCGGCGAGACCGCTTGCTTAGCGCTTTGCGGCGGGCGCTTGGATGCGGAGCGGATCCCTGGCGGTAGGGCTTAGCCGAAATTGTCCCGGCAGAAGCGCCGAACACGCTCGAGGCGCTGCACGACCAGCCGGTCGTCGCCCGCGCCGAGCGACTCGGGCACCAGCTCGACGGTCACGGTGCCGCAAAACCGGCGCGCGCGCAGGGCGCCGAGAAACGGTCCAAGCGGCAGCCGCCCGTCGCCGGGCAGGCGGTGCTGTTCCCCGTTGTAATCCGACAGGTGGACGTGAGCCACGCGGTCCGCGACGGCGGCGTAGGCGGCAAGCAGGTCCGCGTTCCACGTGCCCACGTGCGTGGTATCGAACGCGATCGCGGGGAAGCGCCGGAGATCGCGCAGCCGTGCGAGATCGAAAAGGTTGACCGACCACGTCCCCGCGATCGGATGAAGGGGCATGTTTTCCACCGCGATGGTCACGCCGGCCGCCGTCTCGTAGGCCGCCAGGTCGCGTTCGAGCCACGCACGGTAGCGTGACCGGCGCGGCAGCGGTGTGAGCGCCGACACCGAGAAGAACGGCGGGCGGCGGACCGCGAGCCAGCGATACCGGATCGGCGGGTGGACCACGACGGTGCGCGCGCCGACCGCCCTCGCCAGATCCACCGACCGCTGGACGCGGTCCACTTCGTCCCCGCCCCAACCGGCCAGCCCGGGCCGCGACGGCGCGTGGACGGCCACGATCGGGAGCCGCACCTCGCGGGCCAATGCCGAGAGATAGGCCGGATCCCGCGTGTCCCACCGGTCGTCGACCATGACCTCCAAGCCATCGAAGCCCGCGGCCGCGGCCAGGCCGGCGGTGCGCCGGGTTCCGTAGGTGAACAGCGAGCCGGTGGACAGGGCGATCATCGAGCCGCCGCGACAGGACGCCGGCCGTCGCCGGGTGAACGCCCCGGCTCCATCACGCACACCGCCGCGCCGGCCGCGTGCGACGGGCCGCGCCGATCGCCCGCGCGCGGGATACGCGGCGAGCCGTCCGCGCCTGCCCGGCGCCGTGGATCAATGAGCGGGACGGGCCTTCGTATGCGCGAGCAGACCGCCCGCCAGGATGTACCGGCGCTCCCGAGCGTTGAGCGCCAGCGCGACCTGGAACGCCGTGCCTTTCGTCGTGTTCTTCACCCGCAGGCGTTCCGCGCCGGCCTCGACCTGCTTCCGGACATCGGCGATCTCCAGCACGTCGCCCTGCTCCACCGTGTCGTGATCCGCGGGGTTCACGAACGTCATCGGCAGCAGGCCCCAGTTGATCAGGTTGGCGCGGTGGATCCGCGCAAACGCCTTTGCGATCACCCCGGTGACGCCGAGAAACATCGGCGCGATGGCCGCGTGCTCACGGCTGCTCCCCTGCCCGTAGTTCGCGCCGCCCACGATCAAACCGCCGGGCTTCTGCTTCGCGCGCGCCGCGAACTCGGGGTCCACGCGGTTGAACACGTACTCGGCGAGCTTGGGGATGTTCGACCGGTAGCGCAGGATCTGCGCCCCGGCCGGCATGATGTGGTCCGTGCTGATGTTGTCCCCGAGCTTGATCAGCACCTCGCCGCGGAGCGTGCCGCTGAGCGGGCCCTTGAGGGGGATCCCCTTGATGTTGTCGCCCTTGACGACCGTAAGGGTGCGGGCGTCCGCTTCGGGGGCCGGCGGCACCAGGCTCGCGTTCTCCTGCACCAGATGGCTCGGTTCGTGCTGGCGGGGCGCCTGGATCCCGAGCGTGCGCGGATCGGTGATGACGCCGGTCAACGCGGTGGCCGCCGCCACCTCGCTCGAGCTCAGATACACCTCGTCGTCGCGCTGTCCGGACCGCCCCTTGAAGTTCCGGTTCGCGACGCGCAGCGACTTCATGCCCTTGGCCGGCACGTGCCCAACCCCGATGCAGGCGCCGCACGTCGCCGCCTCCACGCTCACGCCGGAGGCGATCAGCTCCGTGAGCAATCCCTCCCGCGCCAGCTCCTCCACGTCGAGCCGGCTGCTAGGATGCACGAAGAACATCACGTCCGGGTGCACCTTCTTGCCCTTGAGGATCTCGGCGAGCGCCCGCAGGTCCATGTACGACCCGTTGGTGCAGGAGCCGACCATGATCTGATCGATCTTGACGCCCGCGGCCTCCCCGACCGGCACGACGTTGTCCGGATTGCTCGGCAGGGCGACGAGCGGCTCGATCCGGCCGAGGTCGATCTCGATGGAATCGTCGTAGTCGGCGTCGGCGTCGGGCACGACCTCGCGCCAATCCCCCTCCCGGCCGATCCGCTTCATGTACTCGCGGGTCGCCCGGTCGGACGGGAACACGGAGGTCGTCGCGCCCAGCTCGGCGCCCATGTTGCAGATCGTCACGCGCTGCTGCACGTTGAGCGACGCCGCCCCGGGGCCGACGTACTCGAACACCTTGCCGTACCCGCCGCTCGCGGTGTTCCGGCGGAGCATCTCCAAGATGACGTCCTTGGCCGTGGACCAAGGCGGGAGCGTGCCGGTGAGATGCACCCGCGTCACCGCGGGCATCGTCAGGTAGTAGAGCCCGCCGCCCATCGCCACCGCGACGTCGAGCCCGCCCGCGCCCATCGCGTACAGCCCCATCCCGCCGGCGTGCACGGTGTGACTGTCCGCGCCGAGCGCGGTGTCGCCCGGGCAGGCGAAATGCTCCTGGTGGATCTGGTGGCCGATCCCCGCGCCGGGCTTCCCCCACCAGATGCCGTACTTGCGGGCGGCCGTCGCGAGATACACGTGGTCCTCGGTATTCTCCTCGCTCACCTGCAACACGTTGTGGTCGCCGTACACCGCGGCGACCTTGCACCGCACGCGCTCGAGCTGCATCGCCTCGAAGTGCATCATGGCGGCGGTGCCGGTGATGTCCTGGATCAGGATCTCGTCGATCCGGATGCCGATTTCCTCGCCGGCAACCAACCGGCCGTCCGCGAGATGCGCCTTGAGGATCTTGCGCGTGACGCTATCCCCCATGGCCCTGCCTCCTCGAGCCTGCCGGTGCCGGGCGTGCGCGCGGCTCTGTCTCCATTATACCGGCCGAGCGCCCGGCGCCGGCGCGTCGTTCGTGAACGTCGGCGCGGGTTCGAGCGGGCCGGACCCGCCCTCCGCTCCCCGGGCCACGGCGTGAGCCGGAACGCGGCCGCCTGCCGGCGTCCGGGCCCTCGCTGGATGAGATTCACCGCCGCTCCGGCGATTCTGGCGACGCTACCTCTCGCGCGCCGCGGCGATCGCCGCGCGGATATTGGCCTCCGGCGTGTCGACCGGCATGACGCAGCCCGTCGTGACAATATGCCCGCGGCCGCCGGTATCGGCGATCGCGCTGTGGACCTCGCGGGCAACCGCCTCCGGCGTGGCCGCGGCCAGCGTGTTCCACGCATCGAGGCCGCAGGCCAGGCACGTGGAGACACGAGCCCGGGCCTCGGCGATCGTGGGCGCGGTCTCGCGGGCATGCCAGTTGAGGATCTGGATCGGGTAGTTGGCCACCAGGTCGAACATGACGTTCTGGCCGTGAAGATGCAGGAACACCAGGGCGTCTCCGGCGGCCTCGAGCACGCGCAGGTCGTACGGCCGGCCGAATTCCTCGTACTCCTCCACGGTGAGCAGGTCGGTCGTGGCCATCTGGGTCGAGAAAAACACGCCGTCGGCGCCCGCCCCCATCACCTCGCGGACGAACGCCGCGGTGACGTCGGCGATGACGTCGAGGCCGTGGTGCAGCGCCTCGGGGTCCTCCCGGAGATAGCGCACGGTCGCCTGCTCCCCGGCGAGCGTCCGGGCCACGCTGAGCGGGCTGAAGACCGTCTCCAGCACCGGGACCTCGCGGCCGACCGCCTCCGCGATCAGCCGGATCGCGTGCTGCTCCCGCCCGTACGCGCCGTGGCTGAGATCGAGCCGCTTGAGGCGCTCCCAGTCGGCGGCCTTCTTGATCGGGCGATCGGTGTAGTGGCGGACGCCCTCGCGGTTCGGCTTGTAGCCGGCGCGCAGCCCCCAATCGTCACCGTAGTAGCCGCTGGCGGGCGTCACCTTCAGGAGATCCGGGTCGTAGGCGCGGTAGTGCGCCACGTGCGCCGCCGCCAACCGCTCCGCGCGCTGATCGTCGCCGGGGAAGTGTCGCCAGACGGCGATCGGGACGTGGTCCGGCCGGCCGCCGCGCACCGCCACCTCGATCCGCTCTCGATGCGTCATACGCGCCCTCCCTCCGCCGGCCCGAGCGCCGCGATGGCGGGGTCGTCACCGGCCCCCACGGGGGCCCGCAGCATGCCGGTGACGGCGTCCACGCGCGCTCGGTCGGCGTAGATCTCATGCAGCGTGTCGAGCGTGATATTGCCGCCGCTCAGGATCAGGACGACGGTGCGGCCGCGGAGGCGGTCACGCAGGCGGAGGGCCGCCGCGGTGCTGGCGGCGCCGGCGCCCTCGGCGGTCTGCCGCACGGCTTCCGCGAGCACGAGGATGGCCCGCCGCAGCTCCTCGTCGCTGACGAGGACCGCCTCGTCGAGGTGCGCCCTCAGGATCGCCAGCGGGAGCGCAAACGGCACGCGCGTCGCGATCCCCTCGGCAAACGTGTGCAGGCGATCGAGCCGCACCATCCGGCCCTCCCGCAGCGACCGCTCCACGGGGTTGGCCCCTTCCGCCTGGACGCCGATCACGCGGACCGCGGGGTTCAGCGTCTTGGCGACGATGCAGTGCCCGCAGGCCCCGCTGCCGGCGCCGATGGGCGCGATGATGACGTCGACGTCCGGCACCTCATCGAAAATCTCCAGGCTCGCGGTGCCCACGCCGGCGATCAACAGCGGCTCGTTCGCGGAGTGCACGTACCGGAGGCCTTCGGACGCGGCCGTGCGCTCCGTCCACTCCCGGGCCTCGTCGAAGTCCCGCCCCTCCAGGACCACCTCCGCACCGAGCGCCCGCATCGCGGCGACCTTGAGCGGGTTGTTGCCGCGCGGCGCCACGATCGTCGCGCGCACGCCAAACGCCCGCGCCGCGTAGGCGATGGACTGTCCGTGGTTGCCGGTGCTGGCCGTGATGATGCCGCGCCGCCGCTCCTCCGCGGTGAGCGCGTGCACGAGGTTGATCCCGCCGCGGACCTTGAACGCTCCCGTGGGCAGGAGATTTTCGCACTTCACGAACACGCGGGCGCCGAGCAGGCGGTCCAGCGCGGGCGCACGCACGAGCGGCGTGCGGGACAGGTACGGCGCGATCACGCGCCGGGCCCGAAGGGCGTCGAGGATCGTCGGCAGCGGTCCCGCCCAGGCTTCGTCCGGCATCGTCGAGTCGCTCATGCGGCGCACGTCGTGGATCTCCGCGTCGTGTTTCGGCGGCCGCTCCTCGGAGTCCCGCGCCAAGACCCCGGCGTAGCGGCATGGGCACGGATCATCTTCGTGGGTCCACTTAGCCGCCGCCTCCACCGCCGGGCATGAGCTGCGAGATCAGCAGCGCGATGGACAGGGCGATCATGATGACGGTCGTCAGCCAGGCGATGACGTTGAACGCGTGCGAGTTGGTGTACCGTCCCATCAACTTCTTCTGATTCACGAGAAGCAGCATGAACACGAGGATGAACGGGAGCAGGATGCCGTTCGCCACCTGCGACAGGAACAGGATCTGCAGCAGGGGGGCGCCCGGGAGCAGCACGACCACGCAGGCGATCACGATGAGCGCGATGTACAGGCCGTAGAAGACGGGCGCCTGGCGCACGCTGCGATTCACCCCCGCCTCGAACCCGAGAGACTCGCACACGTAGTGCGACGTGGCGAGGGGCAGCACCGACGCCGAAAAGATCGACGCGTTGATCAGCCCGAGCGCAAACAAGGCCGCCGCGTATTGCCCGGCGAGCGGACGCAGGGCCAGCGCCGCGTCCTTCACGGTCCCCACGTGCAGGTGGTGGGCAAAGATCGTTGCGCCGCACGCCACGATGATGAACCACGCGACGACGTCCGTCATGAGGGAACCGACGAGCACGTCGGTGCGGGTGTAGCCGTATTCTTTGGCCGTGATGCCCTTTTCGACGACCGACGACTGGAGGTAAAACTGCATCCACGGCGCGATCGTCGTCCCGATCACGCCGACGAACATCGTGAGGTAGTCGGCGCGGAAGCTGAAACTCGGCGTGACGGTGGCCCGCAGCACCGCGCCCCAGTCGGGACGCGCGAGCAGCCCGGAAACGATGTACGCGAGGTAGAATGCGCTGGCGCCGAGGAAGATGCGCTCCACGGAGCGGTAGGTGCCCTTGGCGACCAGGATCCACACCGCGATCGCCCCGACCGGCACGAGGACGTACTTCGACACCCCGAAGATCTCGCCGCCGGCGGCGAGCCCGGAAAACTCCGCCATGGTGTTCCCCAGGTCGGCCAGGATCAGGGCGAACATCGCGAACGCGGTGGCACGGACGCCGAACCGCTCGCGGATGAGGTCGGCCAACCCGACGCCGGTCACCGCCCCGAGCCGCGCCGCCATCTCCTGGACGACGTAGAGCGCGATCGTGACCGGGACCATCGTCCACAAGAGCCCGTAGCCGTAGCCCGCGCCCGCGAGCGAGTACGTGGTGATGCCGCCCGCGTCGTTGTCGACGCTCTGGGTCACGATCCCGGGCCCCATGATCGCCAGAAACGCCATGAGGCGACCCACCGCGGCGGTCCGGGTCGCGCGGCGGAAGAGCGGGAGCGGAAAGCTCATGCCGGGTCGGCTCCGGTCCGCGCGGCCCGCCGGCGGGATAGATCGACCCCCCCGCCGAGCTTGCGGGGCCCGTATTCCTCGATCAGGAGGTCGATCATCTGATCCACGGTGACGACGCCGATGAGCCGTCCGCTCTCTTCGACGACCGGCACCGCCAGGAGGTCGTACTTGACCAGCGTCGCGGCGACGTCCCGGGCGCTGACGTCGGGGCCCACCGTGATGACGTCGCGGCGCATCACCGCGGAGACCTGGGTCTCCGGCCGCGCCGCGATGAGCGCGCGGATCGACAGCACGCCCACGAGCCGCTCGTGGCCGTCCACGACGTATAGGTAGTTGATCGCCTCTTCGTCCGGCGGGGCTTCCCGGAGGCGGGCGAACACCTGCTCCACGGTCATCGACTCGGCGAGCGCGATGTACTCCGTCGTCATGGTCCCCGCGGCGGTGTCGGGCGGATACTGCAACAGCCGGCTGACCTCTTCGGCGCGCTCCTCTTCCATGAGCGCGATGAGCTCCTCGGCGCGCGCCTCCGGCAGCTCGCCGAGCACGTCGGCCGCCTCGTCAGGGGCCATCTCCTCCAGGATGTCCGAGGCCCGCTCGCTCGGGAGCTCCTGGATCACGGTCGCCTGCACGTCCGGCTGCGCTTCCTCCAACACGTCGGCCGCGCGCTCGTCCGGCAGCGCCGTCATCATCTCCACGCGCTCGTCGCGGTCCAGCTCCTCGAGCAGATCCGCCAGATCGGCGGGGTGGATGTCCTTGAGCTTCTGCCGGGAGATGCTGAGCTTCAGCGGCGTCATCGTCCCGCCCAAGACGGCCACGAGATTCCACGGGATGACGCGCACGGCGAGCGTGCGCCCCGCCCGCGCCAGCATGCGGCTCACGAACGGCTCGAGCCCCAGCCGGCGCAGGATCGCGCGCGTCCCGACGTCCGCCCCGATGACGCGCACCTCCGAGCCGGTCTGCCGCAGCTCGATGTCGTTGACGCGCACGACCTTGATGTCGTCCGTGTCGACGACCTGGCCGTCGAGGATGTCGTCGCGCAGCAGAATCTCGTCCGGCTGCAGCGGCCGGGGCGTCAGATGGCGCCGCTCCACCTTGAGCCGGATGCCGGACGCGGTCAGCTCGGCCACGGCGTCCCAGGGGATGATCGCCACGCGGCTGCGGTCGCCTCGGAGCAGGATCCCCGTGATCCGGGGGAACCGCTCCGTCCCGTGGTAGATCACGAGATCCGACACGGTGTCGAACGCATCCCCGGTGGCGTCATACACCGGTTTCCCGATCACCTCGCTCAGGTAGCGCACGCGCCGCTCTCCGCAGTCCACTTCATCCGGTGCATGTAGGTCGTGAATCCGAGGCGTTCCCAGAACCTGACCGCGTCCGGGTTGCCCACGGCCACCGTCAACTCCACGAGGGCGATCCGCCGGCCGCCGAACCACCGCAGCAGCGCCGCGACGACCTCCCGTCCGATCCCGCGTCCCCGGCACTGCGGAAGCGTGTAGACGTCCTGGATCCACCCCCGGCGCTGCTCCCGAAACGACAGGGGCAGCACATGGATCCGGCCGAGCGCGAACGAGACGATGCGATCGTTCTCCACGCCGACCATCACGCAGGCGTCCGCGCTGTCGATCGTCTCGCGCAGAAATGCCGCGTACTCGCGCGAGGCCGGGCGGGTCACCGCGAGTGCAGGATCGAGCGCGCCGTGATGCGCGGCAAGGGCCTCCCACAGCGGCAGGACGTGCGGGATGTCGCGGAGCGTGGCAGGCCGGACCTGGACGTGCGCCGTCATCGCGCTCGCCGTCTTACATTCCGCCTGCCGTCGCGCGCTCCTGCCGGGGCCGCCGCGCGCCGGCCCCGCGGCGCGCCCCGCCGGCCGCAGGCAACCGATCGGTGAAGAACCGCGCATGGATCCGCGCACGCGGCCGGGAGGGAAGGCAGGCGGCGCCGCGTCGAATACGGGCCGGGTATGCCTGCGTTCTCAGCGTACGTCTCTGCCGCGCTGCGCGCGGCGGGCGCGGCGGGGACGATCCAGCGAGCACTGCTCGGGCGGACGCCCGTCACCTACAAGGGTCCCCAGGATCCCGTCACCGAGGCCGATCGTGCCGCGGAGCGCGCGATCCTCGAGATCCTGCGCGAGGCGTTTCCCGGGCACGCCTTCATCGGCGAAGAGGGCGGGTGCGTGGGCGCCTCGGAGTACACGTGGCTGATCGATCCGCTGGACGGCACCCATAACTACGCCCATGCCTTTCCCTGGTTCGCGGTGAGCATCGCGCTCAGGCGCGGCGCCGATCTCCTCTGCGGTGTCGTGCTCAACACCATGCTGCGGGAGGTGTACGCGGCGGAGCGCGGCGCGGGCGCGTTCGCGGCGACCGTGGAGACGCCGTACGAGGACACGGATTGGACGAGGCTCCCGGGCTGGCGCCGGATCCGCGTCTCTCCCATCGCCCGCCTGCAGGACGCGACGCTGTGCACCGGGTTCCGCCACCCGTTTGACCCGGAGCGGATCAACCTGGATCACTTCACGAACATGCTCCGGCGCGCGGCGCGGGTCAGGGAGATCGGCTCCGCGGCGCTCAGCCTGGCCGCGGTGGCCCACGGCCGCATCGAAGGCTACTGGGAGATCGGCCCGCACGAGTGGGACTTTGCGGCGGGGATGCTCCTGGTCGCCGAGGCCGGCGGCCGCACGACGGACCTCCGCGGCCGGCCTGCCGGGGCGGGGCGCCGGCAGATTCTCGCCACGAACGGGACGATCCACGACGAGGTCATAGCGCTCCTGGCCGAGGGGCGCAGCGCGCTGGATTGAAGCGGGCAGAGCATGCGGGCCGCACGCGTGCGCCGCGGCGAGGCCGGGCGAGGCGGCCCGGAAATTGACACCCATTCGAGGCCTCGGCTACAGTGGGGAACGTGACGTGCCGTTGAGTCCGCGCGAGGCTCTCCGCCGGGCCGGCGCGGCGCGCGGGATCCCGGCCGGCGGCGGCGTCCGGCCGCCGGCGCGCCGGCGGCGGCTCCGGGCGGGACGTGGATTGCCGCGGGAGGCCGTGGCGGCCCGGCGCGGGCGCGCGCTCGAGATCGTGCGCCGGCTCCGGGCGCGGTATCCCGAGGCGCGCATCCCCCTCCGGCACACCAACCCCTTCCAGCTGCTCGTCGCGACGATCCTCTCCGCGCAGTCGACCGATGCGCAGGTCAACCGCGTCACCCCCGCGCTCTTCCGGCGGTACCGGACGCCCGCCGACTTCGCCGGGGCGCCGGTCCGGGA
>JAJPJL010000101.1 GCA_021324255.1 Bacillota bacterium
AGAGCGCCAGGAGGCCGGAGGGGTGGCCGAGCGGTCCAAGGCAACGGTTTGCTAAACCGTGACCCCTTAACCGGGGTCCGTGGGTTCGAATCCCACCCCCTCCGCCACTTCAGAACAGAACCGGCGAACGCCGGGCGCAGGGCCCGCCTGCTCGCGCCCAAGCGTTCATGGTTCAACTCGTCTTACGCGACCGCATGAGCGGCAGGTCCAGTTCCACGCGGTCGTGCATGACCTTGGGTGTGATGCGACCGCGCGCGCCGCGTTCGAGGCGGACCAGGCCGTAGCCCTCCATGGTCCGCAGCGTGCGCGAGAGGTTGGATTTGGCCTTGCCGGTGATCCGCGCCAGCTCATCCAGCGAGCCGGGCGCCTTCTCGGCGATGACACGCAGCAGCTCACGATTGCCGGCCGAGAGCACCTTGGCGAAGGACTCGGTCGAGGTGAACCAGACCGTGGGCTCGTCCGTCGTCACGCGACACTCGCCGCGCGCGACGGCCATCGTGCGCGCCTTCATCTCCTCGTAGCTGGCGATGCCGACCTTCAAGGTGGTCATGGGATCACCCGAAGCAACCAATGCAACAAGGGGCTTACGGCGCCGCTGGACGCGTGAGGATGATTCACGGCTCCGCTACTCCACACCAGTCCAACACGAAGGCTGCCACAACTTTCGTGACCTCTCGGACGGTCTCGACTTCCACGTATTCGTCCACGCCGTGCATCCCGGATCCTTGGGCCCCGAAGCAGGTGACGGGCACGCCGTAATATAGGCTGAAGAACCTCGCATCTGTCGTCGCGGTGGCGATTCCGGGTTGCAGTACCCGGCCGGTTACCCGATGATAGGCATCGGTGAGCACCTGAATCACGGGCGACTCTTGAAAATCCATTGTCGCCCCCTCCGCGTGAAAACCATAGAATGTGATCTCGGGCGGATTCTTCTTGAGCCAGGTGTCGCGCTCCGCGGCGGCGAGCAGATGGCCGCGGACCATTGCCTTGGCGTCTTCAATGCGCGTACCCGGATAAAACGCCATCCGGAAATCGAGTTCACAGTCCGCGGGAACGTTTGATGGCCAATCGCCTCCTCGGATGACCCCGGGATTAAAATTGATGGGCCAAGGGTGCGAGCGATAGGCCGGGTGCTTTGCATCGTTGAGCTGTGCTTCCAGTTCGCGCATCGCACGGATCAGGACGTACGTCTTTTCGATGGCGTTGACGGCCTGGTTCGCGCCCTGGACGTGCGCCGCCACCCCGCGCACCTTGAGCCGGCACCAGAGCACGCCCAACTGCGCCACGAGTGCCCGGTCGTGGAACGGTTCGGCAATCAAACAGCCGTCGCCGAGGTACCCGCGCGCCAAACAGGCCAGCGTTCCGTTGCCCGTACACTCTTCCTCGATCACCGACTGGAGAATGACGTCGCCCTTGAGCCGAACGCCGGCAGCCTGGATCGCGCGCACCGCCCATGCCATCGCGCTGACACCGGACTTCATGTCGCAAGCGCCGCGTCCGTAGAGGCGGCCGTTCTCGATTTCGGCCCCCCACGGGTCGTGCCGCCACCGACTGACCGGCTCCGGGCTAACGACATCAACGTGGCCGTTCAACACGAGCGACCGCCCGCCGCCGGCGGGAGACCGCCAGATTCCGACGACATTGGGCCGGTTGCGGTAGCTCCACTCGGGCGGAGAAAAGCCCCGTAGCGGTGAGATCGCTCCGATATCGGGCTCAAAGGCCGCGACGTCGAGTCCCATCTCGTCGAACAGCGCGCTCATCAGCCGCTGAGCTCCGGCCTCCTGTCCCAGCACGCTCGGCTGGCGGACGAGAGCCTGCAAATGCCGGACCTGCCGCTCCCATCCTGAGTCGACCGCGTCCATGACGCTCCGCGTCAGCGCGTCCATGACTCGAGCGTCAGGCCTTCGCAAGGTCCGAGGCGGTCTCCAGCGCGTACGTCACGGCGTCCGTCACACGATTGCGCTCGCGCACGAGTTCGCCCCACCACAGCATCCGAACGTCCGGCGATTCGTCGTGCTGCCGCAGAACGCCGGCGTTCGCAAGACTGGGGACCCAGCGGGAGAGCGCGCTGAGCCCGTAGGTATCCTGCCCGTACCGGCCGACCACACTACCCAAGACGGGGATCAGCGCCCGGCTGATTCGCTTCAGCCCGGCGTTCATGCGCGCCGCCTCCGCCTTCAGTCCGGCAGACCGGCCGTCCCGATCCAGTTTCGCCGCCAGGCCGTTGGCCTGTTGGTACAATCGAGCGGCGGCGGCGGCAAACTCACGCGCCAGTCCGATGGTCGCCTCGAGACCAAGAGAATCGTCCGCGGCGCGACGATATTCGTCGAGCGCCTCGACCAAAATGCGGGCGGGCTCCCGGAAGTCGTACGGCAGGATCGGCCGCGTCGCGAGCTCCCAGGCGTAGGCGAGCGAGATCCGGAGGTCCTGACGGAGCACCGTCTTGTCGGCCACGTCCATCGTGTCCTCGGTGCTCTGGTACCAGGGCCCCAGAATGGCGCCGTGCCAGCGCTTGATGAGCTCCGGAGGAAACTCGCTGCGGCCGCTGATCGACGCGACGCCGACGCCGAAAAAGGACTGGTCGCCTGTCTTCGCCAGTTTGCGCGGCTCTGTACCGTATCCGAGCGCGCGCGGCATGACGTCGCGATGCCAGGTCCACAGCTCGGGCGAGAGCGTCGCCTCGTAGTGCTGCGCATGCCTCATGCCCGGCGAGTCGATGTTCAAGTATCCGATCAGGCCACGCGTGATCGGATCCCAGTAATGGTCGACGAACCACGTCGAACCCACCATGATGCCGTTCTCGTGAGCTTGCCAGAAGGCGATCTGCACGTCGCGAAGCAGTTCGCCGCGGTGCGCGGCGAGGACCCGCGCGATCTCGAGCGTCACCGCGTTCCCGGAGGCGTTGTCCGTCGCGCCGCCGCCCCACGAGTCCATGTGATCGGCCACCAGAATCCAATCGCCGGTCGTGCCGGCCCCGAGCACGCCGTGGGGTTGCGTCAGCGTCCGCCATTCGCGCCCGCCTTTGGCCACGATCCGGGCCAGGGCACGGCCCCGGCGGCACTCCTCGCGCAACGCGACGCCGTCGCGGCGCGCGATGCCGATGGCCGGCAGATTGGGCATCTTGTGCACGTCGTCCACCGTGGGGTTACCCCAGACCGGCTTGACCGTGCCCATCGGGATCGAAGGATTGTCGTCGTCGCCCCAGTTGATGAGAATGATCCCGATCGCGCCGTGTTCCGTCGCGATCCGCATCTTCTCCGGCCGTGGGGGCGCGTAGGACAGCTCGGCGAGGACGATTTTGCCCTGGGCGTCCCGTCCCCGGTAGTCGCCCTCGCCGCCTGATCCCAGGTACAGCAGTTCGCCCTCCAGCCCTTCCGGCGGGGTGCTCGTGCTGTGGGCGAACGTCATCGCCTCGATCGTGCGCGGCGACGGGGCAGTGACCACGAGCGCGCCGCGCTGCGGAAGGCTGACGACGCCGAGGAACTTGTCCTGATGCGCGTCAAGGCCGTACGCACGAAGCCGTTCGGTCAGGTAATCTGCCTGCTGCTGCGCCGCCGGCCAGCCGGAAATGCGCTCCGGCACCTCGCGCGACATCCATTCCATGTGCTCCCACGCCCTGTCCACCGACGCTTCGTCCAGGATCGCCCGCAGTTCGGTCCCCATTCACCATCCCTCCATGCGGCGTGCCGCTCCGCAACAGATCACGGCTTGTACTGCCATCGGACCGTCACGGCGGCCGCGCACGACGTGAAACGTCTGCTGCATGATGGCCCCGCTCACCGTGGTGCCGACCGGCACCGGAAAGAACGCCTTCGTGCCGGCCGGAACGTCAGCCGCCGAGTCGACGCGCATCGTCACCTCCGACGCTACGAGATGCGGACCGCCAGCACATCTTGAAGTCCGTCGCCGAGGAAGTTAAAGGCCATGACGGTGACCATCAGCGCGAGGCCGGGCGCCGTGAGCAGCCACGGCGCCGTGCTGATGTACGTCCGGCTGTCGACAAGCATCACGCCCCACTCGGCGCGCGGCGGCTGGGCTCCAAGGCCGAGAAACCCGAGCCCCGCGGCGGCCTGGATCGCGATCGCGACGAGCAGCGTCGCCTGCACGAGCAGCACGCTCACACTGTTGGGCAGCACGTGATGCCGCAGCAGACGCCACTCGCCGGCGCCCGCGGCCCGCGCGGCCTCCACGTACGTCTCCTCGCGGAGGGACAGCACTACCGCACGCGCCAGACGGGCAAATCGCGGCGTCGAGGACACCCCCACCGCGACCATGGTGTTGGCAAGGCCCGGACCGAGCGCCGCCACGACCGCGATGGCCAGCAGGATCTCCGGAAACGCCATCAGGACGTCGACGGCCCGCATCAACGTCTCGTCGACCCATCGCCCGAACCACCCGGCCGCGAAGCCGATCGCGGTGCCGACGGTGAAGGCGATCGCCAGGACGGCGGCGCCGATGACGAGGGACGTGCGGGCGCCGTAGATGACCCTGCTCAGGAGATCGCGGCCCAGTTGATCCGTCCCAAGGGGATGGCGGACGCTGGGCGGTTGCGCCACGTCGCGCAGATTCTGCGCGATCGGGCTGTACGGTGCAAGCCAGGGCGCCAGCAAGGCGACCACGATGACGAGCCCGACGATGCCGCCGGCCCAAGCCACGCGTCCACTCCGCCGGAGGCGCCTCCACACGACTACTGGTACCGGATGCGCGGGTCCACGAGCGCGTACAGCAGGTCCGTCGCAACGTTGAGGGCGATGAGCGTCAGCGCGACCAGCAGGATGCCGCCCTGCACGACCGGGTAATCGCGCTGCATGATGGCGTCCACCAGTAGGCGGCCGAGCCCCGGCCATACGAATACGGTCTCCGTGAGCACGGCCCCTCCGAGCAGATAGCCGAATTGCAGAGCCCCGACGGTTATGATCGGAATCGCAGCGTTGCTCAGCATGTGCCGCCAAAGCACCCGCGGCTGCGACAGCCCTTTGGCCCAGGCCGTCCGGACGTACGGCTGCTGCAGCACCTCGAGCAGGCTGCTGCGGGCGATCCGCGACACCAGCGCGGTCGCGTTGAGCCCAAGCGTGGCCACCGGCAGCACGAACGTCGCCGGTCCCCCCATCCCGGTCGCGGGCACGAGCTGAAGCTGCACGGCGAACACGAGCATCAAGAGCAGCCCGAGCCAGAAGATGGGCATGGAGACACCGGCCAGCGCGATGACCGTAAAGATGTGATCCCACATCGAACCACGGTGAACTGCGGCAACGATGCCCCAGGCACCGCCGACCAGAAGCGCGAACGCCATCCCTCCAACCGCCAGCTTCAGCGTGTTGCCGAACCGATAGAGGAGCTGGGGCAGCACGGCCTGCTGTGTCACGAGCGACCGTCCAAGGTCGGCCCGCAACAGACGGCCGGCCCACTTGAAATACTGTTCGGCCAGAGGGCGATCAAGGCCCAGCTGGTGCCGGATAGCCTCGATGCCCTCGCCTGTCGTGCCGGTGCCCGCGATCACCTCCGCCGGATCGCCGGGGACAAGGTGCAGAATCAGAAACACGACGATCGACACGCCGACAAGCACCGGCACAAGCGCGAGCAATCGCCGGGCCAGAAACCGGCTCATGCCGGGTCGCCGCTAACCCACCCACGTTTGCCTGAGATCGAACGCCTCCGAGGGCAGCGCGATGAGGCCATGGACGTTGCTCCGCAGTCCCAGCACCTGCCGGTAGGTAAAGAGAAATAGCCACGGCGCGTCGTTGACGACGAGCCGCTGAACGTCGGCATAGACCTGTTTCCGCGTCGCCTGATCTACCGTCTCGTCGCCCTTGGCGACCAGCGCGTCGACCTGCGGGTTCTTGTAGAACATCGTGTTCCAACCCTTCGGCGGCCACTCCGAGCTCCGGAACACGAGGTCGGCGACAAAACCGATCTCGCCCGTCCCGGACTCCCATGCCAGGAGATACAGGTGAACCGTATTCTGATCCAGCGGCTTCCGGAGCAGGTCTAAGTAGCGGGCCCACTCGATGACCTGGACCTGCGCCTGCACGCCGATCTGCGCCAACTGGCCCTGCACCGCGACAGCCGTTTCCTTGTCCTGCGGGTACCGTCCCTGCGGCGTCCAAATCGTGGTATGGAAGCCGTTCGGATACCCGGCCGCCGCGAGGAGCTGCTTGGCCCTGGCGGGATCGTAGCGATAGATCGGCTGCGCCGCGTAGCCCCAGGTGATCGGCGCCACGAACGAATCGGCGGGCGTGCCGAGACCGCGCAACAGGCCCTCGACCAACCCGCCGCGGTCGACGGCGAAGTTCAACGCTTGCCGCAGCCGCCGATCGGTGAGCGGGTCCTTCTGCACGTTGATCCCGATATGCGCAACGCGGTTGCCTTCTCTCACGGCCACGGTGACTCCCGGCCGGCCCCGCAGGCGCTGTATCTCAGATGGGGGCACGTTGACGATGACCTGCGCCTGGTTCGTTTCCAGCTGCGCGACCCGCGTCGCGTCCTCCGACACCGCCGTGAACGTCACCGAGCTCAGGTAGGGCCGGCCCGCCCAGTAGTGCTCGAACCGTTTGACGGTAATGCTCTGTCCCGGGATTTGACTGCTGAAGCTGTAGGCGCCGGTTCCGACCGGATGCGTCGCAATATCCTTGCCATACCGTCGCAGCGCAGCGGGGCTGATGATCAGGGCCGCCTCGCTCGCCAGATGCGGCAGCATCGCGCCGTACGGTGTCTTGGTCTTGATGCGAACCGTGAGCGAATCCACCACATCAACGCTGTCGATCATGTCGAAGAGATAATGATAGGGAAGCTTCTGGCTCGGATCGACCAGTCGGTCCAGGCTTGCCTTTACGGCGGACGCATCGAACCGGGTGCCGTCCTGGAACGTCACGCGCGGACGAAGAAAGAATGTCCAGACGGTGCCGTCGGGCGAGACAGTCCACCGCGTGGCGAGACCGGGCCGGAGGCCGCCGCTCGCATCGAGATCGACGAGCCCTTCGTACATGCTGCGCTTGACGGTCTCCGCGAGCGTCGACGTGGGAACCGCGGGGTCAAGTGAGGTCACCGGGGCGCCAAGCGCGACGGTGAGCGCCGCGTTGTAGTTCGGGCGGGCCCCGGCCACCGGCGCCGCAAACGCCGCCGAGGCGCGAGACAGCATGGGCCACGCGGCCGTCCCCGCGGCCAGTACCGCCGAATCGACGAGCAGCCTTCGACGTCCCACCCGCCGCGCCGCCTGCGTACCGGCCGGTGAGTCTCTCCTCGCATCTGCCCCCATCCCTCTCCCCTCCTCCGCCATCGCGCTACGGCTTCGAGCTTACGGCTCCCACACCCAACCGGTATGGCGGGTCAGGTTAACCCCGCCTTGGCCATCGACGAACCACGCGTCTTCTACGGCAACAACGGTCCGGTCGTGCGGCCACACGAGCTCCACGCACGCCATCATGCCGTCCTCCAGGATGGCCCGCACGCCGGCTGCAAAACGCACCGTACACGGTGTCTGCCGCGCCAGCCCGTGGCCGCAATCGCGCGCATACCCTTCGGCCGCTGTTTTGGACGCTAAGAACCCGAGGGCGCGAAAGTGGCGCTCGTGCTCCTTGAGCGCCGCCACCCCCGACGCGTAGACCTCAGCGCCGGATCGCCCGGGCCGTATCGCGCGGGGAAGATCGTTGCGCACGATCGCGTCGAGCGCGGCATTCATCTCCGAGGCTTCGGACCCGAACGCGCACGTGCGCGCAAGATCCGAACAACCGCGGATCAGGCCGCGACGATCGAGTACGAGCGTCCCCACGTCGAACTTGATCGTCTGCGTGTCGGCGGTGATGGGAAACGAACTGGGCATCGCCGGGTACAGCGTTCGTTCGCCGGCCTGAATGATCTCGAAATAGGGGAGGAGCCGCGCCGTCATCCCGAGCGACGCCGCAAACCGCTCCAACGCGGACCGGTAGACGACCGCCAGATCCTCCTCGGCGTAATGCTGACCGGCAGCGCTCAACGCCTGCGCGCGCTGAATCGCAACGTCCATTCCTTGAACCGCCGAGAGGGATGCCAGCAGGAAGGCGGGCGCATTCGCCGCCGCCATCCGGTCTTCCCAGCGTCGGACCGTCTCGGAGGCCGGGACACATCGACCGTACCGCTCGTTGAGAGACCGGAGGACGCCCACGGAGAGGTGAAGCTCCTCGTATCCAATCCGTCCGGACGCAAGTGCGGCGACCGCGCTGGCAAGATCTCCGGAGCGCGCGATGGCAGCCGCGGGGAAGGGAAGGTTGCTTGATTCGGCCAGCAGAATGACCTCAGGCTCGCCGCGCAAGTACAGCACGGCGGCTCGTGCCCGCGCGATTTCCCGGAACGACAACCCTGTGAGCCCTTGGACGTGCAGCGGCGAGGTCGCCAAGACGCCGTCAAGCTCGGCCTCTTGCAACGTGGCGTCAAGCACCGTGAACCGTGACGGTGCGGCCGCCTCACAGACGGCATCCCTTCGGGAATCCTCCAGGCACCTGGCGGCGCGGCGGGCTGCCGCGCGCAACTCCGGATCGTCGGCCTCCCATCGCGCATCGACGTCAGCGGCCGACAGCCGGAAAGCATGCACCGGTGCGAGCGACGCCGGCGATGTCACCTCAACGTCGACCGACTTCGCCAGCGTTTCGTACAGTGCGGCGGGCGCATCCGCGTCCAGCCTGATTGAGGCGCCACCAGTGACTCGAGCCACGGCGTCAGACAATCCCGGCCTGGGCCGCGTGCCCCACGTGAAGTAATAACCGTGGAGAACGACCGGCGCCGGCTTTGCCCATGCCAGCGCGGGCTGCTCGGACTCGGGCACAAACACTGCCACGGTTTGATCGCCGCGCCGCAGCACGAGAGGACGCACCATGTCCGTGGCATCCATCACGATCGACGGAAACACCAACCGGCACACACATGCCTGGCCTAAGACATCGGCCGCTACCTTCGCGGAGTGCGTCAGCTCCAGTTGGGCAGTTGCGGCTCCGTTCATAGTCGGACCATCGCCGGCCCGGCGCGGCCACTCGGACGCAGCAGTAACCTTTCGTACCGCCTGCGCGGCCATACGCGCTGAGGGCAGGAAGAAGGTCTTTTCATGAGAAGATAACTGCCATGCCATCATACTAGTTCGAACTCGACTTTTCCTGGGCCCGTCTTGCGTTCTCAGAGACCATGAAGCGACGACAGAGCACAGGCAACCGAGCCAGGCGTAACAGCGCGCTCCGGGCTCAGGGCGTGACCCCGCTCGCACGAAGCCAGCCACTTTCATTCCGGCTAGCCGACGAGATCGCACGGCTCATTACTAGGGAGGGGTGGCAGCCGGACGGCCGGGTGCCCTCGGAACGTGAACTGGCCGAGGCCTACGGCGTCAGCCGGACCGTTGCGCGTGAAGCGATCAAACGGCTCGAAGCGCGCGGCATCGTCTCCGTGGTCACGGGCAGCGGTACCTTCCTGCGCGCTCCCGATCCCGGACTCGTATCCACATCGCTGCAGACGTATCTTCAGTTGCTGCGGAGAGACTACAAGGGCATTTTCGGCCAACTCTACGAGGTCCGGTCTCTTCTTGAACCGGAAATTGCAGCCTTCGCCGCCGAGCGAGCATCACCCGAGCAGCGCAGCCACCTACACTCCGTCTGCGCAGAGATGCGGTCGCGCGTCGACGCGCCAGCGGAACTCGCTGAACTCGACATTACCCTACACGTCGCGATCGCGGAGTCGGCACAAAACGTCATCTTTAGTGTGATCGTGAACTCGCTGATCGAACCACTTCGCCAAAGTCTGATTCCGGGCTGGGCGGGCTACTCGAGCTACGCACCGCGGCCGGTCGAGGAAATCTTCGTCCAGCACGAGGCTATCGTGACGGCGGTCGATCGGCGGGACGCGGCGGCGGCGAGGCAGGCGATGGCGGACCACCTCAAGTACGCGGGCGAGGTGCTACTGCGGTATCCGGACACGTATCCGACCCCCTGAAGCGCCACGGACGCGCCTCCGTTCGCGGCATCCGCTCGACTGGCCGGATGGCGAATCTAGGCACCCATCGCGACTCATCGAGGTGCTATCCGAGAGCACCCGCGACCGCGATCTCGGCGTGAAACTCCGCCAGTACGCTCGGCACGGTGTCAAGTGGTACTGGGCCGTGGATCCCGACGCCGAGGAGATCCGCGTGTTCGCCTGGCGCGAGGGCGCGTACGAGGAGCAGACGACCCTGCGACGCGGCGACCAACTATCGTGTCCGTTGTTCCCCGACGTCGAAGCCCCGGTGGCTCCCATCTTCGCGTAGGGCGTCAGCGCTCTTCGGAGCCGCGGGCAGCTCCCCCGGAACTTCGCTGTGCGCCCTCACGAGGAGGGATTATTTCCGCCGTCCAGCGAACGGTCCCGATCATCCGCGGGCATTCACCCGCGCATGCCGGCAGGAGTCCGTCCCGCCATCACCTCGGCGGGACATGAGGAAGGGAGGTCGCATCGATGGCCGCTCCCGGCTCCACGCGCGCGCCGCAGACGACCAGGCGGACGTTTCTCAAGAAGGTCACGGCGGCCGGCATCGGCGCCGCAGCGTCCCGCTGGTGCGTAGACGCCAGGCCCGACGGGTCCTCGGCGTTCGCCGCCCAGGGCCTGCGGCGCGGCGGCACGCTCAAGATCGCTGAAGTCGGCGAACCACTGACGCTCGACACCCCTGCCACGACGGCCGGCCTCACCGCCAACATCACCCTGCCGTTGTTCGAGGACCTGTTCGCGTTCGACGCCAGCTGGCGGGTCCAGCCGAGCCTGGTGTCCGGCTACACCGTCAGCAAGGATGGCCTGACCTACTCGTTCACGCTCCGCGGCGGCGTGCCGTTCCACAACGGGAAGACCATGACCGCCGACGACGTGGTTGCGTCGCTCAACCGCTGGGGCAGAGTCAGTCCGTACGGCGCCGTGCCGTACAAGTCGGTGGACTCGGTCACCGCGACCGGCAACACCGTGGTGATGAAGCTCAAGGCGCCGTCCGCACCGTTGCTGGCGTTCCTGGCGTTTCCGGTCGGCGGTGCCGCGATCATGCCGAAGGAGGTAATCGACGCGGCGGGCACCGGGCCGATCAAGCAATACATCGGCACGGGACCTTACAAGTTCGTGGAGTGGGCGCCGGACCGCTACGTCCATCTCACGCGCTTCGACCAGTACGCGGCGCGTTCCGAGCCCGCAAGCAACATGGCGGGGCGGAAGGAAGCCCTTGCGGACGACATCTTCTACTATCCCGTCTCCCAGGTTGCGACCCGGATCGCCGGCGTTCAGAGCGGAGAGTACGACATTTCCGATCAGATCAACACCGACGCCTACGCGCAACTCAAACAGGACCCGCGCGTGCAGCCCGGCGCCGTCGGCGGCGCCTTCATGACGTTCTTCTTCAACAAACGGCAGGGAGTGATGACGAACCAGAAGCTGCGCCAAGCCGTCGCGGTGGCCATGGACATGCAACCCATCATGCAGGCGACATTCGGCGCCCCCGAACTCTACTCGGTCGACGCCAGCATCTACCCGAAGGGGACGCCATGGTATACGACCGCCGGGGCCAACTGGTACAACGTCCACAACACGGAACAGGCGAAGCGGCTCGCCAAGGAAGCCGGCTACTCGGGGCAGACGATCCGATGGCTGACAACGCAGGAATACGACTATATGTTCAAGAGCACCGTCGTCGCCGCTGCGCAGCTGCAGCAGGCGGGCTTCAAGGTGGACATGCAGGTCGTTGAATGGGCGACGCTGCTCGACCGGCGTGCGAAGGCGGCGGAGTGGGACATGTTCGTCACCTCTCACGCCTTCGTGCCGGATCCGTCCCTGATCACGGTCTTCAGCTCGGCGTATCCCGGGTGGTGGGACACGCCGGAAAAGAACGCGCTTTTCGCGCAGTTCAACGCGGAAGTGAACCAGGGCAAGCGCGTCCAGCTGTGGGCGAAACTGCAAGCGATGATGTACGAAGAGGCACCGATTGTCCGGCCCGGCGGATTCAGCAGCCTGCTGCTGAGCCGGAAAGGACTCCCCGGGTTCCACCCGACGGCGTGGATCATCCCGTGGAACGTGCAGGCCGCGAGGTGATCCCGATGCGCCCGCGCGGCGGGGCGGGCACGCACGCGGGGCGCGATGATGTCGACGCGGCGCCCGCCGGGCCCGGCTGGGTGACTCTCGCTTCAAGACCGGTACGGACCGGGTGGGGCTTCACCCGTGGCCCGCAGCACGTCCGTAGGCCCG
This sequence comes from Bacillota bacterium, assembly GCA_021324255.1. Lineage (GTDB taxonomy): Bacteria > Sysuimicrobiota > Sysuimicrobiia > Sysuimicrobiales > Segetimicrobiaceae > JAJPIA01. Next base: position 12,205 of record JAJPJL010000101.1, read on the forward strand.
CGGCGCGAGCGCGTCGTGGACCAGGCGGACGAGGGTCGTGATATCGAAGACCGGGCGGCCGGTCGCCCGCCTGATCGCGGCGGCGTAGGGAGGCATGTTGGTGCACTCCAGCACGATCGCGGCGACCTCCGCGTGCCGCTCCACGAGGTCGCGCGCAACCTCGATATGCTCCCGGCGGGCAGCGCCTTCGTCGAGTGCCGGCTTGTTGCCGAGCAGGACCGGCGCGAATGCCCGTCCTCGCTCCATCCCCGCGACGACCACGGGCGTGTCCGCGCCGATGCCGGCGCCCGCCAGATGACGCGGTCCCAGCGCCCCGGCGTCCACGGTCATGATGCCGACCGCGGCGCCGGCCGGCAGCATGCGCGCGATCATCGGCACCAGGAGCAGGGCTGAGGTAAACGCCGGCACCGAGACCGCGGCGGCGAGCTCGCGCTGGAACATGGCAAGAAAGCCGCATCCCGTCGTAACGGCCGGCACGCCGGAGGCTTCAAGCGCCCGCGCGCCGTCGACGAACGGGGCCAGGAGCCCAGGATCGCCCTCGCGCACGACCCGCTCGGGCGAGGCGCCCGGCACGCGATGATAGCGCACGGGGAACGGAAACGTCGCCGGGTTCCCGATGTCCCCGCGGATCCTCGGGAACGCCGTATCGAGCATGAGAATGCCGATCGGCCCGGACACGACCGTTCTATTCAGGTTGCCGGGCCCGATGCCCTGTGGTATCGCCGGCGGGGCTGGCCGTGCCGCAGGCGCGTCCAGAGGGCCCGGCCGAGGCCGGCGAGGCCCGGCGGGTAGACGCGCATGATCGCGAGGACGAGCAGCGCGAAGACGACCATCCGCAGCTGACCGTATGCCCGAAGCCCTTCGGACGCCACTTCGACCACGACGGCCCCGATCACCGGCCCGACGAGGGTGCGCTGGCCGCCCAGGATCACCATGATGATGATCAGCGCCATCTCGTCGAACTGCATCGCCGCGGGGCTGAGGAGGCCGACATAGTGACCGTAGAGCGCTCCCGCGAGGCCGGCGATGCCGCTGCTCATCCCGAAGACAAACCGCTTCCACCGCACGGTGTCGACGCCGGCGGCCCGTGCGACGGTCTCGTCGTCCCGGATCGCCCGAAGCCGGTAACCGATCCGCGAGCGGAGCAGCAGCGCGAGCCCGGCGACGGTGGCTGCGGCGCATACGAGAAACAGCTCATAGTACGGCCGCGGTGACGAGGTGGGAAGCAGCAACGGCACGGCCAGGCCGAGGTCGCCCCGCGTGACGCCGTACTCCATCGACACGACGATCCTCGCGGATTCGGCGAACGCCCACGTGGCGAGCGCGAGGTAGAGCGCGCGCATCCGCAGCGTGACGCTACCCAACCCGTACCCGGCGGCGCCGGCGCACAGGCCTCCGCACACGATCGCGGCAGGCACGGGCGCGCCGGCGCGCACCGCCAGCAGGGCGGACGCGTACGCGCCGATGCCCGCGAAGGCGTGGTGCGCCAGTGAGAACAGCCCCGTGTATCCCGCGATCAGGTTCCAGCTGGACGCCAGGATCACGTAGTAGCAGGCAACGGTGAGCACGTGGATCGGATAGGTGCCAAGCAGGAGCGGCAGCAGCGCCGCCGCGCCCAGGCCGCAGGCGATGAGCACCGGCGGCCGCACCGCAACGCCGCCGGCCCGCGCGGCCCGGCGCTCGGACGACGCGACTCCGCCCGCCGCGGGAGCTACCGGATCATCCACGTCGCGCCGGTCCCGGCCCGCCCGCCGCCCTACGCCTCGCGCGCCCGTTCACCCCAGAGCCCCGTGGGGCGGAGGGCCAGGATGAGCACCAGCAGGCCGAACCCGTACACGTCACGAAACGCCGGCGAGATCAGCACCGAGCCGAGACTCTCCACGAGGCCCAGCAGCAGGCCCCCCACGATGCTCCCCCCGAGCGAGCCGAGCCCGCCGATCACGATGATCTCGAAGCCCTTGACCGTGCTCAACGCCCCGCTCTGCGGGTAGACGAGAAACACCGGCGCGAGCAGCGCCCCCGCGGCGCCCGCGAGCGCGACGCCGATCCCGAACGCGAGCATGTCGATCCGCGACAGGTCGATGCCCGCGCACAGCGCGCCGACCCGGTTCTGCGCCACGCTCCGGATCGCCAGGCCGAACCAGGTTCGCCGGACGACCCAGGCGAACAGGCCGAGCAACGCCGCCGCGCCAAGAAATGCGACGAAGCGGCTGCCATTCACGGGCAGGGGGCCGAGTTGCACCGGCGGCGCGTAGTCCCGCGGGGAGAATTGATAGGGCCCGAAGATCACGACGGCGAGATTGCGGAACAGCACGGTCAAACTGATCGTCACGATCGTCGCGTACTCGTCGAGCCGTTCGATCCCGCCGGCGAACATCGGCCGGAGCAGCACCCGCTGCACGACCATGCCGAGCGCGCCGACGCCGGCGATCGCCAGCGGCAGGGCCAGGTACCAGCGGTCCGGCCCCAGCCAGTCGGCGATCAACAGGTACTGCACGTATCCGCCGATCATGTAGAACTCGCCCATCGCCCAGTTGATCATCCGCATGACGCTGTAGATGAACGTGATCCCGACCGCCATCAGGCAATAGATCGCGCCGATGACGAGCCCGGCGAGCGCGTACTGGGTGAGGAGCGTCGCGTCCATCGACGGTGCGCGCCGGCCTGCCCCCCCGCTCAGTGAGCGGGCTCGAACGCTCCCGTCTTCATCGCCGGAGGATACAGAATCGGCGCCTGGTCGTACGTCTCGTCGGGCCGCGTGTACTGCAGAATCACGAGCGGCGGCGACCACTGGTGCCAGCGTACCCCGGCGGCGCGGGGGAACGTCGCGCCCGTCCCGATCCACGTGTCGAACCGGCCGCGCTCGAGCTGCGCGATGATCCGTTTCGGGTCGCGGCTGCACGCCTGGTTCATCGCCTCCGCGAGGATCACGGCGTCGCCGAACGAGTTCAGGTTGCTGTACACGGCGGTGGAGTGAAACCGCTTCGCGTACTCTACGGACGCCCACGTACCGAGCGCGGTCAGCGCCATCCGGGGGTGGAAGTAGGAGATGAACGCCAGCCACACGCCGGTCGGGCCGAGGTTCTTCCAATACTCCTCGGGCCGCACAGGAAAGTCATAGGAGGCCAGCATCGGGGTCTGGGGAAAGAGCCCGATGTCGTGCGCCTGCTTGATGATGAGATAGGCCGGCGTGCCGACGCCCACGTTGAGCACGATGTCCGGCTTCTCAGCCTTGATTTTCAAGAGCTGGGGCGTCAGGTCGGCCGACGTGCGGTCGAAGATCACCGCGTCCAGCGTCATCGCGAGCTTCCGCTGCGCGATGAGCGACTTCGTCGCCTCGGCGAGCCCGATCCCGTAGTCCGTGTTCTCCGCGAGCAGGGCGATCTTGTGCCAGTTCTGCGCCTGGATGAAGCCGAGCCAGGCCGCGGCGCGGTCGGGATCGACGGGATGCGTCCGGAACACGGCCGCGAAGTGCTTCGCCGTGATGTCGGCGGCGGACGCCTGCGTCGAGATGTACGGCACGCCCAGTTCATCGGCGAGCGGGGCGGCGGCCAGCATCGCAGAGCTGTGGAACGCGCCGAAGACGCCGACGGCGTGCTCCTCGGTCACGAGACGGCGAAAGCCCGCGACGGACTTCTCGGGAGTGCCGCTGTCATCTTCCACGGCGATGCGAACCGGCGTCGCCGGCTGCGGGCAGGACGTCTTCGGCCCGAACACCCCGCCCATGACGCCGTTGATGTAGGCTTCGCCGAGCTGGGCGCCCTGTACGATGAGCTGCCCGGCCGCTGGATCTCCGGGCGGAGACAGAGGGGTGAGCACGCCGAGCACCACCGGCGGCGCCGCACCCCAGCCGGACCCGGCTCCCGCTGCCCCCGTCGCGATCACCGCGACCGCCGCGGCGACGATCCATTTCCGCATCTGTCCACCTCCCGCGTGTGCCGTGCGATCACCCGCCGGTGCCGATCAACGCCTCCTGCACGAGGATCCGGAGATCGGCGGCGACGCTCTCGCGTGGCCCGGCGCGCTGGACCCGGCCCAGGGCCATCACGCAGACATGATCCGCCAGCGCGACCGCTTCCGCGATGTTCTGGTCGACGAGCATCACCGCGATGCCGAGCTCCCGCGCGCGCTCGAGCAGGCGGTACACGTCGTCCGCGATCCGCGGCGCCAGGCCGGCCGTCGGCTCGTCCACCAGCGGCAGCGACGGCATCACCACGAGTTCCTTGGCGATGGCGAGCATGCGCAGCTGGCCCCCGCTCAGCACGCCGGCGCGGACGCGGCGCAGTTGCGCGAGCACAGGGAACAGGTCGTAGACGTGGGCGATGCGGTCGCGGAGGCGGGCGCGGTCGTGTCGGATCGTCCAGCCGCCGACGCGCAGCGTCTCCTCCACGGTCATCTGCGGAAACGTGCTCGTCCCCTGCGGCACGTAGCCGATCCCGCGCCGCTTTCGCGTGTCGGGCGGTAGCTCCTGGATGTCGTGTCCGTCGAACACCACCCGCCCCCGGCGGGGGGCCAGGAGGCCAAACACCACGCGGAGCAGCGTGGACTTGCCGGCGCCGTTGGGCCCGATGACCGCCGTGACGCGGCGGGCCTCGACGCGGAGGGTGACCCCGCGAAGGACGTCGATGCCCTCGTGGTACCCGGCGACGACCCCGTCGACCCACAGCATGGAGCTACACACCGCCCGGCGCCGCCGGCGAGAGCGGCCCCGAGCCCCCGCGGCCGAGATACGCCTCTACGACCCGGGGGTTCCCCGCGACGTCGGCCAGCGGGCCCTCGGCAATCCAGGCGCCGTTGTGCATCACCGATACCCGCGGCGCCAGCTGTCCGAGCACGCTCATCTCGTGGCTCACGATCAGGAACGCCACTCCTCGCTCGCGGTTGATCTGCACGATGGTCTCGATCATGCGCGCTTTGATCGCCGGGTGCACCCCGGCGAACGGCTCGTCCAACAGGCACAGCACGAGCGGTTCGGCCGCGAGGCAGCGGGCCATCTGGAGCAGCATCGCCTGGCCGCCCGAGAGGGCGCGCGCCTCCATGCGGCCCATCGCATCGAGCCGCGTGAGGCGCAGCAACGTCTCCGCGCGGCCGCGCGCCTGCGCCCAGGCCGTTCTTCGGTGGTCGGCGCAGGCCGGCACGAGCACGTTGTCGAGCACCGTCATGGACCTGAACACCCGCGGCACTTGAAACGTCCGGGCCACGCCCAACGCCGCAATGCGGTCCGCGGGCAGTCCCGAGATGCGTCGCCCGTCGAGGCGGATCTCGCCGCCGTCCGGCCGCTCCTGGCCTCCGATCAGATTCAACAGCGTGGTCTTCCCGGATCCGTTCGGCCCGATCAATCCTCGAATCTCGCCCGCGGCCACCGTCATCGCGACGTCGCACACGGCGGCGACGCCTCCAAAGAGCTTGCGGACGCCGAGGATCGAGAGAAGCGGATCAGCCACGCGGGTGTTTTCGCCGCTCCCGCGCCGCGGTCCTTACACCGTCTCGAAGCAGCCGCACGTGCGCGGCGTCCGGCTCCTCCGGCAAAAAGGGGTGGGGGTCGGGCGGCAGGAACGTTACCGTCGAAGCCGCCCGAGCCGGGCGGCCGTCGTGATGCACCGGCCGATCGGGGTGGAGGGAGGCGCCGCATGTCTGTGCACAATCCCCTGGAGTTGCCGCCGAATCTTCCGGTCCCTGTGGACGACGGCGCGGCGGCGCATCTACCCGGCATGCACGTACCCTCGATCGCCCTGCCGTCGACAGGCGGCGGGACGGTGGACCTCTCCGCGTTGAAGGGCCGGACCGTGGTGTATTGCTACCCGCGTACCGGGCGGCCGGACCAGGCCGTGCCGGAAGGATGGGATCAGATCCCGGGCGCGCGCGGTTGCACCCCGCAGTCCTGCGCCTACCGCGACCACTACGCGGAGTTCGAGGCGCTCAACGCGCGCGTATTCGGACTGAGCACGCAGACGACCGACTACCAGCGCGAGGCGGCCGCGCGCCTGCATCTGCCGTTTGCACTGTTGAGCGATCACGCGTTGAGATTCGCGCGGGCGCTCAGGCTTCCAACGTTTGAGTTCGCCTGGAGCTTCGGCGGCCAGCCCGCCGAGCTGATCAAACGGCTCACGCTCGTGCTCCGGGACGGCCGCGTCGAGCACGTCTTCTATCCGGTGTTTCCGTCGAACATGGACGCGGAACGGGTCCGGGGCTGGCTCGCCGGGCATCCGGCCGATGTGCGGTAGATCACAGCCGAGGTGAGGCGTATGGACGACGCGACGCTCCCGAGCGCGACGCAGATACCGCGCTTTTCAGGAATCCGCACGTTCATGCGCCTTCCCTACGCCCCCGGCATTGGGACGCCGCGTCCCGATATCGTGATCGCCGGCATTCCGTTTGACACCGCGGCCAGCTTTCGCCCGGGCGCGCGCTTTGGGCCGTCGGCGATCCGCAACATCTCCGTGCTGTTGCGCCCGTCGAACCAGTTTCACCGGATCAACGCCCTGGAACGGCTGCGCGTCGTCGATGCCGGGGACGTGCTGGCCGTGCCCGGCGAGATCGCCCGCACGTACGCGAACCTCGAGCAGCGGTGGGCGGAGTTCGTCTCGGCGGGCGTGGTGCCGGTGGGCCTGGGCGGCGACCACTCCGTGACGCTCGGGGAACTGCGGGCCGTGGCCAAGGCCGGCGGACCGGTCGCGCTCGTGCAGTTCGACTCCCACTCCGACACGTGGGACAACTACTGGGGCGTGCGATACACGCACGGGACGGGATTCCGGCGCGCGTGCGAAGAGGGCTTACTCGATCCGGCGTACTCGATTCAAGTCGGGCTGCGTGGCAGCGAGTACGCGCCCGGCGACCTCGACGACACACGGGAGCTCGGGTTTCAGGTGCTGCTCGCGCAGGAGCTCTCCTCGATGTCCCCGGTCGAGGTCGCGGACGTCATTCGGGCCCGCACGGCCGGCCGGCGGGTATTTCTCAGCTTCGACATCGATTTCTTCGATCCGTCGTGCGCGCCGGGCACCGGCACCCCGGAGGTCGGCGGGCCCACGAGCGCCTACGGCCTGCAGGTCGTGCAACGCCTCACCGGGATCGATTTCGTGGGATTCGACGTCGTTGAGGTGCTGCCCGCGCACGATCCTTCGGCCATCACGGCGCTGCTCGGGGCGACGTTGATTTTCGAGTTTCTCGCGCTGGTGGCGGTGCGCCGCGCGGCGGCCGCGACTCGGGCGAATTAGGCCGCAACAAGTCCCGTTACCAACCGGCGGCGTAACTCGCCCGCCGGGGATCGGCGCCGCCTTCGAGCACCCCCGTCTCCCGGCGCCGGATCGCGCAGACGGCGGCCACGGACGGGGCGACATCGGGCAGCACGTCGACGGTATGACCGAGCGCGCCGAGCTGCGCCCGGACCTCCGGCGGAATCCGGCCTTCCACTCGCACCACCCCGGGTTCGTACGCGTGAGGATAAAAGGACGAGGGGAAGCTGGCCGAGACGACGCGGGGGGCTTCGATGGCCGCCTGGACGTTCATCTCGAAGTCCAACACGTTGCACGCCACCTGCACCATCGCCTGAACCTGGGCGTCCCCGCCCGGGCAGCCAAACGGCATGAGCACCTGCCCCGCCCGCACGAGCATCGCCGGGTTCGGGGTCAGACGCGGCCGCTTCCCGGGCGCGATCGCCGAGGGATGTCCCGGCATGGTCCACAACTGCGCGCCGCGCGTGGAGATGATGATGCCGAGACCGGGAACGAGCGGCGCGCTCAGGCCCGGGTCGGACGGCGTCGCGCAAAACGCGGTCCCATCGGCCTCCATCGCGCACACGAAGGACGTGTCGGGATGCGAAGCGCCGGCCGCGGGCACCGGGATGTAGCCCGCGGGCCCCGACCGGCCCTCGTGGCGCCACGGGTTGCCCGGGGCCGGAAGGCTCGGCCACGCGCGCGCCGGATTGATGAGGCGCCGCCGCTCCTCCGCGTATTCCGGACTGAGCAGGCCTGCGATCGGCACATCGACCTGCGCCGGATCCCCGATGAACGCTTCCCGGTCGGCGCAGGCGACCTTGATCGCCTCGATGAGATAGTGCAGGTGGACGGCACCGCCCCGTTCCCACTCACGGAGCGGCGCGCCCTCCAGCAGGTTCAGGATCATCGGCAGCAGGGGCCCCTGCGACCACGGGCCGCAGGCGTGCACCTCCACGCCGCGGTACCGCGACGAGATTGACGGCTCGACCGCGACGCGGGAGGCGGCCAGGTCGTCCGCGTCCAACTCGCTGCCGGTCTGTGCGGCGTGCGCAGCGATGGCCCGGGCGATCTCGCCGTGATAGATCTCGTCCCGGGCCGCCGTGATTGCGGCCTCCCGGCCGCGATGCGCCGCGGCGTGCTCGACGTCGATCAGCCGCCGGAACAGGCTGCCGAGATCGCGCTGCACGAGCACCTCGCCGACCCGCGGCGGCCGGCCGTTCGGGAGAAAGACCCGGGCGCTTGCGGGCCATTCCCGGAGCCGGGAGGCCAGCGCGCCGATCGTCCGGGCGAGGCGGTCGTAGACCGGGAACCCCTCGCACAGCTCACACGCCGGCTGCAGCACGTCACGCAATGCGAGGCGGCCATACCGGGCCAGCGCGGTCAGCCACGCGTCGGGCGCCGCGGGCGTCACGTAGCGCGGCGCGCCGATCGGCATGTCGCCGCCGTAGCGCTCGAGATACCGGTCCAGCGTGAGCCGGCGCGGCCAGCGGCCGACGCCGGCGATCGTCTCAGGCCGCGCCATCCCGGGCCGAAAGAACATGATCGGCGCCACGCCGCCAAAATCCGTCAGGTGCCGTTCGAGGACGTTGAGGGCGATCCCCGCGGCCACGCCCGCGTCGGCGGCGTTGCCGCCGAGCGCGAACATCCGCAGCCCGGCCATGGTCGCCAGATAGTGGCTGGAACTGACCACGTGCCGCGTGGCCAGGAACTCCGGCCGCCCCTGCGCGACGCCGGCCACGGGCAGGAACGCGCCGGTCATAGGCTCGATCATGTCACACACCTCATCCAGGCTCGTGCTTCCCCGGATCGCCGGGGTCTCGCCGGTACTTCGCCCACGGCGGCGTGCGACCATGCATGACGGATGAGGCCGGACGGCCCACTCCTCGATCGTGAGGGGCCCGGCCGCAGCACGACCAAGTCGGGATGGTACGACGCCTCGAGACCGTCGGCCCGCCGGGCGCCGCGCCCGCCTCGTGAGCCCCCCACGCCGGCCGCGTGCGCACGCGGCGCGCCGGCGAGGCGCAGATGTTCCGCCCGCCGTGCCGGCGGGACAGGCGGCTGGAGGAACCGCCCGCGGGAGGAACGAAACCCCGCCCCCCGGGGGATGTCTACGTGAGGCTTCGACCGATACCCAACAATGTGCGCGCCGTTTTGCCCTGACCGCCTCATCACCGACGCGGTCACGTTCTTCGTGGTCGTCAATCCCCTGGGGCTGGTACCGCTGTACATCGCGCTGACCCGGCACGAGCCGGCGTCCAGCCGCCTGAGCATCGCGCGACGCGGGGTCGCGATCGCCGCGGTCATCTTGGTCGCCTTTATTGTGGTCGGCCAGATCGTCCTGAACGCGATGGGCGTCAGCTTGGCGTCCTTTAGAATCGCCGGCGGGCTGGTCCTGCTGGTGATTGCGATGCGGATGATCCTCGAGGAGGAGCCCGCGGTCGAGCCGGAAGGCCCTGACGGGGCGCAGGTCGTGCGGCACCATCGCGATATCTCGGTGTTCCCGCTGGCGATCCCCTATATCGCCGGCCCCGGCGCCATCATGGCCTCGATGCTGCTGACCGACAATGAACGATTCAGCATCGCGCAGCAGGCCGTCACCACGGTCATCCTGTTCCTGGTCCTGATCTTTACCTATGCGACGCTGCGCGCGGCGGAATCGGTGCACCGCGTGCTGGGCACCACGGGCGCCACCGTGCTGACCCGCGTGATGGGCCTCGTCCTGGCATCCCTCGCCGTGGAGGGAATCCTCGCCGGCATCCGCGGCGCATTCTCCCTGCACTGACCCGGCGTTGGGGTACGGACCGCGCCGGCGCGCAGGGCCCGAGGGGCCTATCGGCCGAGAACGCGAGGTGTCCCGAGAGGAGGCCGTCGGTGGACACCGTGGGGTGGGGTGTAATGGGGGCTGCGCGGATCGCGGAGATCGCGGTGATCCCCGCGCTCCGGCAGGCTCGAAACGCGCGGCTCGTCGCCATCGCGAGCCGTGCTCTTCCCCGCGCGCAGGAGGCGGCCCGGCGCCTGGGCATCCCCAAAGCGTACGGGTCGTACGAGGCACTGCTGGACGATCCGGAGGTGCAGGCCGTCTACATTCCGCTGCCCAACGCCTTGCACCGCGAGTGGACCCTGCGATCGGCGGCGGCGGGCAAGCACGTGCTCTGCGAAAAGCCCCTCGCCCTGTCCGCCGAGGACTGCGAAGCGATGATCAGCGGGTGCCGGCGACAGGGCGTCACGCTGATGGAAGCGTTTATGTACCGCTTCCATCCCCGGACGGAGCGCGCCCTCCAGATCGCGGCGTCCGGGGAGATCGGCGAGGTCCGGTTGGTCCGCGCCGAGTTTACGTTCGCCGTGCGCACGCCTCGGGGCAACATCCGGTTCGACCCAGCCCTCGGCGGGGGCGCGCTCTTCGACGTCGGCTGCTACGCCGTGAATTTGTGCCGTGCCGTGCTCGGCGAACCCCGCGAAGCCTTGGCGTTCGCGTGCACGGGGCCGACCGGCGTGGACGAAGTCACGGGCGGCCTGCTCCGCTTCGACGATCGCCGTCTCGCGGTGCTGGACTGCGCGCTAACGCTGCCGCGCCGCCAGGAGTACGAAATCGTGGGGACGGAGGGAACGCTTCGCGTCCCCGCCCCAGACGCGTTCCTGCCCGGCACCGCCGACACCGAACTCCGCGTCACGCGCGCGGCGGACTCGCGCATCGTCCGATTTTCCGGCACGGACCAGTATCAGCGCATGGTGGAGCATTTCGGCGACGCGCTGGCGGGCCGGCCGCTCGCGCTTCCGCCCGAAGACGCCGTTGGAAACCTGCGGGTGCTCGGCGCGCTCCACGCGTCGGTCCGGCGCGGCGCACCCGTTTCGATCGCGTGACGCGCCGGGGGAGGGCGTTACCCCCGACGCGCCCCGGCCCACCGCGGGACCAAAACCGCAACCGCGGCCGCCGGAATGTAATGGATGACCGTATCGGCGAACAGAAACGCCGCCGGGAAGTGGCGCGCACCGAAGTGCCCCACGCCCACGAGGGCGGCCAGCTGGCGGACCGGCACGACCAGCCCGTCAAACGGGCCCAGATGCGCCCCATGACCGGCCGGCAGCGGCAGCACGGCGATGAGCAGCGTGTCGACCGTCGCGATCGCGAGCGCCGACACCCATAGCGCGCGGCCCGGCGCAGCGGTGAGGCGAACGAGCACGGCGTAGAGTAGGCCGCCCGCGACGCCGGCCGCAACGGCCGATCCCAGGGTGTCGTTGTAATGCGGGTACGGCGCACGCATGAGCACCTGCGCGGCTATGCTGGCGGCGGCCCCCACGATGCCGGCGCCGACGCCGGCGATGAGTGCGCGCAACTCCATGGGCGTTCTGGTATCGATCGCTCCGGCTTCCATGACATGTTCCACCTTCCCGGGCCCGTGCCCGTATGATCGCTGTCCGATGCGCCCGCGTGGTACGCACCGTTGTCAGGATAGAGCGGCCGTGTGAAGACGTGACGCAGCCGGTATGTGAATGGCGTGAATGCCCGCGGGCCGCGCGGCCGCCGCCGGCGACCGCGAGATGAGGGACCTATGACGCGGACGTGCCGGAGGCCACGCAGCGGGACGTGCGGCGGATCCACGCGCCGGGCGGGCGCCAGGGATGCGCGACGCCCGCCCGGGACACGTACGCCTCGACGGTTAGGAACGCGCCGGACCGGTGGCTGCGCCTGCCTGCTCCATCGCCGGCGTGTACCGGCCCTCGCGCGCGGCCGCGACCAGCCTCGACCGGCGCAGGAACGCCTGCTGGGCTGCCTGGACCGCGGCCGTGGAGCCGCGCCACGTGTCCATCGCCGGCGCCTGGAGCGCGCGCGCGAACGAAAAGCTTAGCACCCAGGGGCGCGGCCCCGGCAGCGCGTTCATCGCGTTCAGATGTTGCGTCGCGCGCTCCGGTGATTGACCGCCCGACAAGAACATCACCCCGGGCAGCGCGGCCGGTACGGTCCGCCGCAGGCACCGCACCGTCGCCTCCGCCACCTCGTCCACGCCCGCCTGCCGCGGGCACTTCGCCCCCGACACGACCATGTTGGGCTTGAGCAGCATCGCTTCCAGCACGATGCGGTGATCCCGCAGCGCGCGGAAGACGTGGTCGAGCGTCGCCTCCGTGGCCTCGAAGCACTGTTCGATCGTGTGGCTGCCGTCCATCAGCACTTCGGGCTCCACGATCGGCACGATGCCGGCTTCCTGGCAGAGCGCGGCGTATCGCGCCAGCGCGTGCGCGTTGACCTCGAGGCAGTACCGGCTCGGCCGCCCTTCGCCGATCTCGATGACGGCCCGCCACTTCGCGAACCGCGCCCCCAGGCCGCGATACTCCGCGAGGCGCTCACGCAGGCCGTCGAGCCCTTCCGTGACGGTTTCCCCGGGCGCGCCGGCGAGCGGCTTGGCCCCGGCGTCCACCTTGATGCCGGGCACGATGCCTAAGGCGGTGAGGAGCTTCGGAAACGGCGTCCCGTCATCGGCCTGCTGGCGGATCGTCTCGTCGAACAGGATCACGCCGCCCAGCGCATCGGCGATGCCCGGCGTGGTAAAGAGCAGCTGCCGGTACCGCCGGCGGTTCTCCGGCGTGTTCTCGACGCCGATCGCGGTAAACCGGCGGCCAATGGTGCCATGGCTCTCGTCCGCGGCCAAAATCCCCTTGCCGTGCGCCGTGAGCGCGCGTACCGTCTCGGACATGGCGTTGATACCGTCGAAGCTCATGGCTCAGCCCCCGCCTCCCGTCGTATTCCGCGACGGCCGCACGGCCGGATCGCGGTCGCCGGCATTGTCGGACGCAGACACCTGAGGCACTGTCGCGGCGACCGGTCGAAAGCGGCGCACGAACTCGTCTTCCGTGAGCCGCCCGGCCGCCGCGAGCTTGCGGATCCGCTCCGGGGCGGTGACGTCGTCGGGCCGGAGGCGAATCATGTACGACAAGTATACCGCGTACATCTCCGACTGGACATCGACCCGGCGCACGCGCACGCGGCCGGTCGCCGGGTCGATGATCTCGGCAAATGGAACGGGCACGAGCCGGTCCCCCTGCACGGTGACCATTGCCCCGCTTCCCCCCTGGAGGAGGAATCGAATCGCGGCGTACCCGAGACCGCGGCAGTACTGGATGTCGAAGCCGTCGGGCGGCGCGCATCGCAGCTCGTAACCAAGGTCCAGCGGCTGGATCGGCACGCGCACCCCGCGCGCGGTCAGGCTGGCCGTGACGCGTTCCATCAGGAGGCGCCCAAGCCCGAGTTCCGCCAGGCGCACGTTGCCGTAGCTGTCCCGTTCCACCGGGCCGAGCGTGGCGGGATCCAGGCTCTCCAGCAGGCCTTCGGCCACCAGCGCGACCCCGTGCTCGCGGCCGTCCGCGAGCCGCTTGATGATCGCGCCTTCGAGGATGTCGGCCACGTGCTGCAGCGGCAGGTGCGACCCGGGAAACTCCTCCACCCGGAATTCCTCGGGGATCACGGCGAGAGTGGCGCCCGCGGCGCCCGCCACGCCCAACGCGAGGTGGCCGGCGTGACGGCCCATCACGGTCACGAAGAACCACCGGTCCCCCGTGGCCGCGTCCTGCATGAGATTGTGCACCAGGTTTTTCCCGACGTTCACGGCGGTCGTGAAGCCGAACGTGGGAATGCCGGGCGGAAGCGGGAGGTCGTTGTCGATGGTCTTCGGGACGTGGACGGTCGCCAGCCGGCCCCGCATCGCGGCCGCCACCTGCGCGGCGCCAAACGCCGTGTCGTCGCCGCCGATCGTGAGCAGGTACGATACCTCGAGGCGGTGGAGAGATTCGGCGACGCGTTGGAGATCGTCCGGCGTCTTTGCCGGATTCACCCTCGACGTCCCGAGGATCGAACCACCCTCGAAGTGGATCCGCGACACATCGTGGATGTCGAGAGAACGCGCGCGGCCCGTGTCCCCGGCGACGAGCGCGCGAAAGCCGCTCTGCACGCCGAGCACGGTCACGCCGTGGTTGCGCGCCTCGATGGTGGCCGCGGCGATCACCGCGTTGATGCCGGGCGACGGCCCGCCGCCGACGACGATGGCCAGCGTCCTCATCAACGAACCTCCGGATCCTGCACCCCGATTCTCCAACACAAGGCGGGCGGCGCGCAAGCCGCCGCCTCGCCGGAACGGAGCGTGCCGGCGCGCCGGAGGAACACGACCGACAGCGCGGCCGGAGGGCTAGTCTCCCGGACCGGTCCCCCCGCGCGGCGCGACCCCGAGGATCCGCTGGCCACGCATTCCATGGAGCAGCATCGACCAGCCGTAGTACACGCCCTTGTGAATGTCGGCGCCGACGATGGATCCGGTATCGTTGATGCCGAACACGTTGGTCACGGTCGCGCCCGGGACGTCGATGGTCGTCACGTGCCCGGAGACCTCCCGCACAAACCCATGAATCGCCTGCGCGTTGTCCTGGTAGTAGCCGACAATCTGCTCCGTGCCGTTGATCCCCCACGCCCAGGTCCGGACCGCGTTCGGAATGTCGATCGTCGTGAAGCGCCCGCCGGCGTAAAAGAACCCGTGGGCGATGCGCCCCGCTTCGTAGTACCCGACGACCTGGCCCGCTTGGTTGATGCCGTACGCCAGGGTGGTCGTCGCGCCGGGGGCGTCAAAGGTGCTGAGCTGGCCCGCCGCCAGGATGAAGCCATGCGAATGGCCGGCGTGGTCGTCGTAGGTCCCGACGACCTGCCCGCCGGCGTTGATATCATCGGCGTAGGTGGCCGCGGCGCCCGGCACGTCGATCGTCGTAAACCGTCCGCCGGACAGCCGGTATCCATGGGGTACGTTCCGGGCGTCGCGATAGTAGCCGACGATGTCGCCGGCGTTGTTGATGCCGCCGGCCACCGTCGCGCCGGCACCCGGCACCTCGATCGGGGTGAATTGGCCGTCGGCGAAGAGGTAGCCGTGGGGCCGCTTCGCCTTGTCGAGGTAGAAGCCGACCATGCGACCCTGGTCGTTGATGCCCCTGACGACCGTGGAGGCCGAATTGGGCGGCTCAACAGGTTTCACCGCGGGCGCGGCCGTGGACTGCCCAACCGCGACGGGCACACCCGCGGCCGCGAGTACCCCCAGCAGGCCGACGGTCGCAACGAATGCCAGCCCCCGTCCGGGCGATCCTCTCATGCGCACCACCTTCTGCCTCCGAGCGTTCCTCACAGGACGATCCATTGCCCCGCGTCGCCACCTCGCTTATCCCCGGTTCATCCCCGCGGCTAAACCACGAGGCGGCCCATTCCGCGTGCCCAGGCCGGCGACGGCCGCGGTCGCGGATCGGTCGCCCCCTATGTTCAAGGGGCGGACCCGTCGGAATCCGCCCCCGCTTTCTCGCCCGCCGCCACGGGAGCACGGGACGGCGAGCACGATCATCCCGTTGTCAGGAGTTTCCTCGGCCGGTCGTCTCGATTGCCGCCCTATCGATTGCTGTGTGAAACTGCGACTGCGATGGCCGTGAGCCCAAGGAACACCCCGAGCGCAAGCCAGGGAAAGAACATGGCTTCACCTCCCTTCGCTCCGCCGTGTTCGCCCTGCACCCAAGCAATATTTCCCGCGGATGCGCCGGCGTAACATCGCGCGGTCCCCGCGGACTCGCCGGCGTCGCACGGCACCGTTGCGCGCGACCGGCGGACGGACGCCGCGACGTCGAGGCGGCGTCGCGCGGGCACACGGCCGTGCGGCTTGACGCGGGCGGCCCGCACGCGTTACGCGGCGGCTCGACGAGGGTATATCGTACGCTGCCGCGGTCTTGCCCCGGACAATGGCGCGCGGCAGGGACGCCGCCGGGCGTACGCGTAGCTCGTGCCAACGACACCGCGGAGGGGAGAGGGTGGCATGGAGCGGGAGAGCCGGGTGACGCTCGGGCAACTCGTAGCCGATCACGTGCATACCACGCTGTACGACGAGACGGTGCAGTGGCAGCCTCCGCTCAACGGGGCGCTCCGCGGGCTGACCGCCGCGGAAGCCGCGTGGAAACCCGCACCGGCGCGTCACTCGATCTGGCAAATCGTGCGTCATCTGATCCTCTGGAAGCGCGGGGTGCTCCAGGCGTGGGATGGGGATCCACCCGACGGCCACGCGCTCGGAGCCGCCGACTGGCACGAGATCTCGGGGAGCGATGCCGATTGGGAGCGTGATCGCCGGACTTTGCTGGATATCTCGACCGAGTTCCTGACCCGGGTCCAATCACTCGACGACGCGGCGCTCTCCAGGCGGATCACGTGGTACAAGGGGGGCGTGACGCAGCCGCTGGCGATGCGGATCGTCCGGACAACGACCCACGACATCTACCACGCGGGCCAGATCATGTACCTGCGGGCGCTGCAAGGAATCCCCGCGAGATAGCCCCTGCCCCGCCGGGCGCCGGCCGGCCTCGACGGTCGCGGCCCGCTCGCTCGATACCGCGGCCGGTCTATCCGGGAAGGCAGGCCGCCGCCGAGACCCCGTCGTCGAGCGCGGCGGGCGGCCAGGGGATATCGAGCGCCGCCCAGGATTGGCCGGCGTCCGCTGAACGGTAGGCGCCCCGGTTATTCACGGCATAGATGACGCCCGGTTCGTCCCGGTGCGCCGTCAGGCGGCTCGCCGCCGTACCGGACGCATCCGGGAACCCGCCGTCCACCCGCTGCCATCCGTGCCGGCTCGATTTGCGGTAGACGTACGCCTGGGCGGTGCGCGGACGGTAGGCCACGTGCGGCCCCGCCGCCGCGGAAACGACGACGGCGTCCGGGTCGCTCGGATCGACCGCAACGCTCACGAGATACTGGTGGCGCAGGCCGTCCAGCTGGCGGGCCCAACCCTCACCGCCGTCGAGGCTTTCAAAGTATCCATCGCCGGCGGCGGAGTACACGCGGTCCGGTGCGAGCGGGTGTGTCGCGGCGGTGTGGGTGTCGTATGGCCCCCGCGGCACGCGGTCCACCCACGTCCGCCCGCCGTCCGGGGTGCGCACCAGCGCGCCGGCCTCGATCGCCACGTAGACCCGGCCGAGGCGCGACGGATCCGGCTCGATCCACCGGACGTGGTGCGTGGACGGCCTCGGCGGAAAGCTCCACGTCCGCGAGGACGGCAGTGTCCGCATGCCGGGCAGTTCGCGCCACGTGTCCCCGCCGTCGTCGGATCGAAACACGGCGCTCGGCTCCGTGCCGGCGTACACGACCCCCAGGCGCTCCGCGCCCTCGACGCGGCTCACGGCCACGGCGGTGACCCGCTCGTGTGCAACCCCGCGGCCGGCCGGCTCCCAGCGCCGGCCGCCATCGCGGCTTCGCCACAATCCATACCGCCTGGTCCCGCAGTAGACTCGGGACGGATCACGCGGGTCGACGGCGACGCAGTCGGGTTCGCGGCCCTCGAGCGACGTCTCGACAGACCACCGCGATGCAAACCGGGCGATCAGCAACGCGCGCTCCGCGGCGACGACAAGGTGAACCACGAGGCACCCTCCCTACTCTCCCCGCCGGGTACAACATCGAGCCGCGCGCGTCGATTCCCGCACCGCGGCCGCACCCGGTCAGATCACGGGTCGGTCCGCCCAGATCAGCCGGCTCGCCTCGGCGTAGTCTCTGTCCCGCTTCGCCGGCTCGGCGGTCGAGAGGCCGTCTTTGATCAGCGCGTCCACTTGGGCGTTCTTATAGTGAGGAGAGCCTGGACCTGGCTGTAGCCGGCGACCCCGGGCGCCATCGGAGCATCCAGCGGGCTGTACACCTCCTTGACGTGGAGACCGCCCCGTTACGTAATACCGCGGCGGCGCGCCTGGGGTTCGCCGGGGATTCACAAGACATTCACGCGCTCTGGGCCATTTCTTCAACGGGGTAAGATACCCTGGGACACGAACGGAGCCGGCCGCCCGGACCTGGGCGGCCGGCCCAACCGCTACGGAGGTGATCACCGTGACACTGCGTTCGATGTTCCGCGGACCGGGTTCCAAGCTGGTGCTCGTGTGCGCCGCCTCGTTGATGCTGAGCGGCGTGCCGGCGTACGCCGATTCGGGCGGAGGCTACGGGCAAGCCCCCTACGGGTACGGCGCCCCGTACGGGAACGGATCGTGCCAGCAGCCCGGCGGCTGGAATGGCTGGAATGCCGGGAACGGGTGCCAGAACGGCGGCGGCTATCGCGGTACCCCCGATCAACCGTATCGCGGCCCGCGGAACGCGCCGAGCTACCAGGATGACCGCCGGTACGGCGCGCCGCAGTACGACAACCGGCGGTACGTCGGCCCGCAGTACAACGACTGCCAGGACCCCAATCGCGGCGGCTGCCAGCCACCGGCGCCGCAGCCGAACGATCAGCGCAACATTCACGACGACGGCAACAGCAAGTAGGCGGGCGGCGAAATTTTGATCGAAGGCAGGCTTATGCGGGGCCGACGGAGGATAAACATATACTGATTGCCATGTGAGCCCGTGGGGACGCCGCGTGGACGAACTCACTGCACGCCGGGAGCATGCCTCGCCATCGGAATCACCGTATCTCTGGGGCGTGCTCCTCTTTTTTCTTACCACGATCGTCGGCCTCTACTACGCCAAGTGGATGCCGTATTTCCATCGGGCCCTCACCGCCGCCGCGACCCATAGTCTCGGACCCTCGATCGTGAGCGGCAAGGCCGCGGTGCCGCCCGCCGTGGGATGGACGGCGGCTTGGTCGTACACGGTGGCGTACGCCGGCGCCGTGTGGCAGGCCCTGGTCGTGGGCCTCCTGGTGGGATCGGGCATCCAAGCGCTGCTGCCTCGGGCCTGGCTGACCCGGTTCCTCGGGCGCGCCGGCTTCACAACCACCGCCCTTGCGGGAGCCGTATCGATTCCGTCCATGATGTGAACATGCTGTGCGGCCCCACCGGCGGTGGGGCTGGCGAAGAGCCGGGCGTCCACCGGCGCCGTTCTCGCGTACTGGCTCGGCAACCCCATGCTCAATCCCGCGACCTTGATCTTCCTGGGCTTCGTCCTCGGCTGGCGATGGGCGGCGTTGCGCGCCGCCACCAGCATCCTCCTCGTCCTCGGCGTTGCGTATCTGGCTGAGCGGTTCGTGGCGGGGCGCGCGGCCCGGCCCGCGGCGCCGGCGCCAGCCGTCCCCGACGCCGCGTCCGATCGCCGTCCGCTCCTCGTCCGGTGGGCGAGCGC
Organism: Bacillota bacterium; assembly: GCA_021324255.1. Taxonomy (GTDB): domain Bacteria; phylum Sysuimicrobiota; class Sysuimicrobiia; order Sysuimicrobiales; family Segetimicrobiaceae; genus JAJPIA01. The sequence goes on from JAJPJL010000101.1 coordinate 31,519, forward strand.
GTTCGGGCAACTCGCGGTCGGGCTGGTCCCGGAGTACTTTGTGATCGTGGTCGTGCTCGGGGCCGTGCGCGCCTGGCTCTTTCCCGCGATGACCCCGGCGATCGGACACAGCCTGTGGTTGATCGTGGGCCTTGCACTGGCGGGGACCCTGTTCGTGGTGCCCACCGCCGGAGAGGTTCCGATCGTGCAGACGCTCCTGGCGTTCGGTCTCGGCGCGGGAGGCGCCGGGGCGCTCTTGGTGACCCTGCCGCCGGTGAGCCTGCCGTCGCTCGTCATGGTCGGACGCGCCGTGCCCGCTCGGGCGCTGGCGTTCGTCGCCGGCTCCGTGGCGGTGCTGGGCGTCCTGACCGGGCTCGCCGCCCTGGTGCTCAGGCTCTGACTTCACTGCCGGCCGCCGGCGGAGCATCCCGTCGACGGCGCGGTGCGCGGGGAGGTGCCGGGATGCTCAGGCAGTGGCTCGACGTGGCGCCGAGCGACCTTGCGGAGTGGGTCACGGACGCGCGGCGCCGGACCGTGGAACTGGCGGCCGACCTCACGGACGCCCAGCTCATGGGGCCGCGCCTGCCCATCGTGAATCCCTTGCTGTGGGAAATCGGACACATGGCGTGGTTTCAGGAAAAATGGGTGCTCCGGCACGTGTGCGGCGAGCCGCCGATCCGCGGCGACGGGGATGCGCTCTACGACTCCTCGGCGATCCCGCATGACGCGCGCTGGGACCTCCCGCTTCCGGCGCGGGAGGCGACGCTCGCGTACGCCTACGCCGTCCGGGATCGCGTCCTCGACAAGCTCCGCGCCGAACCGCACGAGCAGCTCGTGTACCATGTGCTCTACTCCGTCTTCCACGAAGACATGCACACGGAGGCGTTTACGTACACGCGACAGACGCTCGCGTACCCCGCGCCGCGTTTTTCCGACGCCCCGAGCGCGATCCCCCGCACCGGCGGGGGGCCGCTGCCCGGCGACGCGCCCCTGCCCGGAGGCGCGCTGATGCTCGGCGCGGCTCCCAACGGGCCCTTCGCATTCGACAACGAGAAATGGGCCCACCCGGTGGAGGTTCGCCCGTTTGCGATCGCGCGGGCGCCCGTGACGCAGGCCGAGTTCGCCGCGTTCGTCGAGAACGACGGATACCGGCGGCGCGA
>JAJPJL010000120.1 GCA_021324255.1 Bacillota bacterium
GTGCTGACGATCACCTCCCGCCGCTTCGTCAGGTCCGCGGCCATGCTGGCGGCTTCGCCCGTGGCGCTCGCGCCGTCGTACATCGACGCGTTGGCCACCTCCATGCCGGTGAGCTCGCACATCATGGTCTGATACTCGTAAATCGCCTGCAGTTCGCCCTGCATGATCTCGGCCTGGTACGGCGTGTAGGCCGTGAGAAACTCAGGCCGCAGCGCGAGGTGCGGCACCGTGCTCGGCACGAAATGGTCGTAGGCGCCGGCGCCGAGAAAGCATGCCAGGCGGTCGCAGTCGGTGTTGCGCGCCGCGAGGTCGCGGAGGTGCGCGAGCAGGTCGGGATCGGCGAGCGGGGCGGGGAGGTCGAGCGGCCGGCGGAGGCGGACTTCCGCGGGGATGTCCCGGAACAGATCGTCCACGCGTTGCACGCCGACGGCTCCCAGCATGTGTTCGCGCTCGGCCGGCGTCGCCGGGATGTACTTCATGACTGCGTCTCGCCGACGTGCGCCGCGTAGGCGCTGGCGTCGAGCAACTGGTCGAGCTCCGCACGGTTGCTCGGCTCGACGACGATCATCCAGGCGGCGTTGTAGGGATCCGTGTTCAGGACCTCCGGCGTGTCCGCCAGGCCGGCGTTGATCTCCACCACCTTGCCGGACACGGGCGCGTAGAGATCGCTCACGGCCTTGACCGATTCCACCACCCCGAACGGCTCCATGAACTTGACCTCGGCGCCCACGCTCGGGAGCTCGACATACACGATGTCCGAGAGGCGGTCGGCGGCGAACTTGGTGATCCCGATCCGCACGCGGTTCCCCTCGATCCTGGCCCATTCGTGCTCCTTTGAGTACCGCAACTCCTTAGGATACACTCGACCCACCCCCGAACCCGGATTTCGAGGCCGCGGCGCGTCCCGGCGGCCGGCCTAGCCGGCGCTGTGCTGCCCTCGGCGGTAGAATGGGAGCTTGACGACCGTTCCCGGCACGGCCCGCCCGCGAATCTCCACGGACAGCGGGTGCCCCGGCGCGGCGCACGCCGGCGGCACCAGGCCGAGCCCGATGCTCTTCTCGACGGTCGGCGTGAAGCTTCCGCTCGTCACGCGGCCAGCGGCGCCGTTGCACCGGATCGGGAATCCGTGGCGGGCGATCGAGCGTCCGTCGAGCACGAACCCGACGAGCCGCCGCGACAGCCCCTCGGCCTTTTGCCGGCGCAACGCGTCGGCGCCGACAAACGTCTCCTTGTCCAGTTTGACGGTCCACCCTAGGCCGACCTCGAGCGGCGTGGTCGTCTTGTCCATGTCGGCGCCGTGGAGCAGCAACCCGGCTTCCAGGCGCAGCGTGTCGCGCGCGCCGAGCCCGGCCGGGATCAGTCCGTCGCGCTCCCCGGCCTCCAGCAGCGCCTCCCACAGATGCGGCGCGGCCTCCGCCGGCACGTAGAGCTCAAAGCCGTCTTCTCCCGTGTATCCGGTGCGCGACACGATCACGGTGCGGCCGGCCACCTCGACGTCGGGGCGAAACCAGTAGTACCGGATATCGCCGACGGGCGTCGCCGTGAGCCGCTGGAGAATGCCGGCGGCGCGCGGTCCTTGCAGGGCCAGCAGCGCGATCTCGTCGGACCGGTCGATGATGCGGACGTCCGGCGACGCGTGGTCGCGGATCCACGCGAGGTCCTCGGCGGTGTTGGCCGCGTTGACCACGAGCATGAGGTCGGTCTCCGAGAAACGGTACACGAGAAGGTCGTCGATCACGCCCCCGTCGGGCGTGCACATCGGCGTGTACAGCGCCTGTGTGCCGGTCAGCCGGGAGACGTCGTTGGTCACGAGCCGCTGGACGAAGGCGATCGCTCCGGGTCCCGCCACCCGGATCTCGCCCATGTGCGAGACGTCGAACAGCCCGGCGCGCGTCCGTACCGCCACATGCTCTTGAATGATCCCGGCGTACTGGACGGGCATGTCCCAGCCCGCGAACGGCACCATCCGTGCGCCCGCGGCCGCGTGAAGACGATGCAGCGGAGTCCGTTTCAGCGCTTCGCTCATCTCTACGGCACCTGTTCGCCCCAAACTCGCGCGAGGCTGGTGGTCACCTCGTCGTCGGACACCTGGCCGAAATCCTCATAGAACCCGCCGACCGCGGCAAATTCGAGCGGCGCCCACACGCACACGGACCGGTCAACTTCGCGCTCGAGCCTGCGCAGCGCATCCGGCGGGCCGACCGGAACGGCGAGCACGAGCTGGCGCGCGAGTCCGTGCCGCAATGTCCGCGCCGCGACCACAGCCGTGGCCCCGGTCGCCAGGCCGTCGTCCACGATGACGGCGGCCCGTCCCCGCACGTCGATCGGCGGCCGGTTGCCGCGATAGCGGACCTCCTGGCGCTGGATCTCCGCGATCTGCACCGCGATCTCCGCGCGCAAGTAGGCGTCGTCGACGTGCATCGCCCGCGCGAGCCTCGCGTCCAGGTAGACTGTCCCGTCACCCGAGACCGCGCCGATCGCCAGTTCGGGATTGCCGGGCGCCCGCAGCTTTCGGGGGACGATGATGTCGCAGGCCCATCCGTTTCGCCTGGCGACGGCCTCCGCGACGATCACACCGCCGCGCGGGATTGCTACGACAACGACGGATCCCGAGATCCGAAGCGCCGCTAGGGCATCGGCCAGCCGCTCGCCGGCGTCGCGCCGGTCCCGAAATCGCATCGCACCTCGGCGTGCCGCCGCGCCGGCCCGGGCGGGCGGGCCGTCCGCACGGTCATCGGGCGCTCACGCGCTGCCGGCCGCGCGCTTCGGCGAGCGCCTGCAACTCTTCGGCCGAGAGCGGATGCGCCGACCGTCCGGCTTCGATGGGTTTGCCGTACACGCGCGCGCTGTCCCGGTTGTTCAGCACGCTGAGCACCACTCCGTTGGCGTCGCCGTCCAGCAGCGCGAGGCTGAAGCTCATGTTCCCGCCCATGTTCGGGAACGGATTGTACCGCACGACCCCGACGCCCTGCACGGCGTGAGGGAGATGCTCGGCGATTCGCCCGACGCTCTGCTCGAGCGCCGCGACGCGCCGCTGCACCTCCGCCAGTTGACCGAGGACGTCCCCGTCCACGACCGCCGCAACCGGCGCGACGCCGGCCCGTCGTCCCCTGCGCGCGCGTGCGATGAGGAGAAGGAGGATGAGCCCGCAAACGGCGGCGACAACGATGAAGTACGCTTGCTGCGGCTGCGCCTCGAAGGCGTTCGGCACCGCATCCTCCCTCCGAGGAACTCTCTCGCCACTTCGCCCGCGGCGCGACCGTTCCCTTCGCTCACGAGCGCCGGCGCGGCCGGGTCATCCGTGTGCAGCGTCGCCGGGACGCACGTTCGGGATTGACGCCGCCGGTGGTGATGTTTATATAGTGAGATATCTCAATGCTACGTCCACTCCACCCGGTGAGCACGCGATGATACAGGCGCATCCCACACCTCCGGGGCGCGGCCGGCTGAGGGACAAACAGCGGTTGGTCGCGGCGGCGCTCGTGACGGCGGCACTCTGGGTGGCGCCCCGGCAGGCCGGCGGCGCGGGCGTCGCCGCCCCGGCTACGCTCGGCGGCATCATCATCGAACCCGACGGCAACGGAGCCCGGGTGCGGATTGCGATCAGCCGGCCTGGGCGCTACGCGCTCTCCGCGGCGCGCGATCGCGTGGTGGTCGCGCTCGACGCGGTTGCCGCCTCGGCGGCGTCGTACCGGCTGGCCGTCGGGCCGGTCCTCGGTATCGTCGTGGCGCCGGTCCCCGGGTCGGGCGCCCGGGCGCAGATCGTGATTGTGACGCGCGCGCCGATGAGTCCGCGTGCAACCCGCGAACAGGCCGCGATCGTCGTGACGCTCACACCGCGGTCCGCGGCACCGCAAGGCCAGGCGGCTCATGCGCCCGCGCGGCCGGCCGGGGCAGCGTCGTCTGCGGCGGCGCCGGGACCGGCGCCCGGCCACCCGGCGGCGTGGCCCGATGCCGCGGCGCCGCAAGGATCCCCTCCGGGCAGCGACGCGGTCGCGCAGCACCCGCCGGACCGTGACCGCGCAGGGTTCGTGTCCCTCGAAGAGGGCGCCGGCCGTCTGCTTGCCGTCGACGGTCTGGTGCGGGTCGCCGTTGCCGATCCGCGAGTCTTGGGCGTCGTGCCCGTCAGCGATCGCGAGCTTCTCGTGACCGGGCGCGCCCCCGGCCGGACGACGATGTATGTATGGGACGGAGCGAATCGCGCGCGGGCGTATGAGGTCCAGGTCATCCCGGCGCTCGACCGCCTCGCGATGCTCCGCGGGCTGCTGGCGGCCGCCGTGCAGGGTGGAGCGATCACCCTGACGGAGATCCCGGCGGGTGGCGGGGCCGCGAGTGAACCGGTCCCGCCGCCGGGCGCGCCGGCCGGGACGATGCCGCCGTTCGCCGCCGGCCGTAGCGGCACGCCCGCTCCGCCCGCCGGTCCCACGGGTGATCCCGCGGCGGGTCCATCCGCGCCGGGAGGGCTGGCCGCGGAGGCACCCGCCGCGCCTCCCCGCGGCTGGCAGGGCCGCCCGGGGGAGGTGCCGGCGATCGTGTTGAGCGGGTCTGTCGAGACGCAGCTCGACCGCCAGCGGGCCGAGGAGATCGCGCGCGTGTTCGCGCCGGCGGTGGTCGATCTGCTGACCGTTCGCCGCCCGATCCAGATCAAGTTGCAGGTCGAGGTCGTCGAGATCGAGCGGAGCGCGGCGCGCTCGCTCGGTGTGGTGTGGGGCGGCGGCCAGGTGGCGGCCGGCGCGGCCCCGTCCTTGAACGGCGGCGTTTACAATCTCCAGGTCCTGACGAGTCCGGGACCGGGCGCGGTGGGGCTCGACGTGCTGATCGCTCAGCTGCAGGCCCTGATCCAGCAGGGGCGCGCGAGGCTGCTGGCCGAGCCAAGCCTGGTGGTGCTCGCGGGGACATCCGCGTCACTCCTCCTCGGCGGACAGGTTCCCGTTCCGATCGCCGGCGCCAACGGGTCGGTCACCGTGGACTACAAGAACTTCGGCGTCATTCTCAACGCCCGCCCGGACTACCAGGACGACGGCCGCGTGTTCATGCAGGTCGAGCCGGAGGTGAGCACGCTCGACTTCGCCGATGCCGTCAAGGCGAACGGATTCACCATCCCGGCGCTCCGCGTCAGACGCGCCCAGACCACGGTGTCGATGCGTCCTGCCGAGACGCTGGTGCTCGGCGGATTGCTGCAGCAGCAGGACACCCGGTCGCTGCAGAAACTGCCGCTCCTCGGCGATCTGCCTGTCATCGGCGCGTTGTTCCGCTCGGAGCAGTTTCAGCGGGACGAAACCGATCTGGTCATCTTCATCACACCGCTGCTCGTCGATAGCAACGACGCGCCGGCGCGCCGGCCGTGAAAGGAGCGAACATGCGGATCCCCATGGTGCCGAGCCTCCGCGGTGGAGGCGATCGAGGCGCAGCGCCGTCGTCGGCCGTCCCCGCGTCGGGCCAAAACCGAGCGGCCGCCGCCGAGTCCGGGCAGGGCATGATCGAGTACGCGTTGATCGGCGGCATCCTCATTATCGGCGCGGTTGCCGTGCTGGCGGCGCTCTCGAAGAGCATCAACGAGCTGTTCTCCGCGATCTCGTCGACGCTTGCCCAATATTGATGGCCGTCCGGATGCGCCGGGGGCGCGCCGTCGGGCGTGGCGAGCGCGGTCAAGCGCTCATCGAGGTCGGGCTCGCGCTACCGGTCTTGCTCCTCATGGTCGCCGCGGTGATCGACGGCGGGTGGGCGTTTCACGAGGCCGGCATGGTGGCGGCCGCCGCGCAGGCGGCGGTGCGCGCCGTGGCCATTCAGGAGGGTGGGGCCGGCCGCTGCGCCGGCGCGCCGCCAGCCGCGGATGAGGCCACCGCGGTGGCGGCCGCGCGCGCCGCGGCGCCGCGCCTGGATCCCGGGGCGCTCACGGTGATCCCGACGTATCTCGAGGCGGCGTGCAACGGGCGCATGCGCACGATCGCGGTCTCGGTCGCCTATCCGA
>JAJPJL010000084.1 GCA_021324255.1 Bacillota bacterium
TACGGCGCGGACCGCGTGGCGCAGATCATCACGTTCGGCACGATGGGGGCGCGCGCCGCGATCCGGGACGTCGGCCGCGTGATGGGGCTGCCGTACGGCGACGTGGATCGGATCGCGAAGCTCGTGCCGGGCGCGAACGTCTCGCTCAAGGACGCGCTGGCCGCGGAGCCGGAGTTGCGGAGCGCCGCGGACGGATCGCCGCAGATCCGCCGCCTCATCGACATGGCGCAGCGGCTGGAAGGCGTCGCCCGGCACGCCAGCACCCACGCGGCGGGCGTCATCATCTCGCGCGACCCCCTGACGGAGCACGTCCCGCTGCAGCGGGCCACCAAGGGCGAGCTGCTCATGACGCAGTACGACATGAACAGCGTCGCCCGGCTCGGCCTGTTGAAGATGGACTTCCTCGGCCTGACCAACCTCACGATCCTGGACACCGCGATCACGCTGGTCCGCGAGACGCAGGGCGTCGACATCGACCTCAAGCGCCTGCCGCTCGACGACGCGCCGACGTACGCGCTGCTCGCGTCGGGCAACACGACCGGGATCTTCCAGCTGGAAGGTCGCGGCATGACGCGGTACCTGCGGGAGTTGCGGCCGGACCGGATCGAGGACGTGATGGCCATGGTCGCGCTGTTCCGGCCCGGCCCGATGGCCAACATCCCGTCCTATATCCGCCGCAAGCATGGGGAGGAGCCGGTCACGTATCTCCACCCGTCCCTGGAGCCCGTGCTCCGGGAGACGTACGGCGTGATGGTCTACCAGGAAGACATCATGACCGTCGCGCAGGCCGTTGCCGGCTACACGCTGGCCGAGGCGGACGTGCTGTGCTACGCCATCCGCAAGAAGATCAAGGACCGCCTGCTGGCGCAGCGGGCGAAGTTCGTGGCGGGCGCCCGCAAGAACGGCGTGCCTCCCGCGGTCGTCGACCAGATCTTCGAGCAGTTCGAGCCGTTCGCGCGGTACGGCTTCAACCGGGCCCACGCGGCCTGCTACGGGCTCATCGCCTACTACACCGCGTACCTCAAGGCGCACTACCCGGCCGAGTACATGACGGCGGTGCTCAGCAGCACCGCGGGCGACCTGGAGCGCATCGCGCAGGCGGTCGGGGAGTGCCAGCGCATGGGGATCACGATCCTGCCGCCCGACGTCAACGAGAGCCAGGCGTCGTTCACCGTGTCGGCCGGCGCCATCCGGTTCGGCCTCGCGGCGATCCGCAACGTCGGCGTCGGGGCGGTCGATGCGATCATCGCCGCGCGGGACGCCGGCGGGCGGTTTGCGAGCCTCGCTGACCTGTGCGCGCGGGTCGACACCCGCCAGGTCAATCAGCGCGTGATCGCGAGCCTCGTCAAGGCCGGCGCGTTCGACTCGCTGGGCGCATCCCGGGCGCAGATGCTGCAATCCCTCGACGAGACGATCGATCAGGCGCAGCGCAGCCAGCGCGCGCGGGCGCAGGGCCAGACCGGGCTGTTCGATCTCGCCGCCGCGGAGCCCGAACCGCCGGACGAGACCGGCGCGGTGGCGGAGTTCAGCCCCGAGGAGCGCCTCACGATGGAACGGGAGATGCTCGGCCTGTACATCTCCGACCATCCGCTGCGCCGGTGGGACGCCGTGCTTCGAGAGAAGGCCACGGCATCCATCGCGCAGCTGCCCGATCTCCGGGATCGTCAGGAAGTCGTGATCGGCGGCCTCGTGGGGGCGATCAAGCGCAGCATCACCCGATCGGGATCGGCGATGGCGTTCCTCACGCTGGAGGATCTGACGGGGAGCGTCGAGGTCCTGGTGTTCCCGCGCGCGTACGAGGAGCAGGGGTTTGCGCTCAAGCGGGACGCCGTCGTGCTGCTGCGGGGCAAGGTAGACCTCGAGGAGCAGGGCGCCAAGCTGCTGTGCGAGGAGGTCATCCCGCTGCCGTCCACGCCGGAGGAGGCGATGCGGCTCGAGGTGCCCGTGCCGTCCGCCCGGCCGCGCGACCGGTACCGCGCTGGCGGCCCGCCCCGCGGGGCCGGAGCGCAGGGCGCGCGGGCGAACGGCGACGCCCGCACGCCGAACGGGCAGGCCGCGCCCGCGGCCCGAGCCCCGGGCGCGGCGGCCGCGCGTCCCGCGCTTCGCGTGCGCGTCACGACGCGCGAGGAGATCGAGCAGCTCTGCCAGTACCTCGAGGCGCACCGCGGGACGCGGCCGGTGTGCGCGCACGTCGTCACCGACGCCGGCGAGCACGTGATTCCCGTACAGATTCGCTTAGGGGACGGCGTCGAGGTCCAGCAGGAACTGGAGCGAATTTTCGGCGAGGGGAATGTCTGGGAAGAGTAGCGCGGTGCGGTCGCAGGGCGCCGCCGCGCCCGGCCGGTCGATGGCATCCGCGCGGGAGGTGCTTCGAAGCCGGGGCGTTCGGTGGCAGGCGCTGCTGACGCTGCTGCTGATGGCCCTCGGGTTTCTCGTCACGGTGCAACTGCGGGCGGGCCGGACGCTCTCCGGGCAGGAAGGCGTGCCCACCCGTAACGTGTACGCCCTGGCCACGATGCTCGGACAGGAGCGCGACACGCGCCGCGGGCTGGAGGCGCAGGTCGCGGCGCTCACGCGCCGGCTCGCCGAGTTCGAGTCCGCGGCCGCGCAACGGCGCAGCGCCGACCAGGCCCTCGCGCAGGAGCTCGAGGAGCTGCGGATGGCGGCGGGGCTCGTCGCGATCACCGGCCCGGGGGTGCGCGTCCAGGTTACCGACGGGACGCCGCCGGCGGCGGGGCAGGCGCCGGCGACGGTGCAATACGTCGACCTGGCGAGCATCGTGAACGAGCTGTGGGCGGCCGGCGCGGAAGGCGTCGCCGTGAGCGGGTATCGCGTAACGTCCACGACGGGATTCAGCCAGGTCGGCGGCACCGTCATCGCCAACCGCCAGCGCCTGGCGGCCCCGTACGAGGTGGTGGCCGTGGGCGACCCGCCGGCGCTCGCGGGCGCGCTCAATATCCGCGGGGGCGTGGTGGACGGGCTTCGCGGCCTCGGCCTCCGCATCACGGTGACGCCGCTCCGGACCGCGACCCTGCCTCCGGCGCGCGCGCTTCCGGCATTCCGGTTTGCGCGCCCGGCGGCGCCGTGAGGCTCGTCGTCTACGGCCGGCCCGGGTGTTGCCTCTGCGAGAAGGCGGAGGACATCGCCCGCCGTCTCGAGCGCGAGTACGCGTTCGCGACAGAGGTCGTGGACATCACGGGCGACCCCCTGCTGTCCGCCCGGTACCGGGAGGTCATCCCGGTGGTGGTGCTGGACGGGATCGAGATCGCGCGGGGGCGGGTCGGATTCGCCGGCATGCGGGCGGCGCTCGCCCGCGCCGGCGCCGCGCGGCCGTGAGCGGGGCCGACGTCGTCGTCGCCGGCGCGTCGTTCGCCGGGCTGGCCGTGGCGCGTGAGCTCCCTGGCCGGGCGCTCTTGATCGATCATCAGGACGTCGGGGACGGGCAGACGTCGGCGTGCGGCACGCCGATCAGCGTGCTGGCCGCGCTCGGCGCCGCGACGAGCGTACAGGAAACGCACGGCGACCTCGTGATCCATACGCCGGGCCGCACGGTGCGGTGGCCGCTGCCCGAGCCGTTCTGCACGTTCGACTACCGCGCGTGCTGCGCGGCGGCGTACCGGGGGCTCGACGCGCCGCTGCTCCGGGCCTCGGTGCAGGGCCGCCGCGGGGGTGTGGTGCGGACGTCGTCCGGCGATGTCACGGGGCGCGTGCTCGTCGACGCGACGGGATGGCGCGCGGTACTCTCCGGGGCGGGCCGCCGTCCCGGCCGTCCCCGCGGATTCGTGGGCTTTGGCCTCGAGGCCGCCGCGCCCGTGCCGTTCGAGTCCGGCCTGCATTTCTACTTCTGGCCCGATCTCCTGCGCGACGGGTATCTCTGGGCATTTCCGGCCGGGGCGACGACGCGCGTGGGATTGATCAGCTACCGCGCGCGCACGCAGCTGGGCCCGGCCCTGGACCTCTTCCTCCGCCGGCTCGGCGTGCCGCCGGGCCCGAGACACGGCGGCTTTCTCGGCGGCAGGTTCGGGCCGGCGACGGCCGGCGATGTGTTTGTCGTCGGGGACGCGGCTGGGCATTGCCTGCCGTTTACCGGGGAGGGCATCCGGCTCGCCGTTCGGGCGGGCGGGGTTGCCGGGCGCCTCATCGCCGATGCGCTGCGCGGCCGGATCGGGCTCGACGAGGCCCGCGCGCGGTACCGGGCGTTTGCGCTGCGGGCGCGTCGCTCGTACCGGTTCCTGGAATGGGTGACGGCGGCCTCGCTGATCCTCCCCGCGACGGTCCTCGGCGCCGTCGCAGCGTGGGCCTCGCGGCCCGGCCCGCTCAGGATGCTGATGGGCCACTATCTCCGGATCTTCTCGCCGGATACGGGGGAACGTCCCTGATGAGGCACCCCAACGATCGTTGCAGGAAGCGTCCCGCCCCGTTTCAAAACGATCTGCCGGCGGCGCTCGAGAGACGTCGCGTTGGACGGTCCTGACGCAGCGAACGACGGTCCGATCGTGGCAGCGAAGTCGATGAACAACAATCCTCCCCGGCTGAGCGACATCCGAGTGGGTCCCGACATCATTACGGTCCACCGCGGCGACGCGTTCATCGTCAGCGCGGTCGACGGCGGAATCCGGGGGCACGCCCAACAAGGGTTTTTCGCCCGCGACACCCGATTTCTGTCCCACTATCGCTACCGCATCAACGGGCGGACGTGGAAGCTCGTGACGTCGGCGCCCGTGTCTCACACGGCGGCGCGTTTTGACTACACCAACCCCGCACTGCTCAGCGCCGCCGGTCCGATCCCCAAAGATGTGCTCGGGTTCACCGTGGAGCGGCGCGTGTCGACGGCCATGCACGAACACTTCGCCGTCGTGAACTATCACCGGGAGCCCGTCCGGCTGACGTTCGAGCTGGAGATCGGCGTCGACTTTGCCGACATCTTCGAGGTGCGCAGCCATCACCCGCGGATCCGCCGCGTGATCGCCACCGCGTGGGACGGCGAGGCCCAGCGGCTCTCCGCGGCGTATCATCGGGACGGCTACGCCGCCCGCGCGATCTATCACATCGTGGAGTCGACGACGCCCGCATGTCATGCACGCCATTCGCTGCTGTTCGACTTCACGCTGGCGCCCGCGTCGCGGTGGCACGCTCGAGCGACGCTCATCCCCGAGCGCGAGGACATCGTGCATCCGCCGGCGGCGCCGCCCGGCGAGGCCTCGTCCGCCGCGCGGGCGAGCCGCGCCCGCGAGTGGCGCGCGACCTGCGCCCATGTGCGGACGAGCGACGTCACGTTTACGGCCACGCTCTGGCAATCGGCGGACGACCTCGTGTCCCTGCTGCTCGACGGGACGCAGGGACCCGACGCCCCCCGCGTGCTGGCGGCCGGCGCGCCGTGGTTCATGGCGCTCTTTGGCCGCGACAGCCTGATCGCCGGGATGCAGACGCTTCTGCTGCACCGGTCGTTCGCCGCCGGGGCCCTGACGTCGCTCGCGGAGCACCAGGCCGCGACGTCGGACGACTTCCTGGACGCGGATCCGGGAAAATTGCCGCACGAACTGCGCGTGGGCGAACTGGCGCGGTTCGGGCTCATTCCGCACAGACCCTACTACGGCACGGCGGACGCCACGCTGCTCTACCCGATTCTCCTGCACGAGACCTACCTGTGGACGGGAGAGCGTCAGTTGCTCGCCGCGCACATGCCGGCGGCGCAGCGCTGCGTGGACTGGATGGACCGCTACGGAGACCGTGACGGCGACGGGTTTCAGGAGTACCGCACGCGTTCCACCCGCGGCATCAAGCACCAGGGGTGGAAGGATTCCGGCGACGGCACCGTGTACGCGGACGGACAACCCGTGGAGCCGCCGGTCGCGCTGTGCGAGCTCCAGGCCTACGCCTACGATGCGAAGCGCCGCATGGCCGCGCTCTACGACGAGCTCGGCGACGGGGCGCGCGCCGGCCGCCTGCGCGAGGAAGCCCGGCGGCTGGCCGAGCGGTTCGACACGGCGTTCTGGCTCGAGGATGAGGGAACGTTTGCGTTCGGGCTGGACTCCCGCAAGGCCCCGATTACGAGCGTCGTGAGCAATGCCGGCCACTGCCTCTGGTCCGGCATCGCCGCTCCGGCGCGGGCGGCCCGCGTGATCGCGCGGTTGATGCAGGAGGATATGTGGAGCGGGTGGGGCATCCGCACGCTCAGCGCCGCGCACCCCGCGTTCAATCCCTACGCCTACCAGCGCGGCGCCGTGTGGCCGCACGATAACTCGCTGATCGCCGCCGGCTGCCGCCGCTACGGCGACGCCGCCGCGGCCGCGCGGATTACGCGGGGCATCCTCGACGCGGCCGCGGCGTTCCAGCGGTACCGCCTGCCGGAGCTGCTCTCGGGCCTGGCGCGCAGCGACCCCGGCTTTCCCGTGCAGTATCTCGGCGCCAACGTCCCGCAGGCCTGGGCCGCCGGCAGCGCCTTTTTGTTCCTGCAGGCCATCCTGGGGCTGCAGGCGGACGCGCCTCGCGGCCGGCTCTTTGTCGCCCCGGCGCTCCCGCCCTGGTTGGATTGGGTCGAGGTGGACAACCTGGAGGTGGGGCGCGCCCGCGTCGCGCTGCGGTGCTGGCGCGAACGCGGGCGGTCGCGCGTGGACGTGCTCGACGTGAGCGGGCCGTGCCGGGTCGAACAGACGGATGCGTGGATCGGGCCGTCTCCGGCCGAACGGCACGGTTGAGTTTCGGACCGGCCGCGACTGACCTCCGCCGCCGCCGCGCCGTTCGCGCGGCGTCATTCGGTTGACAGCGCCGCGATCGCATTTTTACAATTCTAGTGCGGCAGCTAAACCACACGCATACGCAACGGGCGGACGTAGCCGGTCAGGGCTCCGCGGGCGTCCTCATCCTGGCGGTGTGGACGCGACGGGAACAGAGGTCCATAGACGCAGGGCGCTGCCGGGCGCCCTGCGTGTGGGTTTGGGGGGGGGGGGGGAGGTCCGAATGCGCATTGCCCAAGTGGCGCCATTGACCGAGGCCGTGCCGCCTCGGCTGTACGGCGGGACGGAACGCGTCGTCTACGGCTTGACGGAAGCGCTCGTGCGCCGCGGGCACGACGTCGTGCTCTTCGCGAGCGGCGACTCGCGGACGTCGGCGCGCCTGGTTCCATGCTGCGCCGAAGGGCTGCGGTTGAATCCCCGCGTGCGCGACGGCATCGCCTACACCATTCGGGAACTCGGGCGCGTCGCCCGGATGGCGGCGGAGTTCGACGTGATCCACAACCATGTCGACTACTTTGCGTTCCCGTACGCCCGCTTGATCCGCACCCCGCTCCTCACGACGACGCACGGCCGGCTCGACCTGCCGGAACTCGGCGAGGTGTTCGCGGACTTCCCGGAGGTACGGCTCGTCTCGATCAGCGACGCGCAGCGCGCCCCGGTGCCGTCGGCGAATTGGCTGGCCACCGTGTACAACGGCATCGACGTGCGGAACTTCACGCTCCGGGAACGGCCCGGCAACTACCTGGCGTTCCTGGGCCGCATCTCGCCGGAGAAGCGGGTCGACCGCGCGATTGAAATCGCCCGCGCCGTGGGGATGCCGCTCAAGATCGCCGCCAAGGTGGACCCGGTCGACCGGGAGTACTTCACCCACGCGATCAAACCGTTTCTCGGCGCGCCGGGCATCGAGTACCTGGGCGAGATCGGGGAGGCCGAGAAAGACGAGTTTCTGGGGAACGCCTACGCGTATCTCTTTCCGATCGACTGGCCCGAACCGTTTGGCATCACGATGGTCGAGGCCATGGCCTGCGGCACCCCGGTGATTGCCATGGCGCAGGGGTCGGTGTCCGAGGTCGTCGACGACGGGCGGACCGGCTTCGTCTGCCGCACGATCGCGGACATGATCGCGGCCGTCCGGGAGGTGCCGCGGATCGACCGCCGGCAGTGCCGCAGGCGCGCGGCGGAGCGATTCTCCGTGGAGCGCATGGCGGACGGGTACGAGGCGGTGTACCGGCACGTGCTCGCGGAAGCGCTGATGGCGGGGGACGGGGCCGCGAAAAGCGCGTAGGCGACCGGCGCGCGACCCGCCGGCAAGGGAATCTTGCGTCGACTATCGTATCCTCTGTCGTTCGCGTTTCAGGGCGGGGCGACCCGCGGCGGAGGATGGTACGTGGCGAAGCGACTCCTGATCCCGATGCTGTTGATCGCGCTGGTCGCACCGGCGGCGTGGGGCGCCGCTGGCGCGACGGTCACGGTCGGCCTGGCCGTGGGCATGACCGGCGACATTGCTGTGTACGGGACACCCATCCGCAACGGGATGGAGTTGGCCTTCAAGCGGATCAACGACAAGGGGTCGGTGCACATCAACCCGATCCTGGAGGATACCGGCGGCGGCCGCGACGGCGCGATCAACGTCTTTCAGAAGTTCATCGAGCGCGACCGGGTGGCGGCGATCCTCGGCCCCGTGTTGAGCTCGCAGGCGTTCGCGTCCGATCCGCTCGCGGTCAAGGCGGGCGTCCCGGTCGTCGGCGTGAGCAACACGGCGAGCGGAATCCCGCAGATCGGACCGACGGTGTTCCGGGTGTCCGCTCCCGAAGCCGTGCAGATCCCCAAGTCCGTCGCGGTTGCCAAGAAGGTCCTGCATCTGACCCGTGTCGTCGTCATGTATGACAACGCGGACGATTTCACGATCTCCGGCTACAAGACGTTCGTCGACGAGCTCAAAAAGAACGAGGTCCAGATCGCGGACACGATCACGTTCGCGCGGGGCGACAGCGACTTTTCCGCGCAGCTCACGCGGGCGAAGGCGGCGAACCCGCAGGCGATCGTGGTGAGCGCCCTGGCTCGGGAGGGCACACTCCTCTTGATCCAGGGCCGGAATCTCGGGATCACCGTCCCATTCGTCGGCGGCAACGGTTTCAACGATACCAACATCATCAAGCGCGCCGGGGCCGCCGCGGAGGGCCTCATCGTCGGGACGGCGTGGGTGCCGAGCGTGCCGTCCGCGGCGAATCTCGCCTTCTACGATGCATACCGGCAGGCGTACAAGCAGGAGCCCAACCAGTTCGCGGCGCAGGCGTACACCGGCGCCCAAGTCGTGGCGGAGGCGATTCGCCGGGCCGGCCTGACCGGGACCGAGCCGATCCAGGTGCAGCGCGAGAAGATCGTCGCCGCGCTCTACACCATCAAGAACTTCGAGACGCCGCTCGGCAGGATCGGCATCACGCGGGACCGCGACGTGGACCAGCAGCGCACCTATGTCGCGATGGTCCGGAACGGCCGGTTCGTTGAGCTCGAAGCCCCGTAGCAAGGGGCGGCGGGCCGGGCCGCCGGGGCCGGCCCGCCCTCCCGCTCGCCCGACGCAGTGACGGTCTTTCTGCAGCAGCTCGTCAACGGGATCTCGCTCGGCTCGGTGTACGCGCTGTTCGCCGTCGGCTTTACCCTCGTGTTCGGCGTCCTCGAGATCGTCAACCTCGCGCACCCGGCGGTCCTCGCCGTCGGTGCGCTCGTGGCGTACACGCTCCTCTCGACCCTCGGCGTCGGGTTGCCGCTTGCGATCGCGGGGACGCTCCTTGCCACCGGGCTGCTCGGCCTCGCGCTCGACGCCGCGGCGTTTCGCCCGCTGCGCGCGCGGCGCGCCGGGCCGCTGGCCTCGCTCATCACCTCGATCGGCGCCGCGCTCATCCTGGTCAGCGCGGCCCAACGGGTCTGGGGCACGGAACCGCTCGGCTACCCTCCCGGCATCGTGCCGCTGCGCTTCTTCAGCGCGGGCGGCGTCACCATCAGCCTGCTGCAGATCGTGATCCTGGGCACCGTCATGGTCCTCGTCGTCGCGCTGCGGCTGCTGATGACCCGCACGCGCGTGGGCATCGCGATCCGCGCCGTCGCCGAGAACCCGGAGACGGCGAGCCTCCTCGGGGTGCCGTTCAACCGCGTCGTGGCGTTCACGCTCTTCCTGACCTCCGCCCTGGGCGGGGTGGCGGGGCTGCTCGTGGGGATGCTCTTTCAGGGCAGCGTGTCGCCGTTCATGGGCGACACCTACGGCCTCAAGGGTCTCGCGGCGATCATTCTCGGGGGCATGGGCGATATCACGGGCGCGATGCTCGGCGGCCTGGCGATCGGGGTCGGGGAGGTCATGATCGTCCAATACCTGAGCAGCAGCTACCGCGATGCCGTGGCGTTTGGGCTGTTGTTCCTCGTGCTGGTGATCCGGCCGACCGGTCTCCTCGGGCAGCAGCGGAGCCGTGAGGCGTAGCCCGCGCGCGCACCGCCCGACGATCCCGTGAGCGCGCTCGCCGCGCTCTACGCGGGGTACAGCTCGCTGATCCTGCTGGCGGGTGTCGCCGCGCTCCTCGCGCTGTCCGTCTACGTCACGCTGATGGCCGGCCAGCTCTCGCTCGGCAACGCCGCGCTCGCGGCGATCGGCGGCTACACCGCGGCGATCTTGACGCGTGATCATCACGTGCCGCTCTGGCCGGCCGTGCTGGCCGCGGCGGCGGTCGCGACCGCGGCGGCGGTGGCGATCGGCATCCCGGCGCTCCGCCTCCGGGGCATCTACCTCGCCCTGGCAACGCTCGCGTTCGGCGAGGTCGTGCGCGCCGCCGCGCTCAACCTCAAGATCACGGGCGGGGCGCTGGGACTGATCAACATTCCACCGCTGGCGGGGTTTTGGCAGGTGTACGGCGCGCTCGCCGGCGCCGCGCTGTTCTTCTACCGCCTCGAACGGTCCCGGGTCGGCCGGGCGTTCGCGGCGATTCGCGAAGACGAGGCGGCCGCGCGGGCGATGGGGATCAAGGTGACCCACTACAAGGTGCTCGCGTTCGCCATTGCCGGCGGGCTCGCGGGCGTGGCCGGCGCGCTCGCGGCCCACTTCGCGTACGTCATCACGCCGGCCCAGGCGAGCTTCACCGAGGCGGTGAACATCCTGACGTTCGCGGTCGTCGGCGGCACGTCGACATTTGTGGGGCCGATGGCCGGCGGCGTCCTGCTCACGGTCCTCCCGGAGGCGCTGCGCGGCCTCCGCGAGGAGCGGCTGCTGCTCGACGGCGCGATCCTCATGGCCGTCACGATCTACTGCCCGAACGGCATCTCCGACCCGCGGCTCTGGCGGTGGCGGCGTGCTCGCCGTTGAGCGGTTGTCGCGCCATTTCGGCGGTCTCCGCGCCCTGGAGGACGTGTCCCTCGCCGTCCGCGACGGCGAGATCCTGGGGCTGATCGGGCCGAACGGGGCGGGCAAGACGACGCTGTTCAACGTCGTCACCGGGTTCCTTCGGCCCACCGCGGGGCGCGTGCGGTTTCGCGGCGAGGAGATCACGGGCTGGCCGGCCGAGCGCGTGACGGCGCGCGGGATCGCGCGGACGTTTCAGAACATCCGCCTGTTCCGGGAGATGCCGGCGGTTGAAAACGTCGTCGTCGGCGAGCACGTGCGCACCCGCGCGACGCTGCTGGATGCCCTCGCGCATACGCGCACGCATCGTGCCGAAGAATCGGCGGGCCGCGAGCGCGCCCGCGCGCTGCTGGCGCTGGTCGGGCTGGCCGGCCGGGAGACGACGCCGGCGGGTGCGCTGGCGTACGGCGACCAGCGGCGCCTCGAGATCGCGCGCGCCCTCGCGACGCGGCCGGCGCTCCTCCTGCTCGACGAGCCCGCCGCCGGGATGAACGCGGCCGAGACGGAGGCGCTGATGGCGCTCATCCGGCGCCTGCGCGACAGTCTCGGCCTCACGGTCCTGCTGATCGAGCACGATATGCGGCTCGTGATGGGCGTGTGCGATCGCGTCGCGGTGCTGAACTTTGGCCGCAAGATCGCCGAGGGCTCCCGGGAGGAGGTGCGGCGCGATCCCGCCGTGATCGACGCCTATCTGGGACGGCGCGCCGAGCGGCGCGCGCCGGCCGCCCAAGGCGCCGGGGACGTCGTCCTCGCGGTGGAGGACCTGCGCGCCGGGTACGGGCGGGGGGACGTCCTGCACGGCGTCTCCCTCGAGGTCCGGGCCGGGCAGATCGCCACGTTGATCGGCGCCAACGGGGCCGGGAAGTCCACGCTCCTCCGGACGATCTCCGGGCTGCTGCGACCGCGGACCGGGCAGATCCGCCTGGGCCAGGTCGCCATCGGCGGCGCGGCGCCGGACCGCATCGTTGGCCTCGGCGTCGCCCACGTGCCGGAGGGACGTCAGATCCTCGCCCGTCTGACCGTCGAGGAGAACCTGCGCGCCGGCGCATACGCCCGGCGCGACCGCAACATCGAGCACGATCTCGCGGCGCTGGGCGAACGGTTTCCGGTGCTCCGGGAACGGCGGGCGCAGCCCGCGGGCACGCTCTCGGGCGGCGAGCAGCAGATGCTGGCGATCGCCCGCGGTCTCATGGCGCGCCCGCGCCTCTTGATGCTCGACGAGCCGTCGCTCGGCCTCGCCCCGCAATTCGTCGATCGCGTCTTCGAGGTGGTGCTTGGGGTCCAGGCCGGCGGGGTCCCGGTGCTCCTCGTCGAGCAGAACGCGCAACGGGCGCTCGAGACCGCGCACTGGGGCTATGTCCTGGAGTCGGGTCGCATCGCGACGCAGGGCGCCGCGATGCGGCTGCTCGGCGATGCCGCGGTGCAGCGGGCGTATCTGGGCTAGGCCGGAGTCCTGCGCGTCGATGGTGCCGGAGGAGGGACTCGAACCCCCACGGGCGTGAGCCCACGCGATTTTGAGTCGCGATCGTCTGCCTGTTCCGACACTCCGGCGCGAATCGGCGCGACTAATCGTACCACCGCGCTCAGGCGCGCTCAAGCGGGGGAGAGGCGGAACGGCGCGCCGGCGCGGAGAGATCCGCGGCGGGCCGGCGATGGCCCGAGCTCGGAGCCGAGCATCACACGCGTCTGGTACGATTGATACCGGAGGACACGCCCGTTCGGCAGTCGCCCGCGGCTTCCGATTCCGGAGGAGCGCGGGGATAGGCGGGGAAGATGGCGGAGATGACGGCCTCGGCGAAACGCGACACGCTCTTGCTGATCGACGCAAACGGGCTTGTCTACCGGGCGTTCTATGCCCTCCCGTACTTCACGACCCGCGACGGGCGTCCGACCAACGCCGTCTACGGGTTCACCACGATGCTGCTCAAGGTCCTGGACGAGATCGATCCGCAGTGCGTCGCCGTCGCGTTCGACAAGCCGGGGCCGACGTTCCGCCACGAGGCGTTTGCCGAGTACAAGGCGACGCGGCGGAAGATGCCGGATGACCTGGGGCCGCAGATCCCGCTGGCCAAAGAGGTCGTGGAGGCGTTCGAGCTCCCCATCTTCGAGATTGCCGGGTTCGAGGCCGACGACGTCATCGGCACGCTGGCGCGCCTCGCGGAGGCGCGCGGCATGGACGTGGTCATCGTGACCGGCGACCTGGATGCGCTGCAACTCGTCTCCCCCCGCACGCGCGTCATGGTCACGAGCCGGGGGATCAGCGAGACCACCATGTACGATGAGGCCGGCGTGCGCGTCAAGCTCGGCGTCGAGCCGGCGCAGGTGCCGGATTTCAAGAGCCTCAAAGGAGATACCACCGACAACATCCCCGGCGTGCCCGGCGTCGGCGACAAGACCGCAGCGCGCCTCCTGGCGGGCGGAGCGACCGTCGAGGACGTGCTGCAAACGGCGGGCGACGGGCGCGAGGCGCGTCTCCGGCAGAAGCTCGAGGACCACCGCGAGCAGATCCTCCAGAGCAAGGCGCTGTCGACTATCGACACCCGCGTCCCGCTGTCCGTGTCCTGGGACCTCCTGACCCGGCGCCCGGCCGACGCGGCACGCGTGCGCGCGCTGTTTACGCGCCTGGAATTCCGGTCGCTGCTGGACCGGCTGGGCGTCGAGGAGGAGCGGCATCCCGAGGCGCGCGGCACGTACCGGAAGATCGTCCCGGACGAACTCGCGGCGTTCCTCCGGGGCGCGACCCAGATCGCGATCGCGCCCATGGTCGGGAACGAGCCCGCGGCCCCCGGGCTCGCCGGCCTCGCCCTCGCGGCGCGGCCCGGCGAAGCGTGCTACGTCGATCTCGCGGGCGGCATCCCCGCCGGGCTCGCCCGTGTGATCGAGGATGCGGGGACGCCGAAGCTCAGCCAGGACGTGAAGCGCGACCAGATCCTGTTGGAGCGCGCCGGGCTTGCACCTCGCGGCTTCGCCTTCGACGTCGGCCTCGCGTCGTATCTCCTCGACTCGGGCAAGCGCGCGCACACGTTGGAGAGCGCCGCGTGGGAGCACCTGCGCTGGCGCCTCCATCAGCGGGAGCACACCGCGGACGGGCTCGCGCTCGGCCCACCCCCCGGTGAGGTGGCGGCCGAGGAGGCGGACCTCATCGTGCGCCTGCGCGACGTCATGGAGGCGCAGCTTCGCGCGCGCGAGGTGGACCGCCTGTACCGCGAGGTCGAGCTCCCGCTGGCGGGCGTGCTGGCGCGCATGGAGCGCACGGGTGTGGCGATCGACGTGCCGGCGCTGCGGGCGCTCTCGGACGAGCTTCGGGACCGGATCGCGGCGCTCACGGACGAGATCTACCGGCTCGCCGGCACCGAGTTCAACATCGGGTCGCCGAAGCAGCTGGCGTTCGTCCTGTTCGAAAAACTCCAGCTGCCGGCGCTGAAGCGCACCAAGACGGGGTACTCTACGGACGCCGAGGTGCTCGAGCAGCTGGCGCCGCAGCACGCCGTCGTCGCGCGCATCCTGGAGCACCGCGAGCTCAGCAAGCTGCTGGGCACGTATATCGACGTGCTGCCGGTCATGGTCGATCCTCGGACCGGACGCCTGCACACCACGTTCAACCAGACGGTCGCGGCGACCGGCCGCGTCATCACCACCGATCCCAACCTGCAGAACATCCCCATTCGCACCGACGTGGGCCGGCAGATACGCCGGGCCTTCATCGCCGGGCGCGAGGACACCGTGTTGCTCTCCGCGGACTACTCGCAGATCGAGCTGCGGGTGCTCGCGGAGGTGACGCAGGACCCCGGCCTGCTCGACGCGTTTCGCCGCGGCGCCGATATCCATACGGTCACCGCGGCCGAAGTCTTCTCGGTCGACGCGGGGGCGGTCACCGCCGAAATGCGGCGCCGGGCCAAGGCGTTCAACTACGGGATCGCGTACGGGATCAGCGACTTCGGCCTCGCGGCGCAGCTCACGATCACGCGCGAGGAAGCCCGCGCGTTCATGGACACGTACTTCAGCCGGTACCCGCGCGTCGGCGACTACATGCGCACCGTGGTCGAGCACGCGCGCCGTGACGGCTACGTGAAGACCCTGCTCGGACGGCGCCGGTA
Organism: Bacillota bacterium; assembly: GCA_021324255.1. GTDB lineage: Bacteria > Sysuimicrobiota > Sysuimicrobiia > Sysuimicrobiales > Segetimicrobiaceae > JAJPIA01. Next base: position 15,219 of record JAJPJL010000084.1, read on the forward strand.
CCTCCCCGACATCCTGAGCCGCAACCGGGTGATCCGGGAAGGCGCCGAGCGCATCGCGATCAACGCGCCGATCCAGGGCACGGCCGCCGACATCATCAAGATCGCGATGCTGCGGCTGGACCGCGAGCTGCTGCCGGAGGCGCCCGGTACGGCGATGATCCTGCAGATCCACGACGAGCTGCTCTTCGAGGTGCCGCGCCCGCTCGTCGGCCGCGTGGGCCCGCGCGTGCGGCACATCATGGAAGCGGCGTATGCCCTGGCCGCGCCGCTCGTGGTCGACCTCGCGGCGGGCCCGAACTGGCGCGATATGACGCCGCTCGGGTGAACGCGGGACCGGAGCGCCCGCTGCGCATCGCCCTCACCGGCGGGATCGCCAGCGGCAAGAGCACGGTGGCCGCGGCGCTCCAGGCGGCGGGGGCCGCGATCGTGGACGCCGACCGGATCGCGCGAGAGGTGACGGCGCCCGGCGGCGCCGCCTACGCGGACGTCGTCGCGGCGTTCGGTCCGGCGATCGTGGCTCCGGGCGGCGCCATCGACCGCAAGGCCCTCGGGCGGCGCGTCTTCGAGGATGCATCCGCCCGGGAGCGGCTCAACGCGCTGACGCACCCGCACATTCGCCGCCGCATCGCCGAGGACGGCGCCCGGCTCGCCGCGATCCCGGGCGTCGAGGTGATCGTCTTCGATATCCCGCTGCTGCTCGACACCACGGACGCCCGCGATCTCGGGCTCGACGGCATCGTGGTGGTGTTTGCCCCCGAGGATGCGCAGCTCGAGCGGCTCGTCGCGCGCGACGGCATCTCGCGGGAGGCGGCGCGGCGGCGCTTGGCCTCGCAGGTGCCGCTGCGGGACAAGCTGGCGCGGGCCGATTGGGTGATCGACAACAGCGGGCCGCCTGAGGCCACGCGGGTGCAGGTGGCTCGGCTCTGGGAGGAACTCCGGGCGAAGGCGCGCGCGCGTCGTTCGCCATCGGGGGGCTGATTCGCCGGCGCACCCGGCGGCGCGCGCGAACGCCCGAGTCGGTCGTGATCCGCCGGCGGTGTGTCGACCGCGCCGGCGCGGCGCTCGTCCCGCGTCGCGGACCGCGCCGTGCTCGATCGTGACGCGACCCGCGCCGTTCGCCGGCGGCGCGGTGCTCTTGTCGCGGTCGCGGCGGCGCCGCATGGTATAATTTCTTGATATATTCCTCGAGTTGCGATGGGGTCACGACGATGGCGCCATTCAAGATGATCACCGATCAACAGCCCGCGGGGGACCAGCCGGCCGCGATCGCGCAGCTCACGGACAGCATCCGCAGCGGCAACCGTTACCAGACCTTGCTGGGCGTCACGGGCTCGGGCAAGACCTTCACGATGGCCAAGGTGGTCGAGCAGATCCAGCGCCCCACGCTCGTCATCGCGCACAACAAGACGCTCGCCGCGCAGCTGTACGGGGAGTTTCGGCAGTACTTCCCCGACAACGCTGTGCGGTATTTCGTCTCGTACTACGACTACTACCAGCCCGAGGCGTACGTGCCGCAGACGGACCTGTACATCGCCAAGGACGCGTCGATCAACGACGAGATCGACCGGCTGCGCCACGCGTCCACGAAGGCCCTCATGGAACGTCGCGACGTGCTCATCGTGGCGTCCGTATCCTGCATCTACGGCTTGGGCTCGCCGCAGGATTACCAGGACGTCATGCTGTTTCTGCGCGTGGGCGAGCAGCGGTCGCGCGACGACGTCCTGCGGCGGCTCGTGGACGTGCAGTACGAGCGCAACGACATCGATTTCGCGCGGGGCCGCTTCCGCGTGCGCGGGGACGTGATCGAGGTCTTTCCCGCGTACGAGGACCGGGCGGTCCGGATCGAGCTGTTCGGAGACGAGGTCGAGCGTATCCACGAGATCGACCCGCTGACCGGCGAGGTCCTCGTCGACAAGCCGGCGGTGGCGATCTGGCCGGCGAAGCACTGGGTCACCACCGCCGCCAAGCTCGGCAGCGCGCTGGGCCGCATCGAAGAAGAGCTGCGCGAACGGATCGCGTGGTTCCAGGCGCAGGGCAAGCTCCTGGAGGCCCAGCGGCTGGAGTTTCGGACGAAGTACGACCTGGAGATGCTGCGCGAGGTCGGGTACTGTCCGGGCATCGAGAACTACTCACGGCACCTCTCGGGCCGCGCCGAAGGGGAGCGGCCCGGCTGCCTGCTCGACTACTTCCCCAGGGACTATCTCGTCATGATCGACGAGTCGCACGTGACGGTCCCGCAGATCCGCGGTATGCACGAGGGCGATCGCGCGCGCAAGAAGAACCTCGTGGAGTTCGGGTTCCGCCTCCCCTCCGCCTACGACAACCGGCCGCTGACGTACGAGGAGTTTGACGCGCTCGTGCCCCAGGCCGTGTTCGTGTCCGCCACCCCGGGCCCGTACGAGCTCTCGTGCAGCGCCCGGGTGGTCGAGCAGATCGTCCGGCCCACCGGCCTCGTGGACCCGCAGGTGGACGTCCGTCCGGCGAAGGGTCAGGTGGACGATCTCATCGCGGAGATCAAGACCCAGGTCGATCGGGGCGAGCGGACGCTCGTCACGACCCTGACGAAGCGGATGGCCGAGGACCTCTCCGATTATTTGCAGGAGCTCGGCATGAAGGTCCACTACCTGCACGCCGAGGTCGAGACGTTGCAGCGGATCCA